>JANOPL010000101.1:0-41603 GCA_031421835.1 Hyphomicrobiales bacterium | reverse complement strand
TGGCTGGAAGCGCCGATGTATTGGCAATCCCGTGCCCGCGAGATTGAAGACCGTCTTTCTGACGTTTTGCATGAAAAGCTGACACAGCGTTTCATTGATCGTAGAACCAGTGTATTGATGCGCCGTCTGGCGAAAAAGGAAGGCTTGATGTCGAGTGTAGAAGAAGATGGCGCCATCTCTGTTGAGGGCGAAGTCATAGGCCGTATCGCCGGATTGAGTTTTGTGCCGGGCGACGCATTGGATGGTGGTGAAAGCCGTTTGATGAAGCAAGCTGCAGTTCAGGCTTTAACGACCGAAGTCTCAGCGCGCGCTATCGCTTTGGCGACGACCGCCGACACGGAATTGCGCCTCACCCGCCATGGCGATGTGGTGTGGCAGAACAACGCCATCGGCAAAGTTCACGCCGGCGACACCCGCTTCGGGCCCCGCGTTGAAGTGATCGCGGATGATTTGCTTTCGCCGTCGCTGCGCGAGGACGTGCGCCAGCGCCTGCAGAAATTTGTTGACCGCACCATCACCGCCGCCATCGAACCTTTGCTTAAGCTCGAGGAGCCGGAAACCTTGGACAACACCACGCGCGGCCTTGCCTACCGCATTGCTGAGAATTTTGGTGTGCTGCCGCGTGAAGACGTGGCGACGGAAGTCAAGAACCTTGGCCAGGAAGACCGGGCCAAACTCAGAAGTTTTGGAGTGCGCTTCGGCGCTCACACACTCTTCCTGCCAGCACTCTTAAAGCCCGCGCCAACCGAAATCCGCATGCTGCTCTGGTGGCTTGAACAATCAAAAGCCGGAAGTGTGTCAGGTCCGGTGCCAAGCCTGCCTCCCAATGGCCTGACCTCCATGGTCGCCGATATGAACTTGCCGCAAGGCTTCTACCGCATGGGCGGCTATCGCATTTCCGGCACCCGTGCGGTGCGCGTCGATATGTTGGAACGCCTGGCCGACATGATCCGCGACCGCCTGTTCTGGAAACCGCGCATTCCTGAAGAACAACGCCCGGCAGGGTCCGTGGAAGGCGGTGGCTTTACGGTCGTGCCCGACATGATGTCGATTGTTGGCTGTTCCGGCGAAGACTTTCAAAACATCCTCATAAGCCTCGGATATCGCTCACAAATAAAGCATGTTCCGAAACTGGTCCAGGCGGTTCAACCAGTGCCCGAAGTTGTTGAATCAACGCCTGAAGCCACGGCGGCAGTTGAATCAACATCTGAAGTCGTTGAAGCTGCACCTGAAGCACTACCGGAAATGCAAGAGATTGCAATCTGGTGGCCAGAAGGCATGGGACCGTTCAAAACCCGGCCTCCCCGCATCGAAAAACCACGCGCCGAAAAGCCATTCCAGAAACGCGACCATAAGGCTGGCAAAAAACCTTTCGACAAACACAACCGGAAGCCGGAGGCAAAACCTGAACGCCAGAAGCGTCCTGAAAAACCCATCGATCCCAATTCACCCTTTGCCGCTTTGGCGGCCTTGAAGGCCACCATGGGTCAGGGAAACAGCTGATTGGGACAACGCCTGGACAAGTGGTTGGTTTACGCCCGCTTTGCCAAGCATCGCTCCACGGCTGTTGCACTCATTGAGTCAGGAAAAGTCCGCCTCAACCACGAGCGGGTGGAAAAGTGCCATCGCTTGATCAAGCCCGGTGATGTCTTAACAATCGCAATTGGTTCTAACATCAAAGTCGCACGGGTTTTAGGCGAAGCGCAACGGCGCGGCTCAGCGACTGTCGCAAGCCAGCTTTACCAAGACCTCACCTGTGCTGAAAAAGCAGATGCAACACCTTAATCTGTCTGCTAGGTAACCGCGCAGAGCAACGGGCGAGCAAGTGCTTCCTTGCGACGCGCAAGTTGCTCAAACAAAAAGACCCGACTGGAATAATCTGCAATGACCTATATCGTCACCGAGAACTGCATCAAGTGCAAATACATGGACTGCGTGGAAGTCTGCCCGGTGGATTGCTTCTATGAAGGCGAGAACATGCTGGTCATTCACCCCGATGAATGCATCGACTGTGGCGTCTGCGAACCTGAATGCCCCGCCGAAGCCATCAAGCCTGATACGGAGCCCGGCCTCGAGAGCTGGTTGAAACTCAACACCGAATACGCGCCAAAATGGCCAAACATAACGATCAAGCGCGATGCCCCCGCCGACGCCAAGGAACAAGACGGCAAACCCGGAAAACTGGCTCTTTTCTCCCCAAATCCGGGTGAAGGTGACTAAAAGCACGTGAATTAACCATTTCTGTGAACACTTTACAGCAATGCGCCGTGTACGGACGGCTTTCTCTTTAAATTTGCTTAAATCTGTGCTATGGTCTGCCGATGTAAGTGATGCGGGGGATTATTGGGTGCGTCCGGGCTTTTTGCTCGGTTTTTTTGCGCCCGAACCATCCCCAAGTGTTGCGGCAAGAATGGCTGGAAACCGGCCAAGTGTTTGAAAAGCAAGGGTAAGGCAGAAAATGGTCACGTCGAAGTCAGTCAAAAAGAAACCAGTGGCAAAAGCAGCAGCAAAAAAACCTGTTGCCAAGAAACCAGTGGCCAAGGCCAAACCTGCTGCAAAACCCGTTGCCAAAGCTGTTTCTAAACCTGTGGCTGCAAAGCCCGTCGCCAAGAAACCAATAGCACCCGCTCCAAAGCCAATTGCTGCAAAGCCGAAATTGGCCGTAAAGCCAGCGCCAGCGCCCGTAAGGCCAGTTGCGGCGGTAAAGCCCGTAGCCGCTCCAGCCCCTGTTGCTGCTCCAAAGGCCGCTGCACCAGCTCCGAAGGCAGCAGCCGCACCTGTGCCCGCGAAGAAGCCATCATTCAAGATTGGCGAATTGGTGGTGTATCCAGCCCACGGCGTTGGCAAGATCACCAATGTTGAAGAGCAGGAAATTGCCGGCATCAAGCTTGAGCTTTACATCGTCGATTTCGAAAAAGAAAAATTGCGCCTCAAGGTGCCAACCAACCGTGCCGAGCAAAAGGGCATGCGCCACCTGGCTGACCGCACCATGATCGAGCAAGCCATGAAAGTGATCCGTGGCCGTGCCCGCATCAAGCGCACCATGTGGTCACGTCGTGCCCAGGAATATGATGCGAAGATCAACTCTGGCGACATGATTGCCGTATCGGAAGTGATCCGCGATCTTTACCGGTCGGACCGTCAGCCTGAGCAGTCATATTCCGAACGCCAATTGTTCGAACAAGCCCTCGCCCGCTTCGCCCGTGAGTTGGCAGCCGTGCGCAAGGTGGACGAAGATCAGTGCATCAAGGAACTCGAAGACTTCCTGGCAAGAAATGCCAAGCGCGGTGCAGCTGCAGCAAGCGAAAAAGTTGAAGAAGATTCTGCCGAAGAAGCAGCATAACGCATCGGACAAGAAAGTCCTTCACTCGCGAAGTGAAAGATGCGCAAATAGACCAATCTACAGCATCAAGAGACCCGCGAGCGGCAACTGCCCTCGCGGGTTTTTTTATGACTCGAGATAATCCATGCTGCGCGCCAAGTCGCGGGCGATCTGTTTGGATTTATGCACTGCGCTTGAGAACGGTTCGAACGACACATAACCTTTGTAACCGCCAGCCATCAGCCTCTGCACCTGACCCCTGTTGTCGATCATATCGTTGGCGTCAACCAAACAGCGCTGCGCATCGCGCATGGTATCGATCGTGTATGTGCGATCCACAACACCAGACACATGAACCAATCCCGTGCGGGCTCCGAAGGTTTCCTTCTCGCCTGCTACAAAATGATGGAAGGTATCATGCGTCACCTTAAAGCGTTTCGTCCCTCCCACGTCATCAATCGCCGCCAGCGCTTCTGATTTCAAACGCAATGAACATTCAGCAAAACCAAGTGGCTCCACGCAGCCAATCAGTCCATGCTCTTTGAGAATGGTTTTCAAACCATCAAGCGCTACACGAATGCCATCCAAACGTTCCTGCGGTGACGGACGGAATTTCTTGTCATTGGTGGGAACCAAGATCAAATTCTTTGCGCCAGTGAGAGCCGTATACTCCGCCAGCTTCTTCGCTTCATCGGACTTCGCTTTTGACCACTGGTTCCAACGCTGCAACGCGTTGACGTTGATAATCGTAATGCCCTTGTCCTTGGCGAGCGCCGCAATCAGCTTGGCATTTTTATTGCCCATCAAAGCAGTCGGTATATCATTGCGAATTTCCACCGCATCCACACCCAAACGCAAGGCCAGATCAAAGAACGCGTTATACCCAAGCTTTGGGGCGACCATGTGGTTCAGTGAAAATTGCATGCGAGTCGCTCCGCTTTGAGTAGCTGTAGCGGTGCTCTTATCAGCCACTGCTACGAACTTCATCAGATCAACGGAGGATTATGTCAGAAACTTTCAAGTCTCCACCTGTGACCACAAATCCCCTTTTCCAAATCCTTGGTATTGAGCGCATTAAAATTTGAGATAGGTTGAGTGCAGAATCAGAAAAAAGAGTGATCTCCATGGCTTCAAATTACCAGAAAATGTTAGACGGAGGTTCTTATTATGCGCCCGAGATAGAGTGCATTCAACGCGCCAGCTTGATTGCGGAGAAACTTGAATCCTTCAACGCAACTCCATTATCTGATCAAGCGAAACGCCACGGACTCCTAAAAGAAATTTTCCTGTCTTATGCGCCCTCATACATCATGGGTCCGTTAACATTGGAGTACGGACACATTGAAATGGCTGGAGGCGTGTTCGTAAATCGGGACTGCATGTTTATAGACAATGCGCGAATTACAATTCAAAAAAACGTAATGATTGGCCCGCGCTGTCTATTCCTCTCGACCAGCCATTCTCTCGATCCGATGCAGCGCTCTGTGTTTGATCACGCCGGTTTTACTTGCGGTGGTTATGGTATTTCTGCCCCCATCGTAATTGAAGAACATGTTTGGATAGGGGGCAATGTCACAGTTCTGCCGGGCGTAACAATCGGTTCCCGCACCACAATTGGAGCAGGCAGCGTGGTCACAAAAAGCATCCCGTCAGATGTTTTGGCGTTCGGCAATCCCTGCTGTGTCCAACGCAGTTTAGATGAAGCCTAAATCCCCGCCTGCTCCCGCATATCCGCCGCATTAATCCCCGCCACCTCCACAGGCTTCTTCATCGCATCCCGCCTGAACGGTTCTCCCAGTTCCTGATTGATCATGGCTTCAATCAACGTCGTCTTACCGTGCTTCATCTGGTCCTCAACCGCCTTCGCCAAAGCATCGCGCAGGTCTTCCATCGTCCGCGCCACAACGCCCTGCAAACCGCAGGCTTTTGCAATGCCTGCATAAGACACTTGCTCATCCAATTCCGTGCCTACGAAATTATCATCATACCACAGCGTGGAATTGCGCTTCTCAGCTCCCCACTGATAATTGCGGAACACCACCATGGTAATCGCCGGCCATTCCTTGCGGCCGATGGCGGTGAGTTCCGTGACGGCAATGCCAAAGGCACCATCGCCCGCAAAGCCCACCACGGGTACATGAGGGCAACCAATCTTCGCCCCCACGACGGACGGAAGACCATAGCCGCAAGGACCGAACAGGCCGGGGGCCAGATATTTCCGTCCCTCGTCAAACGAGGGGTATGCATTTCCAATGGCGCAGTTGTTGCCGATGTCAGAGGAGATGATGGCATTGCGCGGCAACGCCGATTGTATGGCGCGCCAGGCCATGCGGGGGCTCATCCATTTTGGTTTGGCCGCGCGTGCGCGTTCATTCCACGACGTGCCGGGATCATCATTCTCATGATCCATGGATGACAACTGTTGCGCCCATCGTGACTTCGTTGTCGCAATTAGATCCTTCCGCGCGGCACGCCCCGCATCACCAGCGGTGGCCGAAAGTTTGGCCAAAATGCCGTCAGCAACTTTCTTCGCATCACCAACAATACCGACGGTGACTTTCTTGGTCAGACCAATGCGATTGGGGTTGATATCAACCTGAATGATCTTTGCCGTCTTTGGCCAGTAGTCGAGACCATAACCCGGCAATGTCGAGAACGGATTGAGACGTGTGCCCAGCGCCAACACCACATCGGCTTGGCTGATCAATTCCATCGCAGCCTTCGAACCATTGTAACCAAGCGGCCCCGCAAACAGCGGATGCCCACCTGGGAACGCATCATTGTGCTGATAGCCCACACACACCGGCGCGTCCAATCGCTCTGCCAAAGCCTTCGACGCGGGGATGGCCCCGCCAATGACCACGCCAGCGCCATTGAGGATCACCGGGAATTTCGCCTCTGACAACAACGCAGCAGCAGCAGAAATTGCATCGTCGCCACCCGTCGGCCGTTCAAACTCGACAATCGCAGGAAACTCGATGTCGATGACTTGCGTAAAATAATCACGCGGGAAATTAATCTGCGCAGGCGCTGACAAGCGCTTGGCGTTCAAGATTACACGGTTCAAAACCTCAGCCACGCGGGAGGGGTCGCGCACTTCTTCCTGATACCCCACCATGTCCTTGAACAGGGCCATTTGCTCGACTTCCTGAAACCCGCCTTGCCCAATGGTGCGGTTGGCGGCTTGCGGTGTCACCAGCAACAAGGGCGTGTGGTTCCAATAAGCCGTCTTCACGGCTGTCACGAAATTGGTAATGCCCGGCCCATTTTGCGCAATCATCATCGACATTTTGCCTGAAGCCCGCGTGAAGCCGTCCGCCATCATGCCGCCCGACCCCTCATGGGCACAGTCCCAGAACGTGATCCCGGCTTTCGGGAAAATATCGGAGATCGGCATGAAGGCCGAACCAATGATACCAAACGCATGTTGTATCCCATGCATCTGCAACACTTTCACAAAGGCTTCTTCTGTGGTCATTTTCATGAGGGTCTGTCTCCGGGGCGTGAATGCCATTGTCATAACCAAATGTCATGCGCGTCTCTAGGTCCAGTTTGACCCAAACGCAGAACACATTTAAGGATGCTGACAACGTCTTGGTAGCTCAGCAGGATAGAGCACCGGTTTCCTAAACCGGGGGTCAGGGGTTCGAATCCCTTCCAGGACGCCATCCCAATTGGGTCTAGCCTTTGGTCCAAGGTTGGACGTGGTGGACTTACCCGGAAAAAGCGGAGAGACTTTCTGCTCTTCAGTCCAACTGTACGCCATAGAGGTTCTCCGTTCCAACCTACGGATCAGCACTCCCGTCATGAGTCCGTCATTCAATCTCAATAGCGTTTTTTTTGGGATGTGGCGTGAAAGGCAGGGGACATGTTAAGATTTTGCGCGGGCTTGATTGCGGTTGTCGTGTTTGCAATGTCACAAGCCGTCGCTGATCCGATTCAGGGCTCAGGTTCGACATTTGTTTATCCCCTCATTCAGCGCGCATCTGGCGAGTATCAAGTTTTCCTGTCAGGCGATGGTGATTTCACCACCAACGACAACGCTGTCAGTTATGAACCAGTGGGTTCGCTGGGTGGTATTCTTCGATTGCAAAGACCAGAGATTGATTTTGCTGCATCGGACTATCCTTTGTCGGTTGCTGAGTTGGACAAGGCAGGGTTCGCGCAATTCCCGATTGTTGCAGGTGCCATTGCCGTCGTCGTCAACATACCCACTCTGGAAAAGACAAAAATAAACATGTCGGCGTCCGTTTTGGCCGACATCTATCTTGGTAAGATCCAGAATTGGATTGACCCCGCAATTGCCAAAGCAAATCAAGGCGTAGCATTTCCAGATTTGCCAATTGCTGTTGTGGCACGTCTCGATGGTTCAGGATCAACGTTCAATTGGACGTCTTATCTCTCACAGGCCAACACGGAATGGCGCGAGAAATATGGCGCTGCAAACCTTGTAAGCTGGCCTCTCGGCAAGGCTGTAAAGGGTGGCGGCGCTGTTGCAGCAGAAGTAAAAGCCACGGCGGGTGCCATCGGCTATGTGGAATTTGGTCAAGCGCAACGCGCGGGCCTCAACATCGCGATGGTGGGTCTGGTTGACGGCTCCTTCAGTGCGCCCGACAAGGCGAGCATTTCTGCCGCAATCAATGGGTCAGACCTGAAAGCTGAAACACATTTTGCGACATCGCTTATCAACAGCAAAGCTGCAGGTGCTTACCCGATTTCTGCCGTGACCTATGCCATCATGCGGCGCAACAGTGGACGTGCCGCCGGACACTCTCGTGCGCTGCGCTTTTTTAATTACGTCTATCAGCACAGCGATCAGACCGCACTGGATCTTGGATTTGTTCCGCTGCCTGAAGCGGCGGCCAAAACCGTAAACGCCTATTGGGCAAGCGCCTTCCGCAACGGTTCGTAAGAACCAAAACAATTCCGTCAGTCAACCTAGGGGTGGAGCACCATGGACATTGATATTTTCAGAGAAATCCTCGTACCCGTTATCGGAGGGCTCGGCATTTTCATGCTGGGTCTCGAGTTCATGGCCAATGGTATTCAGGCGCTCAGCGTCAATCGAATGCGCGAGTGGCTCGCAAAAATGGCAGGCACCCCGATCAAGGGCGTGATCGCTGGAACAATTATCACGGGTGTGATCCAGTCCTCCACCGCAATGACCGTGATGGTTGTTGGTTTGGTCAATGCGGGTGTGGTCGCATTACGGCCCGCCATCAGCGTCATTATGGGTGCCAATATCGGCACCACGCTGGGCAACGGTTTGATTGCACTGCCACTCGGCCCTTTGGGACTGTTTTTTGGCGGTGGCTTCGCGCTGCTGTATGTCTTTGCCAAAAGCGACAAGGTGCGCAACATCGCCTTGGCGTGCATGGGCTTTGCTCTGATCTTCTACGGCTTGAATTTGATGACGGGCGGTTTGAAGCCATTGCGCAATATGCCTGAAGTCATGCAAGTGATTTCCGGATTGCAGGCAACAAGTTATGCAGGACTGGTATCTTGCGTCTTAATCGCGGCATTGGTTACGGCGCTTATTCATTCGTCATCTGCAACAATTGGTATTGTGATGGGGCTCGGTGCTTCAGGTGTTCTTGACTGGCAAACCGCAGTAGCCTTCTCCCTGGGTGCCGACCTTGGCACCACGATCACGTCATGGATGGCCTCTCTCAACCTCTCGAAGAATGCAAAGCGAGCGGCCTACGCGCACATCTCATTCAACTTCATTGGTGTGGCAGTCATGCTGCTGTTGTTCTTCCCGGCCCTTGAGGTGCTGAAATACGCGATGAACTGGTTTGGCGGCGATCCTGCTCTTCCTGTGTTGGTCGATGGCAAGGAAACCTTCCCGCTGGTGCCGGTGGCCGTGGGCGTGTTCTCGACGGCATTCAATGTGTTCAACACGCTGCTGCTGTTCCCCTTCATCAGTGTGTTCGACCGTGTATTGTCGCGCGTGGGGCGCACCTCTGAAGAGGACATCGAAGATTTCTCAGTGCCGCGTTACCTTGATCGTAAACTGGTGGGTAATCTGGCGTCAGCCGTTCCTGCTGTTCAGCAAGAAACCCAACGCCACCTGAAAGCTGGCGCCATGTTCCTCGGCAGCGCAAAGGGCGATAAAACAGCACCATCTGATCCCGGTGAGCACTATCTCGCCACTGACATTCTGAACCGTGACATTCGCAGCTACTCAGCTTCGATGTTCCGCGATGATATGCCAGCGGCAGAGATAGACCTTGTTGCCAGCCTGATTGAAGAAGCTGACTTTTCAGCCAGCCTGGCAGAGTCGCTGCACCAGATTGCACGTCGCGTGAAGCGCGAGAAATTTGGTGCGGCGGGGCAAAAATTCGTTGATGAATCGTTGAACCGCGTCGGTCACTCGCTCAATACAATCCTGAACACTGACGGTATGCCCGAAACGGTGCTCCCCGCAGGTCACCACAAGGCAGGTGACATTGAAGACATTCGCTGGCGCCTGTTGCAGCAGGGTCCAGCCGTTCCAGCCGGTGAGCGTGGTGCCATTTTAGCCATCCTCGGAAGCATTGAACGGGCGGAACTCCTGATCAACCGCATTGATGCAGAACGAAAGTCTGTTGATCGCAACGTGGCCGCACAAAAAGTGACGCTGCCTGCAAAGCGCAAGGGACGCGGCACTGATTTCAGTGGAGGAATGTCTCCCGTTCCTGCGGAATAACATTAAACACGGGCGGTTCGGCCAAACAGCTAAACCGCTCATTCTTATTTTCAATTTCATCGTTGGATTGGCAACCGTGCAAACAGAATTTGATCGCGACGTCACGAAAACTTACCCCGTTGCTGACTTTATTGCGAAGCTGCGTCGCCTCGCCGACGCGTTGGAGACTGGCACCGCATTCGAAATACAAGTTCAATCCGAACGTATTTACATTCCCAAGCATGCCAAGTGTTCAATTGAACACGAGCGACACGAATCGTCGGAAGAGCTTGAGTTCCAGATCACCTGGACCCGGGACTAGTCCGGCACATCACGACAATTGATTTCAATGTTCCCGAACCGTCATCGGGCTGTCATTGGTGCTGCCAATAAGCGGATCATGCCAACACTCGGACTTCAGCCTGTCATTCATCACAGCGCAAAAATAACCAACGCCAAGCTTGGTGCCTATGTCGAAATCGCTGAATCCACGCGAATTCTTGAAAGCACCATTGGTGATTACAGCTACACGGATCGCTATGCCGACATCGCTTATTCTGTCATTGGAAAATTTGTCAATGTCGCCGCATTCAGCCGCATCAACCCGGGCGAACACCCACACCACCGCGCATCGCTGCATCATTTCATGTATCGCTCCAGCTACTATTGGCCGGACGAGACGGATGAGCAATTGGTGTTTGATTGGCGGCGCGCCCGACCGGTTCATATCGGGCACGACACCTGGATTGGCCATGGGGCCATCATCATGAAGGGTGTAAAAGTGGGCAACGGAGCGGTAATTGCTTCACACGCCGTCGTCACCAAAGATGTGCCGCCTTATGCCATTGTCGGAGGACTTCCCGCAAAGTTTATCAAGTGGCGCCATCCCCAGCTCATCTCAGATCGCTTGCAAGACCTCGCGTGGTGGGACTGGGACCATGAAAAGCTGCGGACTGCCCTGCCGGATTTCCGGGCCCTCAGCGCTGAAGCTTTTATTGAAAAATACCAAGTACTGCACGACAAAACACCTGTCACGCCAATGTTACATTCCGCTGCTGAATAATGGCATGGACTTCGAACCATCGCCTTTCGACAAAAATCGCGCCGCTGTCATGCGACTTTTCGCACTCGCACCTTGGGCAATTTTGGATGACCTCACCAAACAATTCGCCCATGAAGCTCACAAGACACTGCGGGGTCCGGATGTCGGACTGGTCATGCTGCGTGGTCGCATGGGTGCAACTGGAAATGCTTTCAACCTCGGGGAAGCAACCGTGACACGCTGTGCATTGGTACGACCGTCCGGCATTGAAGGCCACGCCTACATCATGGGCCGCAATGCTGCTCACGCCAGCCGTGCCGCTCTGTGCGACGCGCTCTTCCAGGAATCTCCGGCAGTGATGGCGCCGATCCTGACAGCTTTGGAAAAGTCACTCCTCGAAACGCACCAACTGTCTGCTTCAAAAGCTGCCGCAACAAGAGTTGATTTCTTTACAATGGTACGCGGCGATGATTGATGCCACCGTTTTGCAATCTCCAGAGCAGGCAGCTCATGCTTTTCGGGTCATTCTAAGAAGTTTTTCAACGCCAGCTGTGCCGGTTTTCATTGCCGCCGTGGATGATGCGCCATTGCCGCTTCTGCCCGCTGCAGCAAGTGCCTTGTTGACATTGGCTGACTATCAAACGCCGATTTGGCTTTCACCTGATCTCAATGTGGATATTGTTCGCAAATACCTGCGCTTTCACACCGGAGCAGCCATTGTTGCGAATGCCATGGAAGCTGTATTCGTCCTTTCGAATGTTTCCGAAGTCGACACCTTCACGTCACAGCTTAACCTGGGCAGTCATGAATATCCGGATCGTTCCACAACAGTGATTTTACAAGTATCGGGATTTGCGCGGGGGCACACGGTTTCCGTCTCTGGTCCGGGACTCAAAGAGCCTGTGCAACTCTCTGTAGAAGGCGTGTCGAGAGGCATGTGGCAGCACATGCAAAAAAACAGCAGCTATTTTCCCGTTGGCAACGACTTCATGTTTGCGAGTGCCAAAGAAATAATGGCGCTGCCGCGTTCTCAGCAGATCAAGATGTGGGAGGCAGCCTGATGTACGTGGCAGTGAAAGGCGGCGAAATGGCCATTGACGCAGCACATCGCTTGCTGGCGGAAGAACGGCGCGGCGACACGTCGATGCCCGGCCTGACGCTCGAGCAAATCGCCGAACAACTCACGCTCGCAGTAGACCGCGTAATGAACGAAGGTTCGCTATATGACCGTGAGTGGGCAGCCCTTGCCATCAAGCAATCGCGCGGCGACTTGATTGAAGCAATTTTCTTGATCCGTGCTGCGCGCACCACCTTGGCGCGATTTGGCTATGCGGAACCACTCGATAGCAAATCCATGCGGGTCAAACGCCGCGTGTCAGCTGCCTTCAAGGACATTCCTGGCGGGCAAATTCTGGGCCCCACATTTGACTACACGCACCGTTTACTGGACTTCGATTTGGCGCATCAGAACGATGTCGAGCCTGCTGCAACTGCCCCGGCAACTTTGAACCGGGATATGCCGCGCGTTTTGGAATTGTTAAGTGCCGAAGGTTTGATGGAAACGCTATCCGGTGATGACAAAGCACCCTTAGACTTGACTCAAGACCCGCTGAATTTCCCGGCGGGCCGTGATCTTCGGTTGCAAAATTTGGCACGCGGTGATGAAGGTTTTCTGCTGGCGCTCGCTTACTCCACCCAGCGCGGATATGGCCGCACGCACCCCTTTGCTGGTGAAATCCGGTTGGGACACGTGGAAGTCTCGTTCACGCCAGAGGAACTCGGCTTCCCAATTGTCATCGGCGAAATCATGGTCACCGAATGTGAGATGATCAATCAGTTCAAAGGCTCGATGACCATCCCGCCGCAATTCACCCGTGGCTATGGCTTGGGCTTTGGTCAATGCGAACGCAAAGTCATGTCCATGGCGCTTGTCGATCGTTCACTGCGCGCCGGCGAACTGGGCGAAGAGCGGGTCGCACCTGCACAGGACGAAGAATTTGTGATGTCTCATTCGGACAATGTGCAATCAACCGGCTTCGTTGAACACCTCAAGCTTCCCCACTATGTCGATTTCCAATCTGAACTTGTGATGCTCCGCCGCATGCGGGCAGACATCATGGGCGAAAACCGCGAGGCCGCTGAATGAACGCGCCAAACTATAATTTCGCTTATCTCAACGAACAAACCAAGCGCATGATCCGCCGCGCCATCCTCAAGGCAGTTGCGATACCCGGTTACCAGGTTCCCTTCGCCAGCCGTGAAATGCCCATGCCCTACGGTTGGGGCACAGGCGGCGTGCAAGTAACAGCAGCGATACTCACCCCCGATGACACATTGAAAGTGATTGACCAAGGTGCAGATGACACAACCAATGCCGTCTCGATCCGTAAGTTTTTTGTCAAGACTTCTGGTGTGGCAACGACGGAAAAAACTGAGGATGCAACAATCATTCAAACGCGTCATCGCATCCCCGAAACACCGTTGACGGAAAACCAGATACTCGTGTTCCAAGTGCCAATTCCTGAACCTTTGCGCTTTCTCGAACCGCGAGAAACAGAAACCCGCAAGATGCATGCGTTGGAAGAATACGGCGTGATGCATGTGAAGCTTTATGAAGACATCGCCCAATATGGCCAGATTGCAACCACATACGCATACCCCGCGAAAGTGGCTGATCGCTATGTTTTCGACCCTTCACCCATTCCAAAATTCGATAATCCGAAGCTCAACGACTGTCCGGCACTGCAATTGTTTGGCGCGGGGCGTGAAAAACGCATTTATGCCGTGCCCCCTTTTACAAAGGTGAAAAGCCTGGATTTCGAAGATCATCCGTTTGAGGTGCAAAACTGGGATCTGCCTTGTAGCATTTGCGGAGCACACGGAAGCTTCCTTGATGAAATCGTGACGGATGACAAAGGCGGTCGCATGTTTGTCTGCTCCGATACAGACTTTTGTGCCAATCATCAGGATGCGAATTCTTGAACACGCTTCTGTCAGCCCGTGATGTCGGAAAGACCTATGGTCGTCGTGTCGGGTGTGAAAATGTTTCGTTCGATCTTCACGCCGGAGAAGTGTTGGCGATTGTGGGTGAGTCCGGGTCCGGTAAAACAACTTTGCTCAAATGTTTGTCCGGCAACCTGCAGGCCTCATCCGGTGAGGTCACTTATGCCATGCGTGATGGCCGCAACGTCAATCTTGCGTCACTCAGTGAAGCCGAGCGCCGCCTGCTGATGCGAACGGACTGGGGCTTTGTCCATCAGGACGCACGAGAGGGTTTGCGCATGGGTGTTTCGGCCGGTGCCAATGTGGGTGAACGTTTGATGGCCGTAGGCGCGCGTCATTATGGCAGAATACGCGATCAGTCTGAGGATTGGTTGTCGCGTGTTGAAATTTCGAAAGATCGCATGGATGAGAGTCCTTGGGCCTATTCCGGCGGTATGCGCCAGCGTTTGCAGATTGCCCGCAATCTCGTGACGTCACCCCGTTTGATTTTCATGGATGAACCGACAGGCGGTCTTGACGTGTCTGTGCAGGCGCGGTTGCTTGATCTTATTCGCGGCCTCGTGCGCAAATTCAATCTTGCTGCGATTGTGGTGACGCATGATCTAGCTGTGGCGCGCTTGTTGTCATCCCGCATGATGGTGATGCAACAAGGCCGCGTCATTGAAACCGGCCTCACGGATCAAGTTCTGGAAGATCCGCAAGCACCTTACACGCAATTGCTTGTGTCATCGGTTTTGCAGGTTTAATTATGGATGCGGTTCTGAAAATTGAAGGTTTGCAAAAAACTTTTACGCTGCACCAACAAGGTAGCGTGGTCATCCCCGTGTTTGAAGACGTGCAGGCTGAAGTCGCAGCGGGCGAAGCCGTCGCCATCACTGGCCCGTCCGGTCGTGGCAAAAGCTCACTGCTGAAACTCATTTACGGGTCCTACCGCGCCTCCGGCGGGCATATCCGTGTGCGGAACCAAAGCACGTGGGCTGATATTGTAACAGCCGCACCGCATGAGATACTGGATTTGCGCCGTTCAACAATTGGCTACGTCACGCAATTCTTGCGCGTCATACCGCGTGTGCCAGCTGAAATCATTGTGGCCGAACCTCTTTTGGACCGAGGCGTGGATGAAGGTGAAGCACTGGAACGTGCCCGTCAATTGCTGGCCAAACTGAATATTCCTGAACGGCTTTGGCATCTTTCACCGATGACGTTCTCAGGCGGTGAGCAACAGCGTGTGAACATCGCACGGGGCTTTTCCGCACCGTTTCCGATTTTGCTGTTGGATGAACCGACCGCCTCACTCGATGCTGACAACCGAAGTCGCGTGATGGATCTGATCGAAGATGCCAAAACCGCTGGCAGTGCCGTCATTGCGGTGTTCCACGATGAGAACGAACGCCATAGAGTTTGCACCCGCGACATTGCCCTGAACTGACATCTGAACGTCATACCTCAGGGCGAAAATCCCGAAATGCGCTACGCTATTTATTACACGCCTGATTCCGAGAGCCTGTTGCACAAGCTCGGCTCAAGCTGGCTTGGAAGGGACGCCTATACCAACGCCGAGGTTGAGCACGCCGATCCACGCCTGACTGAATACACAATGGATGCCTGTCGCTATGGCTTCCATGGCACATTGAAAGCACCCTTCCGCATGAAGGAAGGTGTGTCTTTCGCAAGTTTTGAATCGGCTTTGCGAAATCTTGCAAATCAGCATGAGAGTTTTCTGGCAGGTCAACTTGAACTTCGCATCATTGATGGCTTCTTGGCGCTCGTTCCAGAAGGTGAGAGCGTCGCCCTCAGTCACCTGGCGGCTGATTGTGTGCAGCACCTTGATGACTTTAGAATTCCACCGGGTGAAGCTGAGCTTCGCAAGCGCCGCTCCTCCGGGTTGACCGATACACAGGACGCCTTGTTGCAGCGCTGGGGATACCCTTATGTGTTCGAAGAGTTTCAATTCCATATGACTCTCACATCACGGCTTTCAGACGAAGAGGCCGCTTGGATTTTGCCGATCGCCCAAGCGCATTTTGCACCTGTTCTGGGTCACAACCTTAGTGTCGATGCAGTGTCGCTGTTGGTTGAACCAGATGATGGTGAGGACTTCGTCGTGCGTGATCGCCTGTCACTTATCTACAATGCCCTGAAGGTCGCCTGATGCTTGAACACGTTTATAAAAATGCGCAAGTGGTGTTGCCCGATGCAGTCATCTCAGGAACAGTGCAGGTGCGCAATGGTATGATCTTTGACATTTCAGCCGCACCCACCATGGTGCCTGGTGAAGATATGGATGGCAACTTTCTGATCCCTGGCCTCGTGGAACTTCACACAGATCATCTGGAACAGCACTATCACCCGCGCCCCGGTGTAACATGGCCTGCGATTTCAGCCGTCATGGCCCATGATGCGCAAATCACAGCCTCCGGAATTACCACGGTTTACGATGCTTTGCGCGCCGGTACATTCGACCCCAATGATCTATCCGCCCGCTTTGCCGTGGTTCTGCTTGAAGCAATCACTTCCGCGCAGAAAGATGGCCACCTTCGCGCTGAACACTTTGTTCACTTGCGCTGTGAAATGCCGTGTTTTGATACAACGGAAGCGGCTCACATGATTGCCGACGCCGGCGACATTCATCTTTTTTCGCTCATGGACCACACGCCGGGTGCCCGCCAATTTGTGTCACTTGACAAGTTCAAGGAATACTATTTCGGGAAGAAACTCATTTCACCTGACCAGATGGACGGGTACATCACCGAAAGGCGCGAGTTGCAGGCAAAACATGCCGCAAACAACAAACGCAACATTCTGTCCCTGGCGCAAGAGCTGGACGTGAAGCTCGCCAGCCACGACGATGCAACAGTCGCCCATGTCGACGAGGCATTGAGCGACGGTGTGTCAATTGCCGAGTTTCCCACCACGGCAGAAGCGGCAGAAGCGGCACACTCCAACGGCCTGGCTGTGTTGATGGGAGCGCCAAATCTTGTGCGGGGTGGTTCGCATTCGGGAAACATATCCGCAGCTCAAGTCGCTGCCAATGGCCACCTCGATGTGTTGTCATCAGATTATGTGCCGTGCAGTTTATTATCTGCGGTATTCGCCATGCCCGGCATGGTCAAAGGCTTTGAATTGCCTGACGCTCTGCGCCTCGTCACACTCAATCCTGCCAAAGCTGCAGGCCTCAATGATCGTGGAGCGATGGAAGTTGGCCGCCGCGCTGACCTTGTGCAGGTTGCGCAGAACAATGGGCAACCTGTTGTCCGCCGTGTGTGGCGCGAAGGCCGCCGTGTGATGTGATGTCCAAGCGGCTGGGTCATCTCGTCCTTGTCGTCGGACCAAGTGGTGCTGGCAAGGACAGTGTCATCAATGGTGCACGCTCACATTTTGCCGGCGACGCGCGCGTGGTATTTGCCAGACGCATTGTGACGCGGAAAGCCACTGCGGCGGCCGAGGATCATGATACCTTGAGTGAGATGGCTTTTGCTTTGGCGGTCGCAGATGGTGAGTTTGCGTTTTGGTGGCAGGCCCACAACAATGGCTATGGCATTCCAGTGTCTGTTGAATGGGATATCGCTGCGGGTCGCACTGTCGTGTTTAACTGCTCGCGAGAAATCATTGCCGAGGCTATCGGTCGCTATCTCAAGACGACGGTGGTTGAAATTACAGCGCCCCGCGACATCCTGGTTGAACGTATCGTTGCGCGTGGCCGGGAAACACATGGCGACGCTTTGGCACGCGTGTCACGCAATGTTGCACCCTATCCAAGCGCTGCTACTATTGTGCGGATCAACAACGTCGGTGCGTTAAAAACAGCAGTGGATGAGCTTTGCGCCGTGATTGCACCTTCACAATACGCGCGCGCGAACCCACGTCGACGCCCGTTCCACCAGCAGAACCAGAATAAAGATCGCAATGATAGTGGTCGCGGCTTGATCGTAGTCGAATAGTTCCAGCGACACCTTCAATTCAATGCCAATGCCCCCGGCACCCACAAGGCCCAGAACAACGGATCCGCGCGTGGCCTTTTCAAGGGAAAACAACGATGTATTGATCATCGATGGCAGGGCTTGGGGTACCACAGCTGAAAAGATGATTCCGCTGCGGCTGGCACCCATGGCGGTTAAGGCTTCACGCGGACCTTTGTCGGTCTCCTCCATCGCTTCAGAAAAAAAGCGGGCCGCAAAACCAATTGTATCTATCATGAGGGCCAACACACCAGCTGCCGGTCCAAGGCCAACCGCAATGACAAATACGATGGCCCAGACCAAGTCAGGTACGGTGCGGAAAAGTGCAACCACCCCCCGCACAACCCACACGCAAACGGGATGGGGAGATAAACTGGGAGCGGCCAGAATGGCCAGTGGCAAGCTGAAGATGAGGCCCAGAAGTGTGCCGGCAACGGCCATTTCAAAGGTTTGCAGTAACAGGTTTAGAACTTGTGGCAAGCGCTCGACAGATGGCGGAAACATTTGTGCGCCCAGTCGTGCCAAAGCTGGCAGTCCACGGTCAAGTTTCTCGAAGGACAATCCGCTGTGATAGAAACTGACAAGTATGAAAGAACAGATGCCTACGCCAATCGCAAAGGCCAATGGGTTCGGTTTTTCAAACCGTGCCGGAAGCGCAAAGTCAGCCATACAGGTTCCGCAAATCCTGTTCGTTCAACCCGCGCGTTGGCGCGTCAAGTTGAATGCCGCCACGCCCTATTGCAATAACACGGTCGGAATACTTAAGTGCATGAAGGAGGTTGTGAGACGTAAAAACCACTGTCTTTTTTTCTTCTCGCATCAGTGCTGAAAACAGTTGCATCACTTCCTCGCCAGCCTGCGGGTCAAGGCTGGCGGCGGGTTCATCGGCAAGTACGATGTCCGGATGCTGCATCAAAGCTCTCGCAATGGCGACGCGCTGGGATTGACCGCCGGAAAGTGAATCCGCACGCTGACCCGCCACATGGGCCAAACCGACGCGCTCCAGACACTGAAGTGCTTCCAGACGCAACGCCCGAGGTGCCAGGAACTGTGACCAGGCTCGCAGGCCAAAGCCTCGCGCTTGAGCGCCATGAACAACGTTTGTAAGTGCACTCAACCGACCTACAAGATTGTGGTTTTGAAACACAAAGCCAATGCGGGAGCGTGTCAATTTCATATCAGCACGGCGACCATTTGCCCGGCTTCCGAAGATTTCGATATCGCCGCTGTCACTGTCAATCAGCTGTGGCAAACAGCGCAGCAACGTTGATTTCCCAGCACCATTGGCACCGATCAACGCAACGATTGATCCTTCATCGACATCAAAGCTGATATTGGAAAAGACATCGCGACCTTTTGTAAAGGACTTGCACAATTTGCGAATGGAAATGGCGACCGGAACATGTCCGGTCGCCACATCAAAGTTTTGTGTGACTGCGTTCACTTATTCGCCAATAAAGTTCGAGAACTTCGGCACACCAACGGTGGCATACATGGCGCGGACAATATCATAGTCCTTGTCATTCACTTCAGCAATGAAATGACCGCCTTCATATTTCTTGGTGTCTTCACCCTTCAAGACGCCCGACATCAATTCCGTACCTTTTTCAACGAATGCAGCTTTCACCTTGGCAACAACCTCTGCTGGGACAAAAGAGGCCGCCATCAGAATGTCGTTTGGCAAGTCTGGTCCACGACCAACCACGGCAAACTTGATGCCGGGGAATTTTTCACGGGCCGAACGCAAATGCGTAAGATTCATGCCAATGGCTTGCACATCGCCACGGATCATCGCTTCGATGGCAACGTTACGCTTGATGATTTCCACGGAATAGTCTGCGCCGTATTTCAAGCCGGCATCGGCTAATATCTGCGAAGGTCCGAGCTGCTGAGATGTGGAGCCCACTTCGCCGAAAGCAACTTTCTTGCCCTTCAAGTCAGCCAACGACTTGATGGGTCCTTCAGCCATGACAACAATTTGGGCAAAATAATCCGGGCGCTGCCAGCTCACAACCGGCTTTGCATCCGTCAACTTGGCGAATACCACATATTCAGCAGGACCCGTCAAAACAAAATCAACCTGTTGTGCCCGCATGGCTTCAACGGCAGCAGTGCGATTGTTCACAGGTGTGAATTCGATTTCGTAGCCAGTCACTTTTTCAAGTTCTTCGACGAAAGCACCGTATTCGCGTTGCAGTTGCTCTGCGCCTTCAACATCGGTCACTGCAAAGCGGATTTTGTCTGCGGCCACCGCAGGTGCGACCACCAGTCCAACAGCCACGAGGGCCGTTGCCACAATTGTCCAGAATCTCATATCGTCTCTCCATTATGATGAGAAACCTTGATTTTCAGGGTTTCATGACACTGTCATGAACGAAAGGCATCCCCAACCGAACACACGAGGTTCACGATGGATATGCACAGGGTCACTGCCACAGAGACAATTCTGCGGGGCGGTTTGGTTTTGACGCCCGATCAGGGTCTCAAGCAAGCTGACGTCGTAATCGATGCCGATCGCATCATCGAAATTGTGCCACGCGCAAACTATGCTGGTGCCCGCATGATTGACGTTGAACACTGTCTGGTTCTTCCGGGGATCGTGGATGTTCATGGCGATGCATTCGAACGCAACATCATGCCAAGACCAAAGACCATGTTTCCCTTGGACATGGCCATGCTGGAAACGGATCGTCAACTTGCTGCCAACGGCATCACCACGGCTTACCATGGTATAACGTTCTCATGGGAGCCTGGCCTGCGGAGCCTGGAACAGGCTCAACTCATCATCACCGCAATCGACAGCGTGGAGCGTGAACTGCTCGTTGACAATCGGATTCACGTTCGTTGGGAAACTTTTGCCATTGACGAAGCGCCCGCTGTGATTGAACTGTTTCGTCGCGCCAAAAAGCCTGCTCTAGCATTCAACGATCATACCTCATCCAGCCTGTCAGGCGGGCGCATGGAATCGAAGCTCCGTGGATCAGCGGATCGCGCCATGCTGGATATGGAGACGTATCATGCTCTGCTGCAGGAACGGCGAGATCGTGTTGATGAAATTCCCAACGCCATTTGCGTAATGGCAAATATTGCGCGTGAACACGGGATTGCCATGCTCTCGCATGATGACACAACGCCCGGAATGCGAAAGGAATTTCGCGATATGGGCGTCAAAATCTCAGAATTTCCCATGAATTGGGAGACAGCAGCCGAAGCCACGAACCATAAGGATCCAGTGGTTTTCGGCGCACCCAATGTTGTGCGCGGCGGCAGTCACAACGGTGCAATTTCTGCTGAAGAAGCTGTGCGCCGGGGGCAGTGCACAATTTTGGCAACAGACTACTACTATCCAGCACCCCTTCTTGCCGCTTTCCAACTTGCCTCAAAAGGCGCGCTTTCGCTGGAAGCGGCGTGGAACCTGGTGTCGTCAGCTCCTGCCAGCGCCATGCAACTTGACGATCGCGGCACGATTGAAATCGGAAAACGTGCCGATATCATCGTCGTTCCCAAAACGTCAACGCGCCCCATCGCAACCTTCGTGGGTGGACGACTGGTCTATCAAACCATCTGACGTCAGATGCTTGTTTGTGCATCTCCGGCGATGGCTTTACGCAACCTGTTGGACAAGAAATCAATGGCCGTCACCGTCAGTAAAATGAGAATGATGAGGAAACTCACGGTTTGCCATTCCAAGGTGCGTATTTGTTCGGACAGGGTGAGGCCAATGCCGCCAGCGCCGACAATACCGATGATGGTGGCCGAACGGGTGTTCGACTCAAAATAGTAAAGCACCTGACTGATGAGCACCGGCAGCACTTGTGGAACTATGCCAAAACGTATGCCGTGCAGGCGTGATCCACCTGCAGAAAGCACGCCTTCCACAGGTCGCTGGTCAGAGGCTTCGATGGCTTCAGAGAATAATTTTCCAAATGATCCGATATCAGAACTCATGATCGCCAGAACACCCGCGAAAGGCCCAAGGCCGACGACATTGACCCAGATCAACGCCCAAATCAGCATGTCGACACCACGCAGAGTATCAAAACTGCGCCGTGCGAAAAACCGCAAGACCTGACTGACCGTCGCATTCTTGGCGGCCAAAAACCCGAGCGGGAATGCAATTATTGCGGCCAATAATGTGCCAAGAAAGGCAATCGCAACGGTTTCTCCCAGTGCGTTGAGATAACGTATCAAATCCGATGTTTCGCCGTAGGTTGGCGGAAACATCAACACAACAAACGTGCCGAGATTGGCAAGCCCCGCAATAAACTTGGACAGTGAAAAACCAAGATGCAACAAGCCATAGACGAGTACCGCAGACATCGTGAGAGCGATCAGATAACCCCACCATCCCTGCGGTTTGAAAGCAGCCGGATATCGTTGCAGCAGATCTTCATCCGTGTGCGCTTCGGGCTTCATGGTCGGTCCCTGCTTTAATGACGTTGTGAAATGAAGCGGTGGCGCAGTTTTTCGGTGAACAGGTCAATGACTGTGACCGAGATAATGATCAACACCAGCATCGCTGAAATATCAGGATAATAGAATTTGCGGATGGCTTCGATCAGATCCTGGCCAATGCCCCCCGCTCCGACAAAGCCCATGACTGAGGCGCCTCGCACGTTGATTTCAAAGCGTAACAGGCCATAACTGAGGAAGTTCGACATCACCTGCGGCAGAACTGCAAACCGCATCGTTTTAGTCCAGGAACCACCATTGGCGATCAAGCCTTCAACTGGTTTTTGATCAATATTCTCGAGCACCTCGTAGAATAGCTTACCCAGTGCTCCCAGGGTGTGTACGGCGAGTGCAAGCACGCCAGCCATCGGGCCTAGTCCAAATGCAAGCACAAATATCAGGGCAAACACGAGGTCAGGAACGGTGCGGCAGAATTCAAGAAAACGCCTTGTAATGAATATCACGGGCTTGGAGACGCCGAGGTTTCCGGCTGCAAGGAAACACAGGAAAAAACCACCAATGGCGCCGATCAGAGTTGCAACATAGGCAATAAGCAGTGTCTCAAGAAGTTTCAAAGTCCATTTCGAAAACCCCCAGTACCAACTGACAATGTCGTTCAGCACGAAAGTCCCGCTGGCAGGGCCTGAATCAAGAACAAATATACGGCCAATGTAATTGGAAAAATTTCCGGAATTCTCCACAAACTTTAGGAGATCAACTTCGGCCATCCAACTTGCCAGAAAGACGGCAAGGCAGAGCCCAATCAAACCAACTCTGAACGCCCGCCGCTGCGTCGCTACTGTCTTTTCATATGCCGAGAGCAGTGTTGCGGTTGCAGTTTCTGATGACGTCAGCTGCACGGTTTGGACCTGTTCGTATTTAAAAGCAAAAAAAGAGCCCATTCGACCGAATGGGCTCTCGTCGAAATGTTACGTTGCTTTTTTGCGCATTGCATCCACAAACTTCACGAGATCAACAACCACTTCGTATTCCTTGTGACTGGTTGGCACCCAAGGCTTCGCTTTGCCGTCGGTAAGGATCTTGAAGGCTTCGGCATCATTCGTACCGATATTGAAGCATGCATCGCGAATTGCAGTTTTCAGTTCTTCTGGCAAAGTTGTCAGATAGGTAATGGGTGAGTTGACGATCTGGTCTGACTTGAAAACAATACGGAAGTCTGAATACTTCGCCATGCTCTTGCGTTCCATACGCATCAGCATCGATTCTTGTTCATCGTTCCACCAATTGAATGCAGCTTCTACTTGACCTTGCTGTAACGCGATCACAGCATTTTCATGACTGCCCGTGTAGACAACATTCGAGAAATACTTTTCGGGATCAATGCCCATTTTATCCATGGCAAAGCGAGGTGCATTGTTGCCGGACATCGAGTTCGGATCTACCAGACCAAGTGGCTTCCCCTTCAAGTCTTCAATTTTCTGGTACGGGCTGTCCTTCTTCACGTACAAAACCGAATAGTAACCCTTGGTGCCGTCGGCGTTCACTTGAATACCGAAAGGCTCGATCTTTGCACCATTGAGGAAAGCGCGGGCGTAGGAAGCCGGGCCGTGTTGGGCGATGTGGATGTTGCCAGCAATCTGGCCTTCAACAACTGCAGCATAGTCATTGGCGATGCGCAGTTTTACCGGAACGCCAAGTTGCTTTGAGAGATAGTTCATGAAAGCTTCATAACGTTTTTCAACGCCAGTGGCATTTTCGTCAGGCACAGTGGCGAATATCAATTCCTTGTAATCGGCTTTCCAGTCAGCAAGTGCAGGAAGTGCAAAAGATGTGCCAGCAACGAGGCCAACTGTTCCTTGAATGAGATGACGACGGTTGATCATGATGATCTCCTGTTAGATTTTTGTTGTGCTCAAGCAGCGTATTCGTAAGCTGGAGCCAGTTGCTGTGGTCGTGCGGCGGCCTTCGGTGGCACGTCAATCACGTCATTGGCCTCAAGCCCGTAAAGATCGACAATTGCGTCTTCCGTCAGGGCTTCAGGTGATCCATCAAACACCACGCGTCCTGCTTTCATGCCAATCAGGCGTGAACAATAGGCACGTGCAAGTTCAAGGGAATGGAGATTGCAGAGAACTGTGATGCCAGACTGCTGATTCAGGACTTTCAACGCGTCCATTACGGCTTGCGTGTTGCGGGGGTCCAGCGAAGCCACAGGTTCGTCTGCAAGAATTATTTTTGGATTTTGTACCAATGTGCGCGCAATGGCCACGCGCTGTTGTTGGCCACCCGAAAGGCTTTCCGCCCGTTGGCCAGCAAAGTCAGCCAGATCCAATTGGGCGAGTGCACGAATGGCATTCACTTTCTCTGCTTCCGGCCACACCTCCAGCAAGGAACTGAACGTATTGAGGGAGTTGATGCGGCCCATCAACACGTTGGTCATCACGTCCAGTCGACCCGCAAGATTAAACTGCTGAAATATCATTCCGCAGCACGCGCGCCAGTCCCGCAAGGCTTTCCCACGCAGTGCAGTCACATTCCGTCCTTCAAAGAGAACGTGCCCTGCAGTCGGATCGACGAGCCGATTGATGCAGCGGAGCAGAGTGGATTTGCCCGCACCCGACTGGCCGATGACGCCGACAAACGATCCGCTGTGAATGTCGAGTGTTACATGTTGCAAAGCAGGTTTGCCATTGAAGGTTTTTCCGAGATTGTGAACCTGAAGCATGATATCCATCCTTGTTGCAGTGCAGTAAACACAGACTGCAACACAACTGGATGACGCTCATGTTGAGGTTATGTGACGGAGATGACTCTCAATAAAGCAACGCCGTAATCGGCAATTCGAATGGCTTCCGCACTGATTGCGGAGGATGTTGCAATACAGGTGCGGCAAAACGCCCATGCCAGCCGATGATTTCAAATCGGCCATCCAGATGTTCGACCAGCGCTGTGCAGCTCTCGACCCAATCGCCGTCGTTCAAGTAGTGAATGCCCTCGATCATGCGGTCGTCCGGCGTGTGTACATGCCCACAGATGACGCCTTCGCAGTTTCGCTGCTTGGCATCCCGCACCACAGCCTCCTCAAAACGCGACAGAAATTCGACTGCCTTTTTGACTTTGTATTTCAGGAATGCGGAGAGCGACCAATAGGGTAACTTGAAGAACCGCCGGACCTTGTTGACGGCTGCATTCAGCGACATTGAAACTTCGTAAGCCTGGTCACCAAGCTTGGCCAGCCACGGCGCAAAGCACACCACCCCATCAAATTTGTCGCCGTGCAGAACAAGGTAGCGCTTACCCGTCGCCGAGGTATGAATCGCTTCTTCAAGAACACGCACTTTACCAAACTTCAGGTTGATAAAGTCTCTGAAGTTTTCATCATGATTGCCGGGTATGTAGACCAGCTTCGTGCCTTTGCGGGCCTTGCGTAGCAATTTCTGAATGACATCGTTGTGGCTCTGTTGCCAGTGCCAGTGCTGACGCAACGACCATGAGTCGATAATGTCGCCAACAAGGTAAAGATATTCCGATTCCGTGTGACCTAAAAAATCAAGAAATGCCTCAGCCTGCGCCCGACGCGTGCCCAGATGAATGTCTGAGATAAAAATTGCGCGGTAGCGTTTGGTGGATTCAGGCTTCTGAAACATGGCTTGTCCTGCTTGTGTTTCGCAAGCGCTCACTGATTTTCATGAAAACTTGATGACGGCCCAAAACAGGTTCAGAGGCAATCGAGACGATTCTGTCATATGACGAATTTATTCCAGTCCGGTCACAACCCGAATCCTGGAATCACCATGACCTCAGCACTGACACTCGAACAACCCCGTAAACACGCACAGCAGTTGCTGGACAAGGCCGTTCACAAAAACCGAAAACTTTCTGTGGATGGCGTGCTGGAACGCCTGTTCACAAAAGCCTTCAATGGGCTGGTTTACTCTCAAATCTGGGAAGACCCGGTGGTGGACATGAAGGCCATGGCACTGGAGCCGCACCATCACGTGGTCGCCATCTCGTCAGGTGGCTGCAACGTGTTGAGCTATCTTACGGCCAATCCGGCAAGGATAACTGCCGTAGATTTAAGCCCCGCCCATGTGGCTCTCGTCAAACTCAAGATTGCCGGACTCAAGAACTTGCCCGATTGGCAGAGCTTCTACCGCTTTTTTGGTGAGGCGAAGTCACGCGAAAATTATGTCGACTACGATGAATATCTGCGGGAAAACATTGATGGGCAAACGCGCCGCTATTGGGAAAGTCGATTGCCCAACGGGCGTCGTCGGTTGTCGCGCTTCACCAACAACATTTACCGTCGCGGCTTGCTCGGTCGATTTATTGGCGCTGGACATGTGCTGTCGCGTGTCGTCGGCAAAGATTTGAATCAGCTGACACTCTGCGAATCCCTTGCGGAACAGCGCGCCTATTTCGACAAGGAGATTGCGCCACTGTTTGACAAACCGATTGTCAAATGGCTGACCAACTTTCGCGCGTCATTGTTCGGCTTGGGCATACCGCCGTCACAGTATGAGTCCCTGTCTGAAGGTAAACCAATGGCTCAGGTCTTGCGCCGTCGGCTCGAAAAGCTTGCGTGTGATTTTCCAGTGTCAGAGAATTACTTTGCATGGCAGGCTTTCAACCGCGGCTATGCGCCAAATGCTGCCGGACCACTGCCACCCTATTTGCAGGCCAAGCAGTTCAGTACGCTTCAAAAGCGCGTTGATCGTGTGACTATGCTGCATGCGTCTTTAACCGACACAATTGCTGCAATGCCCGCAGCGTCGGCGCATCGCTTCGTGTTACTCGACGCACAAGACTGGATGAACGACGATCAACTCAATGATCTGTGGAACGCCATCACGACTTCTGCCGCACCTGATGCCCGTGTCATTTTTCGCACGGCAGGCGAGCACACCATCCTGCCCGGTCGCGTTGATGATGACATACTGAAACGCTGGACGTATCTCTCCGAACTCTCTGCATCATTGAACACGCAAGATCGATCTTCTATTTATGGCGGCTTTCATGTTTACCAACGCTGCAACTGAGGACGCCTCGGCCAATGACCACAAGCGGCGCATGGACAGCATGTACCGCGTCCAGCGCCACTTCTACGACCTTACGCGGGCTTATTATCTCCTGGGTCGCAATGACTGTATTGGAGGGTTAAGGCCTCCGACGGGTGGATCTGTGCTGGAAATGGGTTGCGGCACAGGTCGCAATCTCACTCAACTGGCCCGCCAGTATCCTGATGCCGTCATTTACGGCGTCGATATTTCCGATGAGATGCTGAGATCCGCCACAAATGCAGTTGAGCGCGAAGGCCTGCGGCATCGCGTGAAACTGGCACAAGGCGACGCAACGACGTTCGACGGTTCAGCCTTCGGCAGACCTGTCTATGATCGGGTACTCTTCTCCTACACTTTATCAATGATCCCGGATTGGCAGCAGGCATTGCGGACGGCAACCGAACGGCTTGCTCCAAAGGGTGAGCTCCATGTGGTTGATTTCGGCCCTTGCTCAAATTTGCCGGGTGTGACGAAATCTCTGCTTTACGCGTGGTTGCAACGTTTCCATGTCACTCCGCGGGAGTCGCTTGTTGAAGCATTCGAGCAGTTAGCCCAAACGCGGAAAATGGTCAGCCAAAGCTCACTTTCATATCGTGGCTATGCCCAACATGCAGTGCTGTGCAATCACTGATACTGTCATCTGGTTGTCATGTGAATGTCATAAAAATATGCTCGGCAAAACCGCCTCACTCCATGTATAGGATTGCACATCTAGTCCCGAAGAATAACGAGGAGAACCAGTATGGGAGAGAACGAAACAGTTGAAGTCAAAGTCCCAGCAGCTGCTGTACCAGCAGTTGTCGAAAAGCCTGTTGTGAAAGCAGCGGCGAAGAAAACAAAAAAGAAAGACAAAAAGCCGGTCGCCACTCCTGATGCTGCGCCACATGTCACTGGCCGCCTGCTGCACATGGAAGTTGGAACAGATGTCGTCGCATTCGCGATCAAAGGCAAAAAGGGCAAAGCAGAAGTATTTACTCTCAAAGGAATGGACTCGTCTGCTGTTCCAGCCACCGCAGCCATGTTGGCCAGTCTGGTTGCGAGCAAAACCAAGTTGCGCGTTGAATATGCTACGAGCAACGAAAACAACAGACTCGTCAAAATGATCCGCGCGCACTGTTGAATTGACGGTCGGTCATGCGTAGAGAAAGTTAAAGGCAAACTGCAGCGTGCGATTGCGGTTCCGTAAAGTTTTGCGTGCGGCTGACGGATAAGTTCAACCCAATCCGTCGCTGTTGATGTTTTTTTGCCAAATGCGAGGTGCAGTTGCCGTTTCGGCAAACCATTCGGATATTGGGTATTTCCAAGGCGAAAACTAACTGAAACCTTATCAATTTCATACTGGCGCAGGGAAACAGTATTTCTGCAGGATTTCGAGCATCTACACCCATCATCAGCGGCCCGCGTCCGGAATTCTTCGGTTTGAACCATCAACAGCTTGATCCAAAACCCCTACGGTATCTTGGGTGAGTTACGCGGAAAACCAGCACACGTCGTTTGCCAAACGGACTCAATTGACAGCACAGCTGAGGTTGGGCATCAATTCAGAGATCGAAACGAAATCAAGAGCAATATTCCACAGGCTGGACAAATCAGAACGTTGAAGTAGAACGTTGGGCGTGGCCGCTTCAAGGACACACTTTTATCTGCTGCATTTTTTGAAAAGGCAATCGTGTTGGAAATTGCGACCCGCCTGCAGAACCGGCTGGATATCCACAATTCGGAAGTGCCCGTTTTATGCCGCTCTTGTGAAGCCCGACATCAAGGAATTTGCGGCGTTTTGACACCCGATCAACTTATTACTCTCAGTCGCCATACCATTAAACACACCGTAGAGCCCGATCGCGCAATAGCCAGAGAAGGCGAAACCGAAGAACGCTATTCAAACATCATGAGCGGCGTGGTTAAACTCAGTAAACTCACGGAGGATGGCAGACGCCAAATCGTGGGCCTGCAATTTGCTCCCGATTTTCTCGGCCGTCCGTTTAGTCAACAAAGCGATTGCGAAGTCGAAGCTGCAACAGAAGTAAAGCTCTGTTCATTCCCGCGAAACACACTTTTGTCGATGATCAAATCCAATCCGGAATTGGAACATAAGCTTTTCTCGCAAGCCAGCCGCGAGTTGCAGGAAGCCCATGATTGGATGCTGACCTTGGGCCGCAAAACCGCAATTGAAAAAGTTGCGGCCTTTCTGCATTTTGTTGCAACGCGCATCAATCCTGAAACGTCTCAAGCGTCATCGCCGCTGCTCATCGACCTGCCCCTGAACCGATCCGACATCGCCGATTTTCTAGGCCTCACCATTGAAACTGTGAGCAGGCAAATCACCAAGCTGCGAACCGCAGGTGTGATTGTCATCATCAACAATCGCACCATTGAAATCCCTGACGTGAACAAACTGGTCAAATTATCAAATTGACGATTTACTTCAGCGTCCTCAGATAAGCGATAAGATTGAGCCGCTCTTCAGGTTTTGCAATTCCGCCAAACGCCATTTTGGTCCCGATGACAACAGCTTTTGGCTTTTCAATATAGGTGTTGAAGTTCGCTTCGTCCCATGCGGGAACGGTCGCAGCATAAGCCTTCATGGCTTCTGAATATTTGTACCCTTCCACGCCAGCAACTTTGCGTCCGAAGAGTGCAACGAGATGTGGACCAAGTTTGTTTGCAGGTTTCGCTCCTTCATGGCATGCCATGCATTTTTTGAAGGCGATTGCACCTTTCGCAACATCTCCGTCAGCGTATGCCTCTGTTGCAAAACTTTGCAAAACACCAGCAGTCAACAAAACAGCACGCAACATCTTCATTATTTTTCTCCTGTCAAATAGGACAGGGGGAAGCTACCGCAACTATGGCTTCGGCGCTTTGATATAGATCAAGGAAAAGCGCTCCAAGACTTACTATCTTCAGTGAGAACAGAAATGGAGACTGACATGTTCCACGAACTCACCTCGACCACACGGCGCAATTTCTTGACCACATCGGCAACCGCCCTGAGTGGGTTGGCAGGTGCCGCGGCCATAACAATGGCACCGACAAACGTCGCAGCTGCACCTACATTGGACCTTTCGAAGTTGCAGCGCGTGAAACAGGACATGGTCGCCCCGCCTTTTGCACCGTTGCATGAGCAAACGGCAGACCCTCAACCAAAGATCGTCGAGGTCATCTTCGATATCATTGAGAAAAAAATGGTGATTGATGATGAAGGAACTGAAGTTTGGGCCCTCACCTACAATGGCTCAGTGCCTGGCCCTTTGATCGTCGTCCATGAAGGCGACTATGTCGAACTCACCTTGCGCAATTTGCCGACCAACATCATGGAACACAACATTGACTTCCATGCTTCGACTGGCGCGTTGGGCGGGGGTGCTTTGACGAAGGTGCTGCCCGGGGAACAAGCCGTGTTGCGCTGGAAAGCCACAAAACAAGGCGTTTTTGTCTATCATTGCGCGCCCGAAGGCATCATGATTCCTTACCATGTTGTACACGGCATGAATGGTGCTGTGATGGTGTTGCCGCGCGATGGGCTGAAAGACGCCAAGGGCAACCCCTACAGATATGACAAGGTCTTCTACATCGGCGAGCAGGATTATTACATCCCACGCGATGAGAAGGGTGAATACAGAAAATACGACATGGCCGGCGAGAACATGACTGAGGCCCTTGAAGTCATGCGTGGCCTCATTCCGACCCACGTGGTGTTCAGTGGAGCAAAAGGCGCTTTGACTGGCAACAATGCCTTGAAAGCCAAGGTCGGTGAGAAAGTTTTATTCATTCACGCCCAAGCCAATCGCGACTCTCGTCCGCATTTGATTGGTGGCCATGGTGATCTGGTTTGGGAGACGGGCTCTTTCGCTGATATGCCGGCAACAGGCCTGGAAACCTGGTTCATTCGCGGCGGTTCAGCCGGAGCTATGGCTTATGAATTCCGTCAGCCCGGCGTCTACGCCTACGTCAATCACAATCTCATCGAAGCCGTCATGTTGGGGGCAACCGCCCACGTCGTGGTGGACGGTGAATGGAGCGATGACCTGATGATGCAGGTTGCCAAGCCAGCAGCCTTCTCGATGTAGAAACATGGTTGGCGCCCGCACTTTGGTTTTCGCGACTGTGTCAGCTCTAGCCGTGACGTTTTATGCGCCAAGGCAAGAGCAACCTCTCACACTGGACTGGAGAGATGCGGGCAACGGTCTTTTCGTCATGCATCACGAAGTGACAATCGGCCTGTGGCAACGCTGCGTTGACGACGGTGGCTGCAGCTTCTCCCCAAGGCCAGGCCTTGGTGCGAAAGACCAAAACTTCCCCGTCACAGGTATCGGTGCTTTGGATGCCCAAGAATTTGTCGCGTGGGCGCAAAAGGCCACCGGCCAGAACGTGCGGCTTCCGACGCGCGAACAGTGGTATGAATTTTCTGATATCCCTCAAATCAGGTCCGTCAAACGCTTCGACGACCCGCGTTTGGCTTGGGCAGCAACCTATGGCGACGAAGCGACAGTTGATCCAGAACTCAAGACCTGGGGTGGGTTCGGACTAAACTCAAAACAAATCGCCGATGTGAAAGGCAATGTCTGGGAATGGACTTCAAGTTGCGTGGTGGACGTAGAACCTGACCGATGCCCCGCCTACTTTGTGGCAGGTGAACACGAAGCAAAAGTCCCCATTTTCGTCCGGAGTCCTGCATCGGGTGGTTGTGCCACCGGGACACCTCCAACGCACCTCGGGCTGCGCCTGGTGTGGCAACACATGAAGTAAACCTTTCGTGAGAGGACTGCGTTTAATGGCTTGCATCACCATATGCGTGAGGCAAATATAGACTCATTGGACCCTCAAAAGCAGAAATCCCATGCCCACTTACACCAAATCGCCCGAAGCCATATCAGCCCTTTCACCAGAGCAATTCCGCGTCACCCAGCAAAACGGCACGGAATATCCTGGCACCGGCCCGCTTCTGAACAACAAAGAACCCGGCATTTATGTGGACATCGTTTCAGGTGAGCCGTTGTTTGCCTCGTCTGACAAATTTGAATCAGGCTGCGGCTGGCCCAGTTTTACAAAACCGATTTCCCACGAACATGTGAAAGAATTGCGTGACGTGACCCACGGTATGACGCGCGTCGAAGTGCGCTCAACCCACGGCGACAGTCATCTGGGCCACGTCTTCAACGACGGCCCGCGCGACCGCGGCGGACTGCGCTACTGCATCAATTCCGCCAGCCTGCGTTTCGTGGCAAAAGCAGACATGGAAGCCGAAGGCTATGGCGCCTATCTCAACCAAGTGGAGGATATTTGAATGGCACACCAACGCGCAGTTTTAGCCGGTGGATGTTTCTGGGGCATGCAGGATTTGATCCGCAAACTGCCAGGCGTTATTTCAACACGGGTTGGCTACACCGGCGGGGACGTTAAAAACGCCACCTACCGCAACCACGGCACCCATGCGGAAGGCATTGAGATTGTATTCGACGATAAGGACACGTCCTATCGCCGCGTGCTCGAAGTGTTTTTCCAGATCCACGACCCGTCGACGAAAAACCGCCAGGGCAATGATGTTGGAATGGCGTATCGCTCTGCCATCTATTTTGTCGACGAGGCACAGAAGGCAGAAGCGCTAAACACAATTGCCGACGTGAACGCGTCTGGCTTGTGGCCGGGAAAAGTGGTGACCGAAGTTGAACCCGTCGGTGATTTTTGGGTCGCAGAACCAGAGCATCAGGACTACCTGGAACGTATTCCCCATGGCTATACCTGCCATTTCCTGAGGCCAAACTGGGTGCTGAAGCCAAGCAATCAAGCCGCATGATTTCGTTCGCAAAATCGGTGGAAAGCCGTTAAGCCCTGCCTCACATAACGAGGAGGAAGCGACATGGCCTTTCCACCAAACTACCGCCAGGAACGCAACAACCGCGACAAAGCCAAGCAACAGAAGGCTGCTGAAAAGCAAGCCGAAAAAGATGCCCGCGCGGCTGAACGCAAACAACAATTGCAGCAGGAGGCCATGGGCCAGCCTGCCGACAAGAAAGATTAGGTAATGGCGAAGAAACAAAAAAAGATCGAAGACAGTTTCGTCTTCTACGATGTGATTTATGAGGACGGCACGAAAAGCTCGCGCCGCAAAATCAATGCCGCAGGGGTTGACGCATCAGACGTTGAAACCTTTGCCATGACTGAGATCATGAACCAGGACCGCCGCATTTCTGAAATGTCCGGCAAGTCACGTGGCCAGGTGAAAACCCTGGTAAAGTCGGCTTAACCCCGCCGCGCTTCGCGCTTTTCCAGCAAATATCGCGTTACGCCGTCATCGGCACTGCGTAGCGCACCTTCAAGGTATCCCTGCAAGTCCTTGCTGCTGGCCTCACCTATGCTGATCCACCGGGGCCCTCCTTCATGATAACTCAGGTGGGCTTGCTCTCCGGGTCGCAGGGAGCCTGAATAACTCGCAGGCGCATCCGAGCGTTCAACTCCCACAAAAAGCCCCTTCAAACCCGGTGCGATCTCTTCCAGCACATCAACAATTTGCCGCGCCGCGTCCTCTGTTGCAGCAACGCCTTCAGGCACAGGCCCCGTAAGCACTGTCAACAAACCAGCGCCACCTTGGCCGACACTCGACATCCAGATTTGTTCGCCCGTATCCGTCAGCAAGATGCCGCGATCACGATAAACTTCTTCAAAGCCATCTTCGAATTTCAAATGCAGTTTGACACCGCGCGCATAAGTCGCCTGCCGTGCATGCGCGAGTTCAGCATCGGTGATGCCAGCCACATTCACATCAATCTTGCTAAGGCTGTGCAGGGGTGCGCCAAAGAAAATTTCATTCGCCACCAGTTGTTTGACATTATCAAGCGCATCCCGCACCGTCACCCGCACCAAACCGTCACTGTCATCGATGTGCGATACCCAATGACCGAAATACAAATGAGGTCGCGTGGCCAGCGCCAAGGCATTGGTCATCTGACCGGTTCCACCCGGCACCGTATAGGCTTCATCAACATTGGGAATGAGCTTGAAGCAAGGGCCTTCCAGATCAATCTCGAGGTAGTCAAACAGCACATGCAAATTCAAATTCTCGATTTCGCGCCCATACTCACTCCAGAAAAATGATTTGAGCGTCACATTCAATATTGGTCCAGCCTCAATACGCTCCAAATAGGACCGGATGCTTTCATTGATGAATTTCGGGTGATTGATGTCCGCACCCTCAGCCCGCCACTCCGCCTGGTCGTGTTGGATGTGATTGATGGCGCTACGGCTGTCACGGTACAGCAGTGCGTCAAACTCTTCCTGGGTATAGATTACGCCATTCTGCAAATAGCGCATGCTCTCGGCCCCCGCCGTCAAGCGCCTGACGTAGGAAATATTATACTTGTTCATGAGCCCGATGGCGAGCGTGTCGGTCGAGTTGATCAGGTTCGCACCCTCATCCAGCATCAATCCAAGTTTGGATTGTTTTTCAGGGCGCGATTTGATGCGCCCACCCCATGTGTCATGGGCTTCCAAAACCATGAAAGGTATATTCGCCTTCTGCAACTTGTAAGCCGCATAAAGCCCAGCAATCCCCGCCCCCACAATAATGACTTCCGTATCAACAGGCGAAACTTTCCGCATGTGTGTGCACCGTCAGTTGTGTGGTAGGAGTGTGGAACGGGAATTGGGGTTTGGCAAGGGTGGGGGAGATTGACAGCCCACGGCTGTTGACACTATGTACATTTTAATGTACATGTTTACTTGTGCTGACGGTAATATTTTATAAATCCAACGCAGGTCGCATTCCAGTCTTGGATTGGCTGCGCGATCTGGAACCACGGGATCGGCGCGAAATTGGTCTGGATTTGCTGCGCGTGCAGGAGAACTGGCCGATTGGGATGCCGCTTTGTAAAAGCATGGGGCAAGGTCTTTGGGAAGTGCGAAGCACATTGCAGGGTGGGCGGATTGCAAGGTTGATGTTTTGTCTGAAAGACAGTGAAGTTTACGTACTGCACGGATTCTTCAAAACCACTCAGAAAACACCGCAAACAGATTTGGAATTGGCGCGAAAGCGCATGAAGGATGTGATGTGATGAAAGCCAACAAACACAAGGGCCCAACACTAGATGCGTTTCTGCAAGAGGAAGGTATCAACGAAGAACTCTCAATCATCGTCGCCAAGGAGCGCATTGCCTTTCAATTGCAACAAGCCATGAAGAAGAAGCGCATTTCCAAAGTGAAGCTGGCAGAAATGATGGACACCAGCCGCACCCAAATCGACCGCATCCTCGACCCGACGTCGGGGAATATTACGATTGAGACGCTACAGCGCGTGGCGAGGATTGTCGGGCGGGAATTGCGGGTGGAGTTGGTTTGAAATAGAATTTGTTACCCCCCAGCCCGTCACCCCCGCGAAGGCGGGGGTCCAGCTAAAAGCCCATCGGATTGGTGCCAGTTGGCCTCTGCTGTTGCTCTTCGGTGCGCTCATTCAACACTTCAATCCAAAGTCGGTAAGTTTCATCGATCATTTGGTTCAATGCCTTTGTCTCAAACAGTTGTGTTTCATTTGCATCCACGAGACGCAGCACTCGGTTGCCCTTGTCGCCCCTATCGAACTTTGCAACGCACAGTCTTGCATCAGAAAAATCTGGTTCTCCAGCCCTCAAACGTTCATGCATCATTGAATGCACAAAATTGGTCGCAAGACGCGTTAACGGCTTCGTCAATCGTGGATCAGGAAAAATGAAAACTGCCCTTTCTTCGAAGACCGCGTAGAGGCTCCACCAATATTTTACAACCTGTCCAAAACCAACGCTCCAAGGCAAAGTAGGTTTTGAATATGATCTCACATCATTTGATTCACAAAAATCGTATAGACATTCTGCTACTTTTAAATTGAATTCTGCTTCATCTGTTGATTTCGAGCGAGAGCGAATGTCGGACTCAATTTGCTCAAAAGAGGTTCTCTGGCTGCCATCCACAAATAGCTCAGGTTGCAAATTCAAGATGTCAGGAAGTGATTTTCGCATCGGATTGTATGTGTGAGGTGGCCGTCCGAACCTCAGTGTGCGAAGTGCCCGCTTCTTTTCGTCAAATTGGAGAACAGAAATACGCGCCAAGTCAATTTCAGAAATACGGGGTATCTTCATTTGGTTCTCCAGATTTAGGAATAGAGCCTATTGAGATTTTATGACGTCCAAAGCGCTCAACAATTACTTCATCATCGATTCTCAAACCGAGATTAGCACTATTTTCGGCAGCTGATATTACCGCGTCCCAAGGGCCGTCTTTCGCGTGGGTCAAATCAACTAGTCTTCCGGGGGATATGTTGCCAAACATCATCACGACACGATCGCAAACGTCTTTGGCTTCCTGATCTTCTAGTGTTGGAAGAGTTTTCCTCGCCCTAGTTATAGGATTTAAACCCTCAGCTAGAGTAATTATGGGAGCCGAGCCATACTCCTTGAACGATTGGTATACAGCTGGCAAAACCGGACCGTATTTCCAAGCCTCAAAAGTTCCTTGCACCAGCGGGTGTTTGCGCTCGACTAGCGAAATGGCGTGTGCAAAGTATAGCAATTTTTGTAGCGCCAAATTGGACAAGACAATTTGGCGCTTCCACGCTTGCTCAAGGATGTAGTTCGCTACTACTCGGGGATCATGCATTGCCATTCCAAAAGGAACATAACATGAATCTCATCGGCTAGCAAAGGTAAATTTGATTAGTTTTGGGCTCCACCTTCAAGCAAACTTTTGGCGCAACTCGCCCTTGGCATAGCGCTTCGCCATTTCGGCAACTGAGATGACCTTCTTAATTTTTGAAGCCTGGCCCGCCGTGTTGAACTCTTGGAACCGTGCGGCGCACAGTTTGTTCATGGCTTCCATCGCGGGCTTCAGATACTTGCGCGGATCAAATTCCGATGAATCCTCAAACAGCACCTTGCGGATAGCACCGGTCATCGCCATGCGGTTGTCGGTGTCGATGTTGATCTTGCGCACACCATGCTTGATGCCACGTTGAATTTCAGACACAGGCACGCCCCAGGTCGGCTTCATCTTGCCGCCGAACTTGTTGATGATCTCCTGCAAGTCTTCCGGCACGGACGACGACCCATGCATCACCAAATGTGTGTTCGGCAGCTTCTTGTGAATCTCTTCAATCACATTCATGGCCAATACGGCGCCATCGGGCTTCCGCGTAAACTTGTAGGCGCCGTGTGATGTGCCCATGGCAATGGCCAGCGCGTCCACATCGGTCTCACGCACGAACTTCACCGCTTCATCGGGGTTGGTCAACAGTTGGTCATGCGACAGCTTGCCCTCAAAACCGTGGCCATCTTCCTTTTCGCCTTCACCGGTTTCGAGTGAGCCCAGAACACCAAGTTCACCTTCAACCGAAATGCCACCCATATGCGCCATGTCGGTGACGGTCTTGGTAATGTTGACGTTGTAGTCCCAATCGCCGGGCGTCTTGCCATCGGCCTTCAACGAGCCATCCATCATCACCGACGTGAAGCCAGCTTGTATCGCTGTCATGCAGGTGCCAGCTTCGTTGCCATGGTCCAAATGCACGCACACCGGAATGTGTGGATAAATTTCAGTGACGGCGTCCATCATGTGCTTCAGCATAATGTCATTGGCATAAGAGCGCGCACCGCGCGAGGCTTGCAGGATCACGGGCGAGTCAGTCTTGTCGGCCGCCGCCATGATGGCCAGCGCCTGCTCCATGTTGTTGATGTTGAAAGCCGGAACGCCATAGTCTTGTTCAGCAGCGTGGTCGAGCAATTGGCGAAGGGTAATACGAGCCATGTGGCGTCTCTCCTGAGGGTTTTTTGAAAGCTTGGAAGAGCGGTTAAAGCAAAGCCTGAAAAGCTGCAAATGGATTTTGAGGTGCGCACCTCAAACTTGCGGAGAAGCTGCAAATCAGACAGTTTGGGGCATGCCAAAGTTCACGCCCATTGTCGAAAAACTCCCCTCTACGGTTCCTTTCATCGGACCCGAAACCTTGGAGCGCCGCAGTGGCTCCACCATCAAGGCGCGCATAGGTGCCAACGAAAGCGAGTTCGGTCCATCACCCAACGCCATCGCTGCAATGCAAGCAGCGGCGGCGGAGAGTTGGAAATATGGCGATCCTGAAAACCATGACTTGAAGGCTGCAATCGCGGAACACATGGGCCTTAGCACTGACAATATCGCTTGCGGTGGCGGCATTGATGGCTTGCTGGGTCTGGCCGTGCGGCTGTTTATTGAACCAGGCGACGCCGTGGCCACCTCTCTGGGCGCTTACCCAACATTTAACTTTCACGTCGCAGCAGCGGGCGGAAAACTTGCAACCACGCCCTATGTGAACGACAAAGAAGACCCCGCATCTTTGCTCAAGCTGACAAAATCTGAAAAAACCAAGTTGCTCTACTTCGCCAACCCCGACAACCCCATGGGCTCGGTCTGGGCTGCCGAAGATATAGAACGGCTCATCAATGCTGTGCCAGAACACACCGTGATGTTGCTCGACGAAGCATACGTTGAATTTGCACCCGACGGCACGGCCTCTGCAATCGACACAACGCGTAAAAATCTTTTACGCTTCCGCACCTTCTCCAAAGCCCATGGCCTTGCAGGCATTCGTGTCGGCTATGTCTTTGGCCACCCTGAGGTGATCTCAGCCTTTGACAAAATCAGAAATCACTTCGGTATCAGCAGAATTTCCCAGGCAGGTGCTATCGCTGCAATCCAAGACCAGGCGTGGGTTGGCCACGTGAAGCGCGAAGTGGTTGTCGCACGTGCCCGCATCCGTGATATTGCCCACGACAATGGCCTCACACCCCTGCCATCCGCCACAAATTTCATGACCATCGATTGTGGCAAAGACGCTGCTTACGCGAAGGCCATTGTCGATGGGTTGTTGGGGCTCGGCTTCTTCATCCGCATGCCGGGGGTTGCGCCTTTGAACCGTTGCATCCGCATCAGCTGCGGCAACAAAAAAAGCCTCGATTTATTAGCCGAGGCTTTGCCGAAAGTGTTGCGAGAATTGGCTTAGCCTTTGACAACCTTGATGTTGAAGGCTGGCGTTCCAAGAATGCCCCAGAGCCGATTCAACCCGCAAAAGCCGCAGTAAGAGCGCTGGCAAAATAAATTCAGAAACTGCTTGACCTGGAGTAACTCCAGCTTGGTACGGTTCTCAAATAGAGGATTGCACATCATGAATATTGCACAGGCAGCAGCCAAAAGCGGGCTCTCGGTTGACACCATTCGCTTTTATGAAAAATCCGCCATGTTGCCGAAACTGGCACGGGACAAGCGAGGGTGGCGCTCCTTTGATCCGCCATCAATCGAATGGCTTGTGACACTTGAACGTCTGCGCGCCACCGGCATGCCGCTCAAAGATGTGAAACGCTTTGCAGTGCTTGCAAACAGTGCGACTTCAAATTCCTCTGCGGCTGCCACAGAAAGATTGGCATTGCTTGAACGTCATCAGGCGCGATTGAAACAACGTCGTGCGACATTGGACGCTTGTGAAAAATTCCTCGCTTACAAAATCAACATCTATCGCAAGCAGGTAAAATCATGACACCGACACAAAAACTCAATGCGCAGACAATCCCCGCACTGGGTCTTGGCTGCTGGGCCATTGGTGGGCCATTCTATTCGGGCGAAACACCGCTGGGCTGGGGTGAGGTTGATGATGCAGTTTCAATACGCGCCATTGAAACCGCCGTTGATTTGGGTATTCAATTTTTTGACACGGCCCAAGCCTATGGTGCTGGTCATTCCGAGATTATCTTAGGCAAGGCCCTCAAGCATAAGCTTCATGTCCAAATTGGAACCAAAATTGGTTATGGCATTGATCCCGAAACCCGCCAACTCACGGGCGCTGTGGTTGAGATCAATACGATCAAGCAATCCATCGAAGACTCGCTCAAGCGATTGCAACGTGATCATCTTGATCTTGTACACCTCCACCTCAATGAAGCATCAATCGAAAATGCAGCGGTAATCTTTGAATGCCTTGCCGACTTTCGCCGCACGGGAAAGGTGTCGAGCTTCGGTTGGAGCACAGATTTCCCAGAACGCGCCGAAGCCTTTGCCACGATGCCCGGGTTTGTTTCAATACAACATGCCATGAATGTGTTCTATCGTGCCAACATGTTAATACCAACCATTGAAAAACACGGCCTGCTCTCGATCAACCGTTCACCCCTCGCCATGGGAGTGTTGGGTGGAAAACACACTGCGGCAACAAAATTCAATTCGAGTGAAGTGCGTGGACGCACCGCCACCTGGATGGACTATTTTGCTGACGGTCGCATCAAACCAGAATATGCAACCCGTCTCGCCAGTGTGCGGGAACTCTTGCAGTCCGACGGCCGCACGCTGCTGCAAGGCGCTTTGAGTTGGGTGTGGGCGCGTTCAAGTCACACACTGCCCATTCCAGGTTTTCGCACTGCGGTGCAGGTCAATGAAATAGCGGGCTCACTGGCGTATGGCCCACTCAATGATACTGTTATGAGTGAAATTGAGAAACTGATTGATCGCGAACCTGAAGGCGCGCCACGATCGAGGTGACGCGCCAATGGGTTTTGTTAAGCTACGAGCTTCGCAGCAATCTTCGCCACATGGGCACCTTGATACTTCGCGGCTTCCAACTCTTGTTCCGAAGGTTGCCGTGAACCATCACCCCCCGTCACTGTGGATGCACCGTAAGGTGAGCCACCACGAATGACATCATGACCCATTTGACCTTGATACGCGTAGGGCAATCCGACAATCACGAATCCATGATGCAGCAATACAGTGTGGAACGACAGAATGGTTGACTCCTGCCCACCATGTTGCGTGGCTGATGACGTCATCACCGAACCGACTTTACCCACAAGCGCACCCGTCATCCACAAACCGCCGGTCTGGTCGAGCAGGCTTTTCATCTGTGCAGTCATCATGCCGTAACGTGTGCCGGTCGCAAAAATGATGGCGTCGTATTTCGGAAGATCATCAACGGTGGCTACAGGAGCCTTCTGGTCCATCTTGTAGTGATACGCTTTTTGAATATCTTCCGGCACGGTTTCGGCAACGCGCTTCACATCAACTGTGGCACCTTCTGCTTTGGCACCTTCAGCGGCTGCATAGGCCATGGCTTCCATATGGCCCCAGGCGGAATAATAGAGAACGAGAACTTTAGCCA
>JANOPL010000100.1:0-26833 GCA_031421835.1 Hyphomicrobiales bacterium | reverse complement strand
CAGCAGGATGGCAAAGCTTGTGCGTCGCACGACACCAGTCATTTCACTCCACCCCTCAAGGTCCACTTGCCGGGGCTGGTTCCTTGTAGGTTCTGGCCATAAACAGCACCAGGCCTCCGACCACGACGATGGGGGCCAGGGCCAGCAGGCGGTTGTTGTCGTTGGTGCCGCCGAAGAAGGCGGGCGTGATGATGGTTTGGTCGGCCATGGCCAGGCTTTCGCCCTTCTTGCAGGGTGCCACATCGGTGATGCGCACCAGCGAGCCTGCGCTGACGGTCATTGTGCAGTCTGCGGCGGCATAAACCAGTTGGGCGCTGCTGTCGCTGCCCACCAACAGTTGATCGCCGACGAACAACGGTGTTTGGGCGGACGCCTCAACAAAGCCCTCGCCACGGTTGAGCAGCACCTTGCCCTTCGCCAAAACAATTTCGGCGGCGGATTTCGGCTTGGCGGCGGAGGGGGTTGCGTGGGCGAGACCCGTGGTCAGCCCCAAAACAAGCGCTGTGATGAGAGATACGGATTTAAGCATTGTCGCCTCTTGCTCTTTATGGTTGCATTCATTCAGAGAAAAATCGCGCTGTTGTCAACTGCAAAATCCGGAGGTGGGCTGCGCGTTACACTGAAATGACGCTCCCTCCCCTCCCTTGAGCAGGGCTATCGCATATGGCAAATTGCGTGGATTAATCGGTCGTCATTCCATCGGCATGCCTTGATGCGGTGGCTGATGGGGACCTTTGGGTCGTCGGTGGATTGCAGGATGTTGCGGGCGATGCGCTTGAGCATGGCGATGTTCGCTGGCGCATTGTCCTTGCGGGCGCGGATGGTGTCTTCGCCGAGATGGACATCAAGCATCCAGTGAAGATTGTTCTCGATCTGCCAGTGTGCCCGCACAATGGCGAGGGCGTCCTTTGCATCAAAGAGTTTGGAAGCCATGTAGTAGCGCGTGACGGGTTCTTCAGTGTTGCGCGCTGATGTGATGCGAATGAAGGCCGCATGAGCTTTGGTGAGGGGGTGATCAGCAGCAATCACTTCGGCCTTGCGCCACTCGAAGCGACCATGGGTTTTACCAAGGTCTTTGGTCGATGTTTTCCCCGGCTTTGAAGCGAAGTGCCGCTCCGCTTCGGCCAGCCAATCAGGCCTGTTGCCTTTCAAGGCCAACACATAATCAGCCTTCTTTGCCGTCACCGCTTCGGCCATGCGGTGGTGGCAATGGAGAGCGTCAGCTGTGATGATCTTGCCTGTGAGATCAAGCAGTTCCACCACTTTGAGGGCGGCTTCAATCTCGTTCTCATCGCCGACAGCTTCTGCCGCGAGGCAAAGCTTCGTATCACTGGAAAAGGCCGAGACAATCAGTGGCGGATGGTGCGCCAAGCCTTTCTCATAGGCGCGTTTCAAAGCCTTGCCGTCGAGTGCCACGACAGTCTTGGAAGGCTTGATACTCTGCTCCCTCAAAGCTTTGGCAAAAGCATCTGCAAAGACAGCAAAGGCCTTGGTAAAACTCTTCGGCTCAAGCAGCCGTAACAGCCTCGAAAACGTGTCGTGGCTGGGCGCACGACCATAAGGAATGATCCGGTTCAACAGTGGCTTTCGATACTTCGCAAACATCGCCATATCGCTCGCCGTGTGTTCGCCACACAAACTGGCCGCAACCATCAGCACGATCAAGTCACCCAGCCGAAACCGGCAATTGCCAGCACGCGGGTCTTCAAGGTCAGAAAAACACTCTGCAAGTCCAGACATCACAGCCCTCCCATCAAAAGCTGCCTGTCTATTGAGTCAATAAAACAATGATCCGCAATGGTTTTCAGTCATATGCGATTCCCCTGCTCCCTTGAGGGAGGGGTCGGGGGTGGGTGTGGGCCACGGGTGATATATGGACTTGAAACTGACACCCGCCCCGTCTCGCTTCGCGATCCACCCCGCCCTCAAGGGCGGGGAGAAAATAATCTTAAAATGCCGCTTGACATTGTTCCTATTATGTTCCATATGTCCCTTATCAACCCCCACTTGGGGTCCGAGTGTACGACGGTGCATCTGGGCGGGGGTTGCTGGCAGGCCTGCGGGTTGGGGATGACGTTGCCCCGGCTTCCGGGTGGGCCTCGTGGTATACCTCCATTCACTACGGGATGGACGCCCCACGGTTTTACTCCGCTTGAGCCCGAGGCTTAAGCGAAACAGGGGAAACCGTGATCAGCGGCAGGGCGGCAGACAACGCGGGTGCAGAGCCCGAGGGGAACGCCAAACGTGAAACCACAGGGCAACAAAAATCCTACCTCGTGTGAGCGCTGCGAAGCGCACTTTCCGCGACTTTAAGCCAGTCGCATTCGCGTTGAGCAGCGCTCACGCCTCCCCTCTCGCGATTGCGAAGCGGGACTCTACTAGACCGCTCGGGCTTCCGGGTGAACTTGGGCACAGTTGTATCCTGTTGAAGTTGACTCTTTGTTCCAACGGGCCTATGGCCAGCCCCATCGGGCGCACAGGCGTTTTGGCGAAGTCTTTCGTGCCGTTTTCCTTTCATATTTTTCGCCGAGGTTTTTTCACCTACATGCAATTTTCCGATCTGGGGCTCAGCCCCAAAGTTCTCGAGGCCGTAACCGCAGCCGGCTACACGACGCCCACCGCCATTCAGGCTGAGGCCATTCCCCACGCCCTTGCCCGGCGCGATGTGTTGGGCCTCGCCCAAACCGGCTCCGGCAAAACCGCAGCTTTCGTGCTGCCCATGCTCACACTGCTCGAAAAAGGCCGGGCCCGTGCCCGCATGCCGCGCACGCTCATCCTTGAACCGACGCGCGAACTTGCCGTGCAGGTGCAAGAAGCCTTTGAACGTTTGGGCACCAAGCATAACCTGTCCGTTGCACTCCTCATCGGTGGTGTGGCGTTTGATCCGCAGGCCGCCAAAATTGACCGTGGCGCTGACGTGGTGATTGCAACACCGGGTCGTTTGCTGGACCATTTCGAACGTGGCAAGCTGTTGTTGAACGGCATCGAATTGCTGGTCATCGACGAGGCCGACCGCATGCTCGACATGGGCTTTGTGCCCGACATTGAGCGCATCTGCAAAACCCTGCCCTTCACACGGCAGACCCTGTTTTTCTCGGCCACCATGCCGCCTGAAATTCAGCGCCTGACAGCGCAATTCCTGCACAACCCCGTGCAGGTTGAAACGGCGGCAGTGTCCTCAGCTGCTTCAACCATTTCGCAATTTGCGGTCAAGGTTCCCTCGGAACCGAAAGCCAAGCGCGATGCGCTGCGCAAATTGATCCGTTCACAGAGCACTGTGAACAATGCCATCATTTTCGCCAACCGCAAAACCACTGTGGCCATGTTGGAGAAATCCCTGCAGCGCCATGGCTTCAACGCCGGTGCGCTGCATGGCGATATGGACCAGTCGTCGCGGCTTAAAATGCTCACAGCTTTCCGCGCCCAGGAAGTGACATTCCTGATCGCGTCTGACGTGGCGGCCCGCGGCCTCGACATTCCTGAAGTGAGCCACGTGTTCAACTTCGATGTGCCGATCCACGCCGAAGATTACGTGCATCGCATTGGGCGCACCGGCCGTGCCGGCCGTGAAGGCCATGCTTACATGATGGTATCATCAGCTGATAAAAAGCATTTCGACGCCATTGAATCACTGCTCAAAAAGCAGATCGAATGGTTCAATCTGGAAGGCGGTGATGTGGCAGAGGCTGGTGTGGACGATGCGCCCAAAGCTGAGCGACGTGAGCGCAAACCACGTGAGAAAACACCACGCGCACCGCGTGCACCAAAATTGGTTGTCGCAGCGGTCGATGACATAGCACCGGTTGTGGCAAAGCCTGAGCCACAACGTGAAGCGCGCCCGCCGCGTGTTGACACCCGCCCGCCCCGCTTCAAGCAGGACGATGCGGAGGATCATGGTCGCTTCAACGCCAGCAACATGCCAGCATTTCTTGCGCGTTCTTCGAGATAAACCTATACTGAGTCGCTATGGGCGAAAATAAACGCAGCGATCAAAGACAACGAGTTTTGAAATCGGGGCGCATTGTTCTCGGCGACTTGCACAGCATTGATTGCACCCTGCGCGACGTGTCGGCTACGGGTGCAAAGCTGATCGTCAAAAAGCCAGACGACGTACCCGATATATTTCGGCTCCTCATTTCAGCTGACAGCACGATCCGGCCTGTCAAAGTCATGTGGCGTAAACCGGATTCCGTCGGCGTACAATTCACCGGAGAAGCGAAAAAATCGCTGCTGAAAATTTAGAGCTTAGCGGGCGTAATCTCAACACTCTCGCCACAGCCACAGGCCGAGGTTTGGTTGGGATTGTTAAACACGAAACCTGATTTCAGGATGCCGCTTTGATAATCCATCTGCGTACCCAACAGGAACATCAAGGCCTTGGCCTCAATTAAAACTGTGGCGCCGTCGATGTCGACAACTTCGTCAAAAGGCTTGGCTTCCTTGGCCCACTCCATCGTGTATTCCATGCCGGCACAACCGCCATTTTTTACACCAACCCGCAAACCAATGCCTTCGCCCTTGGCCATGAGTTCACGGACGCGGGTGGCGGCGGCATCCGTCATCGTCAAAATTGCGGAGCGTGGGCGTGGTACTTGAATGTTCATGTGATGCTCCTTACCACATATTCATGGCCATGCGGGCTTCATCTGACATGCGCGACTGGTCCCACGGCGGGTCAAATGTGATCGTGGCTTTGACCTGCGCAACTCCGGCGACGGAACCCACAGCGTTCTCGACCCAACCCGGCATATCGCCAGCTACCGGGCAGCCCGGGGCCGTGAGCGTCATATCAATGGCCACATTGCGGTCGTCATCAATGTCGACTTTGTAGATCAGGCCAAGTTCGTAGATATCGACAGGGATTTCAGGGTCATAAACCGTTTTCAAGGCCCCCACGATATCGTCGGTCAGCCGTGCCAACTCATCCGCAGGGATGGCAGACGGTGTGGGGGCGTTGTCGATTGCAACATCGGTCATGAGAATATCCTTTGTGCAGAGATAAGCGCATCTGCCAATTTATCAACCTCTTCGTGGGTGTTGTACATGGCGAATGAGGCACGACACGTGGCTGTTACCCCAAAGCGTTGCAACAGAGGCTGTGTGCAATGAGTGCCCGCCCTGACTGCCACGCCCTGCCGGTCAATCACCGTTGCCACATCATGGGCATGGGCGCCCTCCATGGTGAACGATATGATCGGACCTTTGTGTTTGGCTTTTCCAAAAATACGGAGGGAGTTGATCTTTGAAAGGCGTTCCATGGCGTGATCAAGCAAAGACTGCTCGTGTTCCATGATTGAACCAGCTCCAACACGGCCCATGTAGTCCAATGCAGCTCCCAGACCTATGGCTTCAACGATGGCAGGAGTACCCGCTTCAAAACGGTGCGGTGGATCGTTATACGTCACGCCCGCCTCGGTCACTTCCAGGATCATCTCACCACCACCTTGGTAGGGTGGCATTTTCTTCAGGAGTTCAGCCCTGCCATACAGCACGCCAATGCCGGTGGGGCCGTAAGTTTTGTGGCCCGTGAAGACAACAAAATCTGCATCCAGCGCCTGCACGTCCACAGAACCATGTACCACGATTTGGCTGGCATCGAGTAGAACGGGAATGCCCTTGTCATGCGCCAGTTTAATAATGTCATGATAAGGCGTCACGGTGCCGAGTGCGTTCGACATCATGGTGATGGCAACGATTTTGGTGCGCGACGTCAACAGCATGGCAAATTCCTCCAGCAGGAAATTGCCGTCATCATCAATCGGGGCCCATTTGATAACAGCACCTTTGCGCTCACGATGAAAATGCCATGGGACGATGTTTGAATGATGTTCAAGGATGGAGAGCACAATCTCATCGCCCTCACCCAAGACCATGCCGCCGTAGGATTGTGCGACAAGATTGATGGCGTCAGTCGCATTTCGGGTGAAAATGATCTGATCTTTGGAAGGCGCGTTCAAAAACTTCCGCACGGACTCGCGGGCGTCTTCAAAAGCTTGCGTTGCAGCATTTGACAGGAAGTGAAGACCGCGATGCACATTGGCATATTCTTGTGTCATGCTGTTGGTCATCGCGTCCAACACCGCCTGGGGCTTTTGAGCCGATGCCGCGTTGTCGAGATAAACCAGAGGCTTGCCATAAACCTCTCGCGAGAGAATCGGGAAGTCAGCGCGGATTTTTGAAATGTCGAATGTCATTGGGCCTGGTCCTGAACGTCAAACATGGAGTCAAGCGGCGTACCGAGAAACCATGCCGGAATAATCGCACTGAAAAAATATAGAAGTGTCAAAAAAATTACCGTCAGCATGAAGAACAACATGTTCAGCCCAAAAGACCTGGTCATCGTCATGCCTAAACCATGACTGAAATAGACTGTGGAAAAATACAGAAATACCCCAACAAGCAAAACAAAATATAGAAACAGCACGATGCCCGCTGCGTTCAATATTGTTTCATTGACAACATATGTCGGTAGCAAAATTACAAGTGACAGCGCGAAACCAGAAATGATAGCGGCGTCAACGGCGGGTAACAACTCGGCTCTTGGCTCGAACTTCTGCCAAAACCATCGCTGACCGATAAATAGGAAGACTGATGCAATAACTGAAATCGTCGTCATACCAACAAGCGAGTCTGCCCAAGCAAAGGCGTCCACCGGCTGTTCGAGCGCAGTCCCAAAGAGAGGACGCACGACGTAAAGGGCAACAATATCGCACAGAAGCGTTGCAACAATCAAAGCCGCAACGTAGTTCCAGCCCAAGTTGTATGTGTTGGGATGTTGCTTTGCCAAATCAACAGCGGCTTTCGGCGCAAACACTGAGTTCCAAAGCAGTTGCAAGTGGGTGTTCACTCAAACAACCTCGTGTGTACCATCGCCAAAACGGCCTCGCGCACTGACTCGTTTTCGATTGTTTCAACCGCTTCAGCCACAAAAGCTTCAACCAACATGACACGCGCTTCGGCAGCGGGAATGCCGCGTGACCTCAGGTAGAACATGTGGTCGAGGTTCAAGTCGCCGCAGGTTGTACCATGTCCACAAATGACATCATCAGCGTAGATTTCCAACTCTGGTTTGGCATCGAATTCGGCGGTTTCAGACAGCAGCAGCGCGTGTGACGATTGCTTGCCATCAATCTTCTGCGCGTCTTTCCGAACGATAACCTTGCCCTGAAAAATTCCACGCGCCTTGTCGTCCATGACGCATTTAAACAATTCGCGCGACATGCAGTTTGGCACTTTATGATCGACGACCAAACACGTGTCGGCGTGCTGAGTGGAATTGAGCAAATAGCTGCCAGCAATTTTTGCCGAACTGTTTTCGCCATTGAAGTCGATATTGGCATTCTGGCGGTTCAGCGTGGCACCAGCTGTCAACGTGAAGTCGTTCAAAATGGCATTGTCTGCCAAGCGTGTTACGACATGCGAAAGATGCTGCGCAGCACCAGCGTCGGTTTCAATTTTGACGCGGTCCAGGCGACCACCTCTGGCGATATCAATCGTTGTCACCGGGTTATTGAGATACTCGCCCTCGCCGATGAATGTCTCAATCACTGTGGCAGATGCACCAGCAGTCACAGTGATATGCAAGCGCGATGCGACAGCCAAACCTTGTCCTGTCGTGATATGCAAAACTTCAACAGGTTGGTCGATGTTGCCAGCAAATGTCACGCCAATAGTGTTGGCTTCAAGCTTTGTATTCAACTCCAACAGCGGATCGCCGTGTGCAATTGCTGGGGCAACTTTTGAAATATCAACGCCGTCAGGCTTTTCGTGGAGCCTGCCATTCACAATCACGATCCGCGGCATTTTCAGATCAGCCAACGGCGCTGACTTTGCCAAACGATCAATCGTCTTCACATCAACTGCATCCGAGGCAATGGCATAAGGCTTGTCAATCAACCGCTTCAGGTCTGTCCACTTCCAGTCTTCGTCGCGACGCGACGGCAGGACAAGATCCAGAGCTTCTTCAGCTGCGGTTTTTGGTGCCATCATGTTCACGCAGCATTCTCCACAATATCTGCGTAACCGTTGGCTTCCAATTCCAGCGCCAGCTCCTTGCCTCCGGTCTTGATGATTTTACCATCGGAGAGAACGTGCACCTTGTCGGGCACGATATAGTCAAGGAGTCGCTGATAGTGGGTGATGACAATCATGGCGCGCTCGGGGGACCGCAGCGCATTGACGCCATCGGCGACAACGCGCAACGCGTCGATATCAAGTCCGGAATCCGTTTCATCGAGTACACACAACGAGGGTTCAAGCACAGCCATCTGCAAGATTTCAGCACGCTTCTTTTCTCCGCCGGAAAAACCAACATTCACGGGCCGCTTCAACATGTCTTGGGAGATGTTGAGCTTTTCCGCATTTGACTTCACGTGCTTCATGAATTCCGGAATGGTATATTCCTTTTCGCCACGTGCCTTGCGCTGGGCATTGGCCGCGACTTTCAAGAATTGCATGGTGGCGACGCCCGGAATTTCGATGGGGTATTGGAAGGCAAGAAAAACGCCCGCAGCGGCGCGCTTGTCAGGTTCCATATCAAGAAGGTTTTCGCCTTTGAATGTGATCGACCCTTCGGTGACTTCATAACCCTCGCGGCCCGAGAGCACGTAAGACAATGTGGATTTCCCGGAACCATTCGGCCCCATGATGGCGTGCACTTCGCCGTGCTTCACAGTCAGGGTGAGGCCTTTCAGAATTTCGCGTTGTTCGTCTGCGAGGCGAACGTGGAGGTTCTTAATTTCGAGCATGTTATAGTACCCTAAGCAAACGAATAGTTTCTTTGTGCGCATTAAGATTGCCGATCACGGCATTTGATGCAATTTTCACGGCTTCTTCAATATCGGCATGAGAAATCTTGAACTGGTTCTCAGTTGGTCCCGATCGTTCCCAATCATCATGTCTAACGATGAAGCCATCACTTCTGTGTTCCAGTATGAAAGCAACATAGTTCCCAAGTTGGAAGGCAAGCTGACCGTCATTTGTCTTCAATACATGTGGCACAACTTCAAACCAATTAGCTAACTCACTCGCCTTATTTGCCCACGATGAAGTCACAGCAGCTATCATCCCACGCTTCCTTCCAGCGAAATTCCAATTAACTTTTGTGTCTCCGCCATGAATTCCATGGGGAGTTGTTGGATGACGTCGCGCACGAAGCCGTTGACGATCAGCGCCACAGCCTCTTCTTGCGACAGGCCCCTGCTCCGGCAATAGAACATTTGATCGTCAGAAATTTTTGACGTTGTTGCTTCGTGTTCAAATTGTGCCGTTGACGTTTTGCTCTCGATGTAGGGCACGGTGTGTGCGCCGCATTTGTCGCCGATCAACAATGAGTCACATTGGGTGAAATTGCGGGCGTTCAGGGCTTTGCGATGTGCTGATACGAGACCACGATAAGTGTTGTCGCTGCGCCCTGCCGCAATGCCTTTCGACACGATGCGGCTTGAGGTGTTTTTGCCCAGATGGATCATCTTCGTGCCACTATCAACCTGCTGGCGGCCGTTCGAAATGGCAATAGAATAGAACTCGCCACGGGAATGGTCCCCACGCAGAATGCAACTCGGATATTTCCATGTGATGGCCGAGCCGGTTTCAACCTGGGTCCACGACACCTTGGAATGGTGGCCGCGACAATCAGCACGTTTGGTCACGAAGTTGTAAACCCCGCCCTTGCCTTCTGAATCACCGGGGTACCAATTCTGCACGGTCGAATATTTAATCTCGGCTTCGTCATGGGCAATCAATTCGACCACGGCCGCGTGAAGCTGGCTTTCTTCCCGCGTGGGTGCGGTGCAGCCTTCGAGATAGGACACGTAAGAGCCTTTGTCGGCAATGATCAATGTGCGTTCGAACTGGCCGGTGTTCTTGGCGTTCATGCGGAAATAGGTTGAAAGCTCCATTGGGCAACGCACACCCGGTGGCACATAAACGAAGGAGCCATCAGAAAATACTGCGGCATTCAACGCGGCATAGTAATTGTCACCTTGCGGAACAACTGTACCCAAATACTTTTTCACCAATTCGGGGTGTTCGCGCAGTGCCTCAGAGATCGAGCAGAAAATGACCCCATGCTTGGCAAGTTCGTCTTTGAAAGTGGTGACAACGGATACCGAGTCAAACACGGCGTCAACGGCAACACGCGCCTGGATGATCTCGTTGCCTTCTTCATCCAGCAAACTCTTTTCACCTTGCTTGCGCACACCTGCCAGAATTCCCTGTTCCTTCAAAGGAATACCAAGCTTGGCGTAAGTCTCCAACAGCTTCGGATCAATCTCATCCAAGCTCTTGGGTGCGGCTGCCGTCTTGGGCGCCGCATAATAATACAAATCCTGAAAATCAATTTTCGGATAGCTGACCTTGGCCCAAGTTGGCTCCTCCATGTTTAGCCAGACATTATATGCCTCAAGCCGCCAATCGAGCATCCACTGGGGCTCGTTCTTTTTGGCGGAGATGAAGCGCACGATATCAGCACTCAAACCCTTTGGCGCATAGTCGGACTCGATATCGGTGGTAAAGCCGTATTTGTATTTATCGACGTCAATCTCACGCACGAGATCTATGGTATCTTGATCAGCCATTCTTGTCCTTAAGCCGCTGCCCGCGCATTGCGCCGGACCTTTAATTTATTTAACGCCGCGATGAAGCGAGTGATGTCTTGTTCAGTTGTGGTCCAACCAAGACTGATACGCACAGCGCCACGCGACAGTTCAGGTGAAACACCCATGGCATCCAACACATGCGACTTTCCGACCTTGCCGGATGAGCAGGCCGAGCCTGATGACACTGCAAAACCTTCCAGGTCGAGATTCATCAATAACGTTTCCGCACTCATGCCGGGAACGGCAAAGCATGTGGTATTGCTCAACCGTTCGACGCCATCAGAAAAAATTACGCTGTCACTCAGGGCAGTTTCCAACTGATCGGTGAGGGCATATGTGTCAAGTTCCCGCTCAGCCGCGAGGGCTGAGAATCCTGTAATGGCGGGGATATTCTCCGTGCCAGCACGGCGGCGAAGCTCCTGGCCACCACCTGCGAGAAGCGGCTCGATCACAAGTCCATCACGCACGACCAACGCGCCAATGCCGACAGGGCCACCAACCTTATGGGCAGCAACCGTCATCATGTCGCAACCCAGCAGACCGAAGTTGACCTGGCGCTTGCCGAACGCTTGCACTGCGTCAAGGTGTACCAAAGCTCCCGCTTGGTGAGCGCTTTCAATGACGTCGGCGATGGGCTGAACCACGCCCGTTTCATTGTTGGCGATCATCACCGAAACCAGTGTATTGGGACGACACAACATTGCTTGCAGCGCATCGCGTTTCACGCGGCCGAATTCGTCAACAGGGATGAGTTCAACAGTCTTGCCACTGGCTTTCGCTGCCGCCAACACACTGGGATGTTCAACGGCTGAAACCAAAATCACTTCCGCACCGACACCGCGCAAGGCCATATTGTTGGCCTCGGTACCGCTTGATGTAAAAGTCATCATCTGAGGCAAACAGCCGAGCTTGAAGGCCAAGGCATCGCGCGCATCGTCCATCAGCTTGCGGGCCTTGCGACCTTCGCCATGGATGGAAGACGCGTTGCCATGCACATCCATCGCAGCCAACATTGCCGCCTTCACCGATGGGCGCAGCGGGCTGGTAGCGTTATGATCAAGATAGGTTCTCACCGCCCGACCCCCGGCACATGGCGATCTTTGGCTTGCTTGATGGATGCCGCCAGCGCCAGATTGCGCTTTGTAACAACGTCTTCGAGCGTGATCGACTCAAGGAAATACATCATCTGGCGGCCCAAGGAGGACCACAGGTCGTGGGCACAGCACTGTTCACCTTTCACGCAACCGTCGACACCGTCGCCAGAGCACCGGGTCACGCGCAAAGGTTCATCGGCGGCCATGATCACATCCGACAACACAATATCAGCCGCAGGACGGGACAACTGGTAGCCGCCGCCCGGTCCCCTCGTGCTGGCAACAAGACCTGCACGTCGCAAACGTCCGAAAAGCTGTTCCAGATATTCCTGGCTGATGTCCTGGCGCTCGGCGATTTCATTCAAAGAAACCGGACGATCAGCGGCGTGTTGGCCAATATCGATCATGGCCATCACGGCATATCTGCCTTTTGTGCTCATTTTCATTGGACAATGTTCCGTTTATCTCTGTTTCAATTCAGGAAAAGCTTGCTTTTTGCCCCACGCGCCGTGCTAAACCGCTGACAACTCACATGCTTTACCTTGGAATTATTCTAAGGTGAGATATAAGAATTCCGAGTAGCGGAGTCAAATATAAAGACTCGTTGCTCCCCACCTGAAGGACCATCACCCCATGCCCGAAGTTATTTTCAACGGACCTGCAGGCCGCATCGAAGCGCGCTATCATCAGGCCAAGGCTTCCGGCGCGCCCGTTGCCATCATTCTGCATCCTCACCCCACATTTGGCGGCACAATGAACAACCCCATCGTGCATTCACTTTATGGCATGTTCCAAACGCGCGGCTTTTCGGTGTTGCGGTTCAACTTCCGCGGCGTGGGCCGCAGCCAGGGCATGTTCGACAACGGTGCAGGTGAATTGTCAGACGCGGCGTCGGCATTGGACTGGCTGCAGGCATTGAACAAGGAGTCAAAGGTCTGTTGGATTGCTGGTATTTCGTTCGGAGCGTGGATTTCGATGCAGCTGCTGATGCGCCGCCCGGAAATTTCCGGATTTATTTCAATTGCGCCACTGGCAAAGCATTATGACTTTTCGTTTCTTGCACCTTGCCCGGCGTCTGGTCTGTTTGTGAACGGCGAGAAAGATACTGTGACAGCCCCTGAGGCCGTTCACACGCTGGTGTCGAAACTGAAGACGCAAAAAGGAATTGCGATTGAGCATAAGGTTATACCGAATGCCAACCACTTCTTTCAGGACAAGATCGAAGAGCTGACGAAGATCTGCGCTGATTACCTCGACAAGCGTATGACGCGGGAAGTTTAAGCGTCGATCGGTTTTCGGGTGGCTTGAAGTACAAAACATTTTAATCATCCAAAACCATGAACACACAATCCTCGCATACCGCTGACGGCAAAAGCTGGGGCATGCTGCTGCTCCTGTCCTTGATCTGGGGCGGATCATTTCTGTTTATCGCCATCGCTGTCAAAGAGTTGGCGGCACTGCAAGTCGTTCTGGCGCGCGTGGTGATTGCAGCTGCCGTATTGGTACCAGTCCACCTGATGGTGCAGGGGGCGCTGCCACACGACAAGAAGACCTGGATCGCTGCTGGCGGTATGTCGATCATGAACAATATCATTCCCTTTACACTCATCACGTGGGGACAACACTTTATCACGGGCGGCGTGGCCTCCGTCGTCAACGCGACGACGCCCATGTTTGCCGCTGTGTTCATGGCACTCGCAGGAATGGAAGCTATTACCCCGCGTAAAGCCATAGCACTGGTGATCGGGTTGGTTGGTGTTGCAGTGTTGCAGGGCATAAATTTCAGCGGACTGACGGCGCAGAGTCTCGGCATTCTGGCCGTGGCATTGGCTTCGGCGTTTTACGGTTTGTCGGCGCCGTGGTCAAAAAAAATGTTGACGGGCATTCCGCCTATCACGACAGCCACATGCCAATTGATGATCTCATCGGTGTTGATGTCTTGTATCGTCTTGATGTTTGGCGACATTGGACAACTGACACGGGTTTCAACGACGACTTGGATGGCGTTGATTGGTTTGGCGGTGTTATCGACATCGATCGCCTATCTTTTGTTTTTCGGAATTATCCAACGTGCAGGACCATCTTTCGTTTCACTTGTCACCATGATCATTCCTGTTTCTGCCATTTTACTTGGCTATTTTGTTATCGGTGAGAAACTGAAGCTGCTAGACATCGTCGGCGCTTCAATTATTGGGGTCGCTCTTGTTATAATAGATGGGCGATTGCTGAAACGATTTGGCCTGATTACGGCATAACCAGCACGCCACCTGTCACAGCCTCACGAACACCAGTTGTTCCAGGGTATGTCAGTGGCAAGCCCAGCAAGCTGCGTACTGCGAGAAATGCCCAAGCCTCGGCTTCCACAGCATCGCCGTTAAGCCCAACGTTCTCCGCTTTTTGCACGTTCCCCAAGAGGTTTTCCAGTGCCCGCATGATCGCACGGTTGTGCCGGCCACCCCCGCAAATAATCCACTGCTTCGGCGGTGCCGGCATTGTCTTTTGAGAGAGTGCGATGCTGCGCGCCGTGACGGCCACGAGCGTTGCCGCACCATCAGCCAAACTTAACCCCTGAAGATCGATTCCGGAAAAGCTGTTGCGGTCGAGTGACTTTGGCGCTTGTGACTCAAAATATGAATCACCCATAAACTGTGCAACGGAAGCCTCGTCGACGCATCCCACCAACCCTAAACTTCCACCTTCATCACGGTCTGTACCAGTGTGCGTTTTCATCCAGTCATCAATCAACGCATTTCCTGGTCCGGTATCAAACGCTAAGAGCTCGCCGTGTTCATCAATCCAAGTGACATTGGCAACGCCACCGATATTGACCATGGCCACTGGCTTCTGTCGCAGATTTGCGACAAGCGCCCGATGATAGGCTGGCACCAGCGGTGCCCCTTGCCCGCCATGCAGCATGTCGTTGGCCCGCATATCAAATACCACGGGTCGCCCGAGCGTTTGTGCCAAAACATCACCGTGACCCAACTGCACCGTCAAGGCTTTGTCCGGTCGATGCAAAACAGTTTGACCATGATAGCCAACGACATCGACGCTCTTCAGATCGATATCATACTTTGCCACATAGGTTTTCACGGCTTCAATGTGTTGCAGGGTCGAATCACGTTCCGCACGCAACAAAGCGCCTGATCTCACCGTGCGGTCATCCAGTTTTTCAGCGTCGGTTATGGCACGGCGCAGCAGGTTCCGGTGTTCATCACTGTAAGGAACCGTCATGGCTGGCCCACGACTTTCAACGGTTTCGCCGTCGGTCACCAACACTGCGACGTCAATCCCGTCCAGCGAGGTGCCGCTCATCAATCCGATTGCTTTTAGGGGTTTTGACACGCCAAAATCCTGTCTCTATGACGATGTGATGATGACACGCCATTCTTCCGAATTTCTAAATATACTGTCTCAACGTGGATATATCCACCAATGCTCAGATTTTGCAGGGCTGGATGCACTTGCTGCAAAAAACGCTGTTACGGCCTATATCGGCTTTGATTGCACAGCGCCGTCCTTGCACGTGGGCTCGTTGGTACAAATCATGCTTTTGCATTGGCTGCAACAGACGGGAAACAAGCCGATCGTCTTGATGGGCGGAGGGACGACACGTGTGGGCGACCCATCTGGCCGTGACGAAAGCCGCCGCATCCTTTCGCTCGAAGATATCGAGAATAATAAGAACGGCATTCAGCAAGTGTTTGCCAAGTTCCTAACATTCGGATCAGGCGCAAGTAATGCGGAGATGGTCGACAACGCCGAGTGGCTGACAAAGCTCAACTACATCGACATGCTGCGCGACGTTGGCAAACACTTCAGCGTCAACCGCATGCTGGCGATGGATTCGGTCAAGCTGCGTTTGGAACGCGAGCACGAGCTTTCCTTTATTGAGTTCAACTACATGGTTTTGCAAGCCTACGACTATGCTGAACTGGCCCGCCGGTACGGCTGTAACCTGCAAATGGGCGGGTCAGACCAATGGGGAAATATCGTCAATGGCATTGACCTCGGCCGCCGCATGGGCACGCACCAACTTTATGCTTTGACCTCACCGCTGATCACGTTGTCGTCGGGTGCCAAGATGGGAAAGACTGCATCGGGTGCGGTTTGGCTGAATGCGGATATGCGGAGCCCTTATGATTACTGGCAATTCTGGCGCAACACCGAAGACGCTGACGTGGCGCGCTTTTTGAAGCTGTTCACCACGCTGCCCATGTCAGAAATCGAGAAGCTTGCAGCCCTTGGTGGTTCTGAAATCAATGAAGCGAAAAAAGTGTTGGCCAATGCTGCCACTTCATTGCTGCATGGTGAAGCTGCTGCGGTCAATGCCGCGGAAACAGCGCACAAAACATTTGTTGAAGGGCAGAGCGCTGATGGTTTGCCGCGTTTTGAACTGTCATTCCCATGCAGCATAGTACAGGCTTGCGTCGATGTGGGTTTTGCGAAGTCTAATGGTGAAGCGCGACGTAGCATTCAAGGCGGTGGCATCAGAGTGAATGACGTTGCCGTAACCGATGAAAAGTTGGACCTTACTTCTTCGATGCTCAATGCAGACGGTGTGATCAAGCTATCAATGGGAAAGAAAAAACACGTGTTGGTCGGCCCCGCCTAGTTACAAGACCCTTGGAATTCAAAGGCCTTGCGCAGGAACCCCGGTGCCAACGCGGACAGAGGATTAACTTGTGTCTTCGGATTTTTTGTCGTTCCGCCCATGGCGAACGTGACAGCGAACAATCCCTCGCCCTTGCCACCGGTCAGGATTTGACCCAACAACGGGATGTCATCCAGGACGCCGTTGATGCCTTGCAAGGGTACCATGGTGCCGGTGATATCAAGCGCGCCATCAGATTTTCGAATAACGCCTTTGGCAACGCCGCCCAAGTCGTTGCCTTTTAATTCCACATCACAAAGCCGCACAAATTTTGCGTCAGTCTTGAACGGCATGCGCAAACGCTTGAACGAAACGCCATCCACGCGCGGACCAGATTTTTTCGGTTTTCCGCGACTGTCAAGTTCGGCCAAAGTCGCTTCGTTGCGCACGGCAAAACGTTTTAACAAAAGCTCGCCATTTCGGATTGGAGAGCCGGGTGAGTTGGACATGAAGGCATAGAACGCCAAGTCGCCCCCTGCCACTTTCGAATAGAAATTTGCAGCGCGCAGGGCTGCACCACCGTCAGTGCTGGTGATGCTCATCTCGCGCCCACCCGTGGTGGGGGTCAGCTTAATCTTGACGGGAAATCCGCTCAGAAAGTCTCCTTCGATGTTAGCCGTGGTGATGGTGCCACCCCGCGTTACAAAGGTTCCCCGCACGTTGCGCACGCTCTCGCCCCGGTGTGCCAAAACAGTTTTGAAATTCGCATTGACAATAAAGCTTCCGCCCCGTTGGGCATCGCCTGATGTTGCACCTTCTTTGGCCGGTGAGATCAGGTTCTTGATGTAAGGTCGCGCGTCGAATTTATTGCCGGAGATTGTCAAGGTTGTTGCGGATTCATTGGGTTCGATGCGGGCCGAGAAAACGTCTTCTTCGCTCAGTCGTATTTCGTCCATATCAACGACTTTCAACGCATTACTGGCCGACAATGTGATCGTACCGCGCAGCTTCAAGCCTTTGCCGTCGAGTTTCAAATTCTCGATGCGCCGACCTGCTTTGCCACTATCAACAAAATCGAAGGTGGCTTTGGTTCCGTTGACTGGGGCGCGACTCCAGCCAGCCGCAGTGACGCGCATGGATACATCCGACAAGTCGGCTTCTACCGCGATTCGGCGTTCGGTGCCGTCTGCAGCGCCAATATTCAACTGAACGGGCACGTCTCCGCTCAAATAGCCATCAAGCCGGATACCCATGCGTTCGCGCATGTTTTCAGTCAATGTCGTTGCCACGGCAATTTTTGCTGCGCTTGCCCCTTTTGGTTTGGACCAATCGATTTTTGCAGCGACCCCATTGAGTTTCGCCGGACCTACCACGGCAACACCGCTTTTCGTCAGATCAAGTTTGAATGCGCCTTCACTCAAATCAATGCCTGGCAAAATACCCTTCGATGACACGTCAGTGAGTGAAATCTCTTGAGTCACAACGACATTTTCCTTCGGCACGTTTTTGATCAACGGCAACTTCAAACCAATGATTGCGCGGGCCTTGCCTTCGACATTTGGAAGCTTTGATAAATCTTCCGTCACGAGATTCAAATCCGGGTGTTGCGCAAATTCAATCAGTTCAGAAATCTTGCCTTGGATATCGAAGCGGAATGATCCAGGCACCGCGGTCGCCAGCAGGTCACGCGCTTCAAAACTGCCTTCAGCCAAATCCAGCCGATTGCCAGACGCCAGTGTCACAAATCCTTGGTCGATATTCAGTTTGAAAACACCCGCATTCAATTCGGCTTTGCCGCTCGCGCCCTGCAGCAATGGCAGTGACTTGAAGTAACGCGTATGCACTTCCCGCATGCTGAATGACATGGAAACAGCGGCGTCCGGCAAGCGTTTTTGCTTTTGCGCCAAGGCTAGATCGTTGGGTGCGAGGTTTACCTCAAATACACCGTCATCAATCTGACCCTGTTCAATATTTTCATTGATCCAGCCACGGGTGCGCGGTGCCAGGATTGGCGGCCACAGTTTTTTCAGCAGGGCCGAAGACATAGAACGCAAGCGACCTGCCGCTTTGATCCCAGGTGACTCATCACCACCCGTAACCACGCCGCGCAAACGCACTCCCGCTGATCCTGCCATGACGACAAGGTCTTCAATATCCACACGTTGTTCTTCAACCGAGGCGCTGCCTTTGAACGACACCTTATCGACAAAGACCGGATCCTTTACGGTGCCTTGCGCGTCTACACTGACATTGTCAGCTGATAAGTCGATGTCATAAGCGATCACGCGGCCGTCTTCGGACTGTCGGGGACGAATGGTGCCTTTGAGGTCGGCCCGGGAGCCTCCCATCAACAGCGAGGATTCCAAAATCTCATAGGGTTTTCCCGCACCTGCGTTTCGAATGCGCAGCGTGCCCTCATCGATAATTATCGGATTTGCAAGATATTCCGGCAAGTTGATTTGACCAGCAGCCGCAAAAAGCTGTCCATCGATGCGCGTGATCTCGCCTGTCTCTTTGGCGTCCACTTCGAAATTACCCGCAAGAGGCGTTGTCAAACGCGCGAACTGCGAAAGCGCATAAATTTCATCGGCAACGTTTGCTGGCACAATGCCTTCAACTGCGATGTTTGCCGTGTAGTTGCGTTCAGCCTGTCTGTAGGTCAGTGAAGTTTCGAGGTGCCACGGGTCGCCCCCGCTGGCAACAGTTGCCTTGCCCGCAATCACGAAGCCAGAGGCGACGCGTCGAAAGGCAAAGTCGGCGCGCGGCACTTGCCAGGTGATGTCATTGGCCTCGTCGTACACATTCAAGACAGCACGAGACAAGCGCACTTCCGTCAATCTCGAAAGCGACCCGCCGGTCCCACCGGCATCAAGCAGTTCCAAAATGCGGCCACCTGATACCAACGGCTTTGCCGGTTCAGCGCCCGGTTCCATTGCATCAGACTTGCCGGTGTTTGTACCGGGCGCGATCTCGGATTCCAAGACAACATCATCATCAATGGCACTTGTTTGATTATCAAAACCAAGTTGCAAGCCGCCATCCAGGTTGCGCCGCACGTTAATCTTTGCACCGATCAAATCCAGTGATTGGATGCTGACGGTTCCTGTCAAAAAATTTGTCGTGTCCAACGCCACGCCGGCTTTGGGAGCGCTGGCAATCTGTTGACCATCTGCATCTGACAGTATGAGATTGCGAACTCTCACGTGTGGTGTTTTGGTTTCACTGTCCAATTCCAACTCGGATTCGCCGATGGCGATTTGAAAGCCCGGAAGTTGTCGGTTAATGGCATTTTCAATCGACTGCCCCATGAAAGCCAATGAAATGGGGCCTTGGCTCAGACGCCAATAGAACGCTGCAGCGGCGATCACCACGAGACCGACCACCCACAAAAGACTCAGAACAGATACTTTCAGAGCTTTGCGCCGCACTTGCCTTCTCAGCCTCACTATCCAATGGACTCAGACAATCCACAATTCCAGTTTTAACGCGACTGCCACGGGAATTCCAAGGCTTTAAGGCCAGTAAAGCGTGTCGAAAGCATGGCGGCGTTTACGCCTTATTTCCCTCATGACAATTGTTCATTAAACAGCTAGCGTCCACAAAAATTGGGGAAACCCATTTGGGTTCTGTTTAGTACATGTTTTTCACGCGTAAAAAGAAACAACAACAAGCGTTACAGCCGAGCTCCAAATCGGCAGCGGCGGAGCCGTCGTTCCTGGGGCGCAATTGCACCATCGAAGGCCACGTGATCTGCGACGGGGAATTGCACATAGACGGCACCGTACGCGGCACCGTTCAAGCGGGAATGTGCGTTGTAGACCAGGCTGGCATCGTCCACGGCAGCGTTACAGGCGACGTGCTTCATGTGCGGGGTCGCGTGCTCGGTCCTTTGCAAGGCTCAAATGTTTACATCCATGCGGGTGCACATGTGGAAGGCGACGTGTTCAATGATACCATCAGCATTGAAAACGGGGCTTATGTTTATGGCTCCATTCGTCACAACACAGCACCCAGTGCGAATGGAGCAGCATTGAAGGCTGGTGGATTGGTCAATGGTTACAGCAACGGTTCTCAGCCGCCAGCCAGTCTGAATCCACCTTTGGAACAAAAGTCTGCACCGCGCAAAAAGGCCGACTTCTAATCGATGTCTTCAACTTCAACGGCACCGCCATAGACCCGGTGCGCCAGTGAAGATTGAATGAAATCGTCAACCTCCCCGTCAAGAACGGCGGCAGGGTTGGTGCTGGTGTGGCCAGTGCGCAGGTCTTTCACCAACTGATAAGGTTGGAGTACATACGAGCGGATTTGATGACCCCAGCCAATGTCAGTTTTCTTGGCATTGGCCGCATCGACTTTTTCCTGCTTCTTTTGCAATTCCAATTCGTAGAGGCGCGCCTTCAACATTTTCATCGCAGTGGCACGGTTCTTGTGTTGTGAACGCTCGGCTTGGCAGGCCACGATGATATTGGTGGGCACGTGGGTAATCCGAACAGCGGAATCGGTGGTGTTCACATGCTGTCCACCCGCACCCGAGGCGCGGTAGGTATCAATCTTCAAATCACTTTCGACAATTTCAATGTTAATATTGTCGTCAATCACCGGATAGGCCCAGGCAGAACAGAACGACGTGTGGCGGCGTGCATTCGAGTCATAAGGTGAAATTCGAACGAGGCGATGTACGCCACTTTCGGTTTTCATTTTGCCATAGGCATTGTGACCTTTGATTTGCAGCGTGCAGGATTTGATCCCTGCTTCTTCACCATCATGCTGGTCCAAAACTTCGACTTTAAACTTGTTCTTGTTGGCCCAGCGCACATACATGCGCATGAGCATCGAGGCCCAATCCTGGCTCTCCGTGCCGCCTGCTCCAGCATTGATTTGCAGGTAAGTATCGTTGGCATCAGCCTCGCCTGACAACAGTGCATCAAGCTCTGCCGCAGCCACTTCACTCTTCAGTCCGGCCAGAACTTTCTCTGCGTCATCTACAATCGATTGATCCCCTTCTGCCTCGCCCATGGCAATGAGTTCAGTGTTGTCAACGATTGCCTGTTCAATGCGCTTGATGGCGCCGATGCGATTTTCGAGTTCCTGCCTTCGGCGCATCATTTCTTGCGCTTTTTGCGGGTCATTCCACAACGTGGGGTCTTCGGCTTTGGCGTTCAGTTCAGCCAGATCGCGGACGGATTTGTCCCAGTCAAAGATGCCTCCGCAGCAGACCAATGGACTGTTCGGTTTCTTCGACGACCTTTATAATTTCAGCGCGCATCGTTTTCATCTACTCGGTTAAAAAGTTGCGCGTTCAATAGAGGCCATCGCCCTGCCCCGTCAACCCGCCACTGGAGGAACCCGCTTTTTTGGCGGCAGGTACCAATACCAGACCTTCGCCTTTTTTGACCTTGTCAGCACCTGAAATGCTGGCGGTCTGCCCAATCAAACGCGTGTTCTCCGGCGGTTCATCACCGGGTTTGAAGGCTTCCAGAATAGTGTCGGGTTGTCCGAAAATCGCACGCTTTCCATTGGCGGCGTTGATGGGGATCAATTCAATTGCGCGCGGCACATGAAACGGAATTGCCGCCTGATCTTTCAACGCAAGCTTCATGAAGTCAGCAACAATAGGTGCTGCCAACTCCCCGCCTGTGCGCTTCTTGCCCATAGGTTTCGGATTGTCATAGCCGACGTAGACACCAACCGCCAGGTTCGGCGTGTAGCCAATGAACCAAGCGTCGCGTTCGTCGTTGCTGGTGCCAGTTTTGCCAGCCACGGGCTTGCCGACAATTTGCACCTTTTTACCCGTTCCGCGATCCACCACACCTTCCAGCATCGAGGTGATTTGATAAGCGGTGTAAGGACTCATGACTTGCTCGCGCACATCAATGAACTCAGGTTCAACCATATTTTCCCTGAACGTTTCAACTTGGCATGACGCACAGTCACGCTTGTCGTGGCGGTAAATGGTTTTGCCACGGCGATCCTGAATTCGGTCGATGACCGTGGCTTCAATTTTCTGACCGCCATTTGCGAACATGCTATAGGCTGTTGTCATTCGCAAAAGTGTTGTTTCTGCCGAGCCTAAAGAGTTTGCAAGATGGCGCGGCATCTGGTCGTAAATGCCAAGACGCTGGGCCAGGTCAGCGATTTTTGTCATGCCCAGATCGTCCGCCAGTCGCACGGTCATGGCGTTACGCGACTGTTCAATGCCACGGCGCAACGTTGATGGGCCATAGAATTTGTCAGTGTAGTTCTTCGGCTTCCAGGTTTTGCCGTTTGATAACTTGAACGTCACTGGCGCATCCACCACCACCGAGGACGGCGTGTAACCATTGTCGAGAGCGGCTGCGTAAACAATGGGTTTAAACGATGAGCCGGGTTGGCGCATCGCCTGCGTCGCACGATTGAATTGCGAGCCTGAATAAGAAAAACCCCCTACCATTGCCAACACCCGGCCGGTGTGCGGGTCCATGGCCACAAGTCCGCCTTCGACATCGGGTACTTGCACCAAGTGCCATTGTTGTGCGTTGGCGGACGGTGCCACGTAAACGATATCGCCGGCTTTCAAAACCTGACTGGCTTTTGTCACAGGTTTACCCAGTTTTGTGCCGTCAACGAAGGCTTGCGCCCAAGCCATCAGTTCCACAGGAATATTTCCGGTTTCGCGCTCTTCTGCCAAAGTGCCGTTCGGCAATCGCGATGGTTGCAAACCGATTTGGGCGGCGGCGTCATCAACCCCGGTTACGATTGCAAGTCGCCAAGGTGCCACATCGTCGGCCACAATCATACCGTCCATGTGCTTGGCCCAATCGCCACCTTGCATATCAACTTGCTTCACGGGCCCGCGAAACCCGCGTTTGCGGTCAAACTCAATCAGTCCCCGCGCCAAAGATTGCCTTGCAAAAATTTGAAGTTTTGGATCGAGAGTGGTGCGAACCGAATAACCACCTTTGCCCAATCCTTCTTTGCCATAAAGTTCAACCAGATCGCGCCGAACTTCTTCGGCGAAGCCCTCTGCCGCAAAGAGTTTTGCGCCAAACGGCCGGGGCGACACAGCCAGCGGCTTGGCTTGCGCATCCTTGGATTCCTGCGCGGTGATGTAACCATTGCTTTGCATTTGTTCGAGCACCCAATTGCGCCGTTCTGTGGCACGTTTGGTGTTGCGGAAGGGATGGTAATTTTCTGGTCCCTTCGGCAAGGCAGCGAGATAGGCCATTTCATCAATGGTCAACTCGTCGAGAGACTTTCCGAAGTAGTTCAAAGACGCTGCGGCAATGCCGTAAGACTTTAAACCGAGATAAATTTCGTTGAGATAGAGTTCAAGAATCTGGTCTTTAGTGAATGCCGCTTCGATGCGTTGCACCACCAAAGCTTCCTTCAGTTTACGTGTCAGCGTTTGCTCATTTGAAAGCAGGAAGTTTTTCGCGACCTGTTGCGTGATCGTCGATGCACCCACAACCTGGCCCCGTTGCCCCATGACTTTAACCTGCACATAGCGCAAGCCGGCCGCAGCAATGCCGCGCCAGTCGAGCCCGGCATGAGTATAGAAAGTCTTGTCTTCTGCCGCGAGGTAGGCCTGCACCAGTTTTGGGGGCACTTGTTCAATTGGCACGAAGAGGCGACGTTGTTCTGCATATTCCGCCAACAGAGATCCGTCAGCGGCATGCATGCGCGTCATGACGGGGGGTTCATAAGCGGCAAGTTGTTTGTAGTCCGGCAAGTCTTTTGACACATCCCAAATGACATACAACGCAACGCCGGCAAGACCCAGCACGATCATGAATGCCGCAGTGAACATCCAACCTAAAAACCTGAGCATTGCCCCAATCGCCTTTCCGAATCCCGCAGTTACAAAGCAATAACCGCGAAATGGCGGTTAACACAATTACAGCGCGCGAAACATAAAATTAGGCCGGGATTGTGGCTACTCAGCGGCATTCATGGCGGCAAAATGCTTGTCAATCGCCACAACCATGGCCGCCGCCATGGCTTTACGCCATTTGGGGCTTTTCAATTTTTTCTCGTCATCAGGACTGGAAAGATAACCCAATTCCATGAGGATTGACGGCACGTCAGGTGCCTTTAACACGACGAAACCAGCAGACCGCAGCGGTTGGCCCGTCATGGTCGTTACACCTTTCAACTCAATCAAGGCTTTGGACGAAAACAAGTTGGCGTGGTTCTTTGACTCACGCTGGACCAGATCGATAAGAATGTCGGCAACTTCGACAATCTGATCCCCCAAATCCACGCCCGCAATGATGTCAGCGCGATTTTCCTTCAGTGCTAGAGCTGCCGCCTCCTCATCGGACGCGGTGTCAGAGAGGGTATAAAGTGTGGTTCCACTCACGGTTTGTCCACGCAAGATATCGGCATGCACGGCAATAAACAAATCAGCTTGATTGCGGCGGGTAAACGCCACGCGGTCCGTTAATGACATGAAACGATCGGAGTCGCGCGTCAGCATGACATCGTGTTTTCCAGCCGCCAGAACTGCAGCTTGCAAGTCTCTGGCGAAGTCAAATACCACATCTTTTTCCCTGGTATTATTTTTGCTGATCGCACCCGGATCCATGCCACCGTGTCCGGGATCAATGACAATCAAACGACGTCCGCTTTGCTTTTGAGATATCTCGGCTGGAAATACCTTCGGCATGATGATGGGCAGGCTTGCCGTGGCATTGCCCGTTGCTTCGACTTTGGCCAGTGCTTCATCGCGCGCTGAGGTGGCTGCAAATGCTTCGGGCGTCGTCGCTATCAAATCAATCGCGATGCGTGGTTTGGATTTGCCTTTACGCGGTAAAAGCTGCGATTGCTTGATCAGCACCGGGCCAAGCGTATCAATCACAATGCGCGATTTACCCTTCTCGATGATACCGTAGCGCACCTGGCGGATCAGACCGTTGGATTTGCGGCCCGCACCCGGTGGCAGATCAAAGCTCACATTCGATAGATCGATGATAACGCGATAAGGCTCGGCCAATACTTGAGCTGAAAACCCGGTTTCTCCCGTCAACTCCGCAATAAAACGGGTCATTTCATCCTTTTTTACCACGTCGATGGCCGTTGCCGTCGTCGGTTTCGCGGCCCAAGCCGGCGCCGAACACCACACCAGCACCATGAGAACCGTTAAAAATCGCGTGGTCCCGCTCATAAAATACTCTAGCTTTGAAGTGTAACTCATTGATTTAATGTGATTGAATAACTTTGACTTATTTGGGTTTTGCACTCTCAATTGCGAACCTAGGCCCACAGGGTTAACCAGACCTTGCCAAACGGCAAATGCCTGTGCATGGCGCTTGCATGGGGCCGCAATGCCCCCTACATTAAATCGTCACCAGTCAGACTCAGTCGTTTTTGCGACCTTTGGCTGTAGACAAGACAGTTTCGCAATAAACGGGTGTCCGGTCAGCTTCATGTTTGGAAAGCAACCTGTCGACGGCGCAAATATCGGGTTTCTCGTCGAAACCCCGGATACCACTCGGATGGTCGGAACCATCAGGTGGACCGCACTGTGCGTTATCAACCGCTCTGTCAGTTCTGATGGAGCTAACAATTAACTTGGGACACATGAGCCTGGACACGTCGAATGCATTACACACCACAGCGCCGCATGTTGCAGCGTTGGCGGTTGGCATCGCGCCCGCTCTATCAGCTCCCACATTCAACCGTGCATCCCCCCACCCCTTGCTCCGTAACAGACCGGACGGCGGCGGCAATGGCAGGCCATGCACGGTGACAAGGATTACAGACCATGGGCAACAAAATGCTCATCGACGCCAGCCAACGCGAGGAAACTCGCGTTGTGGTGGCCCGCGGCACCCGCATTGAAGAATTTGACTTCGAAAGCCTCAATCGCAAACCACTCAAAGGCAATATTTATCTCGCAAAGGTAACGCGCGTAGAGCCGTCGTTGCAGGCAGCCTTCGTGGAATATGGCGGCAACCGCCATGGCTTTTTGGCTTTCGCTGAAATTCACCCTGACTATTATCAGATCCCGATTGCTGATCGCTTGGCCCTGCTGAAAGAGCAGGAAGAAGAAGACGCCCTGGATCGCGAAGACGACGATGATGATGATGGCCATTCGGAACCAGCGAACGGCGATAATGGCCAACCCGCCGAACCCGAAGATCATCAAGACGATGAAAATGGTGAGGAGGTTTCTTCCGCTGAAGCCATGCCGCTTGACGCCGAAGAGTTGCCCTCACTGGAAAGTGTTGATGACGGTTTAGAAGAAACGCCTTCCGAACCGGTTCCGACGCCTGAAGCTGGTGAAATCGTCAGTATTGAAGAAAATGCTGATGACCGCAAAATTGAGTCGGTTGGCGCCGAGGATGCTCTTGAAGAAGTGCCGCAACGCCGCCAGCAACGCCGCCCGCGCCGCCGGGTTTACAAGATTCAAGAAGTGATCAAGCGCCGCCAGATTTTGCTGGTGCAGGTCGTGAAAGAAGAGCGCGGCAACAAGGGTGCTGCACTCACAACCTTTCTTTCGCTCGCCGGGCGCTATTGTGTACTCATGCCCAACACGGCGCGGGGTGGCGGCATTTCCCGCAAGATCA
>JANOPL010000099.1:0-2758 GCA_031421835.1 Hyphomicrobiales bacterium | reverse complement strand
TCCATCTTCTGCACAACCAAGCCTTCTATGGTTTGAAGTACCGCGGAAAGACCTATGACTGCGGAGATCGTATTGGTTTTCTGTCAGCCAACGTTGCATTCGCTCTGGAGCACGAAGGACTATCGCCCGCCTTCAAGGCAGCTCTACAAGTGTTGTGTAAAACGGCTGGTGGTGAACTGCGATGGAACAGCACCTCGCGTTAAATCAATCAGACCTTTCCAGCCGCTTTCAAGTTGTCGAGAACGGTTTTGATGTTTTCACTTTGGCCTTTGCCGACGACGAGCACTGCCTCTGGCGTGGCAATGACCGAAATATCCTTGCACCCGAGGACAACGGTGAGCAGGTCTTCAGAATGGACAAACACATTCTCGGAATGTTCAATTTTGCCTTGGCCAATGACGACATTTTTGTCGGCATTTTTGGGAAGCATTTCGGCCACTGCATCCCACGAACCTATGTCACTCCACGCATATCCGACTGGCAGGACTGCGGCCCTCGCTGTTTTTTCCATGATGGCATAATCAAATGAGATGCGCGGCGCTGTTGAGAAGAAGGCCTTGTCGAGCAGCAAGCCATTGGCTGTCTGGCTGGCGCCTTGCACCGCATCTTTGACGGCGGTCAGGATTTGCGGGACAAACCGCGCGGCATCATCAAGCAGGGCGCTGGCGGAGAACATGAAGTTTCCGCTGTTCCACAAATAGCCGGATTCGAGGTAATGTTTGGCTGTCTCAAAGTTGGGCTTTTCAACAAATCGCTCCACCTTGCGAACGGTTGAGCCTGGCACCTGGGCCCCTGCAAGAATGTAACCGTAACCTGTCGCTGGGTTCAGCGGCTTCACTCCAAAGGTTACGATGTGCCCGTCTTCAGCCGCTCCGGCGGCTTGACGCGCCGCAGCCGAAAATGCCGCAATGTCTGGAATATCGTGGTCGGCTGCCATCATCATCACCAAAGCATTGGCGTCTCGTTGCGCCGCAGCCAGCACGCCGGCAACAATTGCCGCACAGGAGTCGCGGCGATCAGGCTCAAGGATGATGTCAGCCTTGATGCCAAGGTCAGCGACGGTTTCCCGCAATATTTGCCCGTGGGCTTCAGCACCTACGATGATGGGCTTCATATCAAAAATGTCGTTACGGCACCGCAACAGAGTGGTTTCCAGCAGCGAATGCTGTCCGAGCAGGCGCAGAAACTGTTTTGGCTTGTTCCATCGCGACAGCGGCCAGAGCCTGGTTCCCGATCCGCCGCACAGAATGAGGGGAATAATGCGTTTTTGAGGGGCTGCCGTGGTCGCTGTTGTCATTTAAGTTCTATATGACTAAAAAAATGAAAGAAAAAGCCTTGGGTCCATTGAAAAACTTTAAGATTTCATTTGTCGCAGTAACAGTTCGTTAAAGATGATTGGATTTGGCACAGCAACTCTCACCTTTTGATAACAATCTGACCATAAGACTCGACCACTTGTGTTGAGGGGTGGGGTCCATTCCTGCGGCACGAAGAGTGCAACAAAAAAGCCAAATTTGTTTGGCACCCAACTGAGATTGTAGGAGATTGCATGCCACTTCCGACTTGGACCAACGCGCAGGTCATCAACCAGCTGAACAGCGGTTCACTTTGGTCAGGCTCCACGATTACGTATGCATTCCCAACGTCAACGGCTGGTCTGACAGCCATGTTTGGTGAAACGGCTGGTTTTTCGGCCTTCACGGCGCAACAGCAGGCCATGGCAACGATTGCCCTGGGACTGTGGGACGACATCATTGCGCCTGATATGGTGCTGACGACAGCCACCACCAGCGACATCGAATTTGCCAATAATTATGATGGCACTTTCAACGACTATGCGGCGGCCTATTTTCCAACCGGCGGCACTGTCTGGATCAACAATGCTTTCAACGGCAGCGGCACGCCCAACTACAATGATGCCAACAATAATCTGGTAAACCCGATCATTGGCAGGCACGGCTTCTCGACGTATGTCCACGAAATTGGCCATGCTCTTGGGCTTGAGCATTCGGGCGATTATGACGTCAGCCCCGCGCCGTCGAATTTTCGCGACAGCACCGTCTACTCCATCATGTCCTATTTCGGACCTTCGTGGGGTAGTCAAGGTGAGCAAACGCTGGTTGCCTGGGCTGATTGGGTGGGTGCTGACAACAAGCTCTATGAACCGCAAACCGCCATGATTGATGATATTCTGGCGTTGCAGGCGATGTATGGTGTTGAAACCACCACCAGGCTTGGCAGCACGGTCTATGGATTTAACTCCACGTTGGGCGGCGTTTCAGGTGGCATCTATGACTTCACGCTGAACCTCAACCCCATTCTGTGCTTGTTTGACAGTGGCGGCCTTGACAGCCTTGACGTCAGCGGCTGGTCCACACAGTCCATCATTGATTTGAACGAAGGCGCTTTCTCATCTTGCAACAGCATGACCAGCAATATCTCAATTGCCTATGGTGTGCTGATTGAGAATGCTTCGACAGGCGGTGGCAACGACACCCTAACGGGAAACAGTGCCAGCAATGTTCTGAACGGCGGCCTTGGGACTGACACCCTGAATGGTGGGCTTGGTGATGATACGCTCATTGGGGGTGGTGGTGCGGACCAGTTGAACGGTCAAGGCGGTAATGACACGGCAAGCTATGCGGGTTCCGCTGCAGGTGTGACGGTCAATCTCAATCTGGCGACGGCACAGGTTTCCGCAGGTGATGCATCGGGCGACGTGCTGAATGCCATCGCAAACCTCATTGGATCTTCACAA
>JANOPL010000098.1:0-7862 GCA_031421835.1 Hyphomicrobiales bacterium | reverse complement strand
ATGGGCGTTGATTTCGATCAGCTTACGATGGGGGGCAGGCTGCCATCCCTGTTTGATGGCGTCAAACAATGCCGTGTCGGCTTCTGGATCATGAAACACTTGACCCTCCGCATCAATGGCGGACACACCTTTCGACGGCAGCAAAAACCGGACGGGGCCTTGCATCTGGTTGAGGCGCTCGACAATGAATGCACCAATCCTGCGGTTCTCGTCAGCTGTGGTGCGCATCAAAGTCACGTGGGCATTGTGAACATGAAATTTTCTGTCGCGATATTTTTCAGGCACCGTGTCGCGCGCACCAAAATTGACCATGTCAACTGCACCCACCGACCCCACATAGGGAATGGTCTTGCGAATGAAAGCGCCGAAGCGGTCCGCCGTACATGGCAACACACCACCACACAAATAATCCGCCACTTCTGTTGTGGTAATGTCAAACACCGCTTCGAAGTAGCCTGACTCAGCCAGCTTCTCAAAACTCTGGCCGCCCGTGCCCGTGGCGTGGAACACATAGCTCTCGCACGCAGGTTCAATCAGTTTTCGGATGTGCGTGATGCAAGCAGTTGTCACACCGAACATGGTCATGCCAATGGCGGGGCGAGAGGCCACAGCTACGGTTCCCGCATGGCGCACCATCCCCACGACCGCATGGGCGGCATTGGCGATGATGGTGCGGGAGATGGCGTTGAGGCCGGCAATGTCCACAACCGAATGCATCATGCAAATGTCAGTCGACCCGACGAAGCCTGCAACATGTCCGGATGCCAGCGTGGATAACATGACTTTCGGCACACCAACCGGCAACGCTCGCATGGCTTGTGTGACAATCGCCGTATTGCCGGAGCCGCCCAAGCCCAATACGCCTGCAACATCCTGTTGGCGCGGTAGCCACATCGACACCGCGTCGGCCATGGCTGAGACGGCTTCACCGCGATCAGACTTTTCCAATACTGCTGAAGCACCGGAAGGATGTGCAGCGGCGATTGTTGCCGCTGCAATATCAAACGAAAACCCGTGCGGTGTTGTGCTGACATCAACGAGCACAGCTTCAAGCCCGGCTGCTCGTATGCATGCCACAGCAAAGTTCAGTTCATCGCTCTTGGTATCGCAAGTGCCGATGACGTAGATCTTTTTCACTTGCCCCCCATGCCCGCTTTCATATGCTTCAAGCCGAATTTATAAACCTCTTCCTTGTTTGGAAAAAAGTCGCGCCACACGCGGGTGGCAGCGGCGAGTGCGGGAATGGCGCGGCCGAAAGCTTCAATCGTCATCCATCCCTCATACTTCGCCGCCTTCAGCGCCTTGTAAGTCGCATCCAGTGGTAGATGGCCTTTGCCCGGCGTGCCGCGGTCATTTTCAGAAATATGCACATGAATCATATGGCGCTTGATGGTCTTGATCGCACCCACCGGGTCTTTCTCTTCGATGTTGGAATGAAACGTATCGTACATGGCTTTGATATGCGGGTGGTCGACTTCATCCAGATAATCCGCCAACTGTGCCATGGTGTTGAGGAAATAGCACTCAAACCGGTTGAGCGCTTCAACCGCCAGACGTACATCTTTCTTGGCTGCATGATCACCTACGGCGCGGTGGAAGACGAGGCCGCGCTTACGTTCCTGTGCCGTGGCACCACTGCCCGTGAAGTAGCCGATTTCCGAATGCATGGGGCCTGCAAGAATATTTGCCCCCAAGGCCGCTGTGCAGTCTACCGCCCACTTTGCGCGGGCCACGGCGGCTTGGCGTTCGGCCTTGTCGTTTGACAATGAGTTGTGACCAGCACCTAACACACTCACCGCAGTGACACCCAGATCAAGTTTGCGTAAATGATCGCCAAGTCTGGCGTAATGGTCCTGCGTACCTTCAAACAACGGCAGTTCCACGCCGTGGTAACCCGCTTTTTTCAGCGCCTTGAGAATTGGCAGATGCTCATCCGTTACATGGCCAGTCCACAACAAAAGATTAAATCCGTACTTCATTTACGTCCCTCCAACTGTTATAACAGTCTTGCAAAAAACGAATGATGTCAATCACGCAAGCTCCGGGAGAGTATGAAATGAACAAGCCGTTACAAGCCGCCGCCTTCTCGCGCATGCAGCAGTTGATGACACCAGCGCCCGTGCCGTCGATTTCAACCGAACTGCTGACCACGGCTGATGGCGAGTTGAACCGCGAACTGAATGCTTACCTCTTCGATCCGCCGTCAAACCCGGAATTGCTGAAAGGCAAACGCATCGCCATTTGCTGCGCCAACGGCGTTGAGGAAGTTGAAATTTTAGGCGCACATCGCTGGCTCACCGAACATGGTGCAACGGTGCATGTGGTATCGCCAAAAGTGGGAGAGTTCCACCCGACCTTGGGGTTGCGCTTTCCGCCACAAACCGAAACCCATGTGTTGGCAATCCGTTTAATGGAGAATGCGGGTTGGATCAAAATTGACAGGTTCATGCATGACGCAAAAGTTGAGGACTATGACGCGCTGATTTTACCAGGCGGTTGCTGGAACCCCGATGCGCTGCGCGCCGATAAAAACGCCACGGATTTTGTGCGGAATATGCACGCCGCCGGAAAGCCAACCTGCGCCATTTGCCACGGCCAATGGGTGATGGTGAATGCTGGAATTTTGAAAGGTAAAAGAGCCACGTCAGTGTGGAATATCATGCAAGATGTCGCCAATGCAGGCGCCACGGTGATTGACGAACCATGTGTCGTAGACGGCAACCTGATCACCGCGCGCTTCCCTTATGACTTGCCACGCATGACGCAAGCTTTGGTGGCACAACTTCTGAAGTGAACAGATCAGGCGTTGAGCCTGTCGCCGTTCTCATCAAAAATGTGCATGTGCTGATTGGCAGGCGTCACAAATGCCTTCGTGCCCACGGGCAATTTGGGATCGCCTTTGATTTCGACCAACACATTCAGCCCATCAGTGGTGCGGCAATGGGCGTAGCCGATTTCGCCCAAACGCTCGATCAGATTGACTGTCACGGGAATACCGGACTTGGCAAACACACTGTGTTCCGGACGGAAACCAAACTGAATCATTTCGCCGTTTTGTGGTTTCAAGCCAAGCGGCAATTTGGTTCCCTGCACCAAAACTGATCTGCCATCCTCTGAGATTTTTGCCGGTAGAATGTTCATGGCGGGCGAACCGATGAAGCGGGCCACAAACAGGTTTGAAGGCTTGTAATAAAGCTCCAGCGGTTTGCCTGCCTGTTCAATGCGGCCCTGGTTCATCACCACAATCTTGTCGGCCAATGTCATGGCTTCCACCTGATCATGGGTCACATAGAGAATGGTGGCTTTCAGCAGCTTGTGCAGGTTGGCAATTTCCACCCGCGTATTGACGCGCAAAGCGGCATCGAGATTGGACAGCGGTTCGTCGAACAGAAACACTTTCGGCTTGCGCACAATGGCGCGACCAATGGCAACACGCTGGCGCTGTCCGCCGGACAGTTCTTTGGGACGACGCTTTAGCAGCGCGTCGAGTTGCAGAATGCGCGAAGCCTCGGCCACGCGAGCGGCGATTTCGGCTTTTGGTGTCTTGGCAAATTTAAGTCCGAAGGCCATGTTGTTTTCAACATTCATGTGCGGGTAAAGCGCATAGGATTGGAACACCATGGCAATTTCCCGCTTTGCAGGTGCTAGGTCGCTGACGTTGCGGCCATCAATCGAGATGTCACCACCTGTCACCGGTTCAAGCCCCGCGACCGAGCGCAGCAATGTGGATTTGCCACAGCCGGATGGACCGACAAGCACGACAAATGAACCGTCTTCAACAATCAGGTTGATATCTTTCAAGACATCGACCTGACCATAAGACTTGTGGAGTTTTTCTATTCTGACTTCGGCCATGTGTCGCTCATTTCACAGCGCCCGAGGTGAGACCCCGGATCAGCTGACGGGAAAAAATAACATAAAGGATGAGAACGGGAACAATGGCCGTTGACAGTGCGGCCAACACCGCATTCCAGTCGGTAATGTATTGACCCAGAAACTGCTGCACGCCAAGCGTAATGGTTTGCTTCCCACCCGTGGGTGCAAGCAACAGGGGGAACCACAAATCATTCCATACGGGGATCATTGTAAACACCGCAACCGTTGCCATGGCCGGACGCAGCAGGGGCAGAATGATGAAAAAGAAAATGTTATATTCGGAAAGTCCGTCACACCGCCCGGCCTCGCGCAAGTCTTTCGGAATTTGCTGGATGAACTCCGATAAAATGAACACCGCAAGCGGCAAGTTTTGCGCAACGTAAACCAGCACCAATGCTGTGAGAGTGTTGATGAGATTAAGGTCCGCCACCATTTGAATGATGGACACTGAACCCAGACGTATTGGCACCATGATGCCGATGGCAAGGAAAATGCCCAAGGCAGTGTTCCAGCGGAATTTGTATTCAGTCAGCGCCCAGGCTGCCATGGCCCCAAACAGCAGGGTGAAAAAAATCGTACCCACGGTGACGATGATGGAATTGAGATAGTATGAAGCAATTGCGCTGTCGCCGAACACCCGTGCGTAACCGATGAGGTCAAAGTTCCACGGCATGGGCGGTTGCAGCGGCGTGTTGAAAATGGCGCGCTTGGCTTTGAACGAATTCATGATCACGAGAATAATCGGAAACAGCGCCAGCAACGTGTATAGCCCGAGAATGCCGTGAACGATAAAAGCTGAGGCTGGGCGGCGCATCAGAAAGAATACCGTTGCAAACGCCGCTGGACCAGAAACAGATAGACCATCACGCCACACAAAATAATAATCAACATCATGGTCGCAATGGTGGCACCCATCGACACATCGCCGTTCTGCAACTGGTTGCCGAAGAACACGCGGTAAAACAATGTGCCCATAATATCGGCTGAGAAGTTGGGGCCTGCCAATGCGCCCTTCATGGCATAGACCAGATCAAAAGCATTAAAGTTGTTGACGAAGGTGAGAACCGACACGAGCCCGATGGTGGGCAAGATCAGCGGCAGTTTCACATAGAAGAAGGCCTGAAACTGATTGAGGCCGTCAACGGTTGCAGCATCAATCAACTCATCGGGAATGGCGAGGAGTGCTGTGTAGATCAGGATCATCGGAATGCCGACAAACTGCCATACTGAAATCAGTGAAATGGTGAGGAGTGCCGTCGATTCCTGCCCTAGCCACGGACCGAAAAGAAATCCAAGACCAACGCCTTGCAAAAGCATTTTGGCGATGCCCCATAGTGGTGAAAGGATCAATTGCCAACTAAATCCAATAACGACGACGGACAGCATTGTCGGCATGAAGATCAATGTGCGGTAGGCTGACCGGAATCGCAACACCGGAAGGCTCAAAAGAGCCGCAAGCAATAGCCCGATCGGATTCTGCACCAGCATATGAATGAAGAAGAATTTGCAGTTGTTCCAGAATGCGTTCCAGAACGGAGCCGACCATGTGGGATCCGTCAACAGTGTGGTGAAATTGGCGATGCCATTATAAATAAAGGTACCGTTGTCCTGCTTGTCGTAGAAGGAATTCAGAATCGTATTGAGCAGCGGATAAATTGAAAACGCGCTGTAAATGAGAACGGCGGGAGCGAGGAAAAAAACCAAGGAACGCGTGTAAGCGCCACGTGATACGCCAATGAGGTGGGAGGTGCTCATGCTGGCCCCACACCAAAGGCCCCCATCGCCCTTCGGGCACTTCCCCAACAAGTTGGGGAAGGACTCGCAGCAGATTTCTCCCCCAACTCGTTGGGGGAGTACCCCGAAGGGGGGAGGGGGGCCTTTGCTTTATGCACGGTTTCAAACTTACTTCTGCTGTGGGGCGTACCACTTCTTCAGGCCGTCCTGCAGTTGGGCTGCAGCAGCGTCCGGCGTCAGTGTTCCGTTCAGCACTTGCGCTGAAACGTTCCACATTTCGTTTTCAAGGTTCGGTGTTCCGCGCGACAGGATTTGATAGCTGTTGCGGATTGTTGATTTGCATTCGCCGCGCCAGTTCACAAATTCCTGGGCCACGTCATCAGACAGCGTGACCTTGGCATTTGAGAGCGGGAAGAAGCCAGGCAGAGCGTTTGCAAAAATGTTCGCAAATTCTTCCGAACCAACCCAGTCGAGGAACTTCTTGGCTTCCTCGGCATTGCCGGACTTGGCATTCAAGCCGATGCCAATGTCAGTGTGGTCTGAGATATAGCAATCAGAACCAGCGGGAGGTGGCGCTTTGAACGCACCCATGTTGACGTTCTGGCCACGGAACGTGGAAATGTCCCAAGAGCCTGCGGCATAGACTGCACCTTTTCCCAATCCAAACAGGTTCTGGCTGTCTGGATAAGTTTGGGCTTTATAGCCTTCACCCATGTAAGGCGACCACTTGGCCAAAGCCGCGAAAGTATCAACGTAAGGCTTGTCGGTGAGCTTCGCAGTGCCGTCGATCAAACCTTTACGGCCTTCTTCACCTTTCCAGTAATTCGGCCCAATGTTTTGAAAGCCCATGGTGGCCGCTTCCCATTGGTCGTTGGTGCCCATGACGAGGGGCGTGTAGGTGCCACCCGCCTTGATCTTTTCCAACACGGCCAGGAATTCTTCTTCAGTTTTTGGTGGCTCGACACCCACTTCCTTGAAGATGTCCTTGTTGTAAATGAAGCCATGAATAACTGACGCCATCGGCACGCAGAATGTGGCTTTACCATCGTCCGTGGTCCATGCGCTTTTGGCGACTTCGGAGAAATTACCCATCGACGGCAGATCATTCAAAGCAGCAAGATGGCCTTTGTTGTAAAGTTCCAGTGATGCATCAAACGGACGGCAGGTAATGATGTCGCCAGCCGTGCCGCCTTCCAGGCGGGCGTTGAGTGCTGCGTTGTATTCTTTTGGTGCAGTGGGTGTGAACTCAACTTGAATATCTGGATATTTTGCATTGAAAGCTGGAATGAGCTTTTCTTTCCAGATGGTGGCGTCGTCGTTGCGCCAGCTTTCGATTGTCAGTTTACCGGCAGCAGCAGCGCCCGCCATTGCACCCGTGGCCACGGCGGCGAGAAGCAGAGTTTTCAGCGTTGTCTTGATCATTTTTTGTCTTCCTCCTGTTGAGATTAATGAGGCTACACCGATGTCGAAAGTTTCGACAAGGCCAGCCTCAGATTTCCTTTTGTATCAGCCAAAAGCTTTTGCGCCGCAGCATGGTCAGCAGCACCTTTGCAGAGCAAAACCGCAGGCTTGATTTGGTTGTTCGACAGTTGCAGCGCATTAGCAACTTGCGCGTCGGTCGCGGCGGTGATTTTCTTCACAATGCCATGGGCGCGCGCGACCAGTTTGCTGTTGCCCGCTTGAACATTCACCATCAGCCCGTCATGAACTGCGCCAAGTCGGGTGAAGGCGAGGCTTGATATCAGATTGAGGCTGGCCTTTTGCGCCGTGCCTGCACCCATGCGCGTTGAACCCGAAATCACTTCCGGACCAGAGTCGATGAAAACTTCGATGTCAGCCGCTTTGCCAAGTGGGGTGCCAGCATTGTTGACAACTGCAATCACGGCGCATCCATTCTCACGCGCGGTTTGTGCAGCGGCAAGGGTGTAAGGTGTGCGGCCCGATGCGGCGACGGCGATCAATACATCTTTTGCCGTGCAGGCCTTTGCAACGTCGCGTCCCTTTTCTGCATCATCTTCTGCATCCGCCAGTGTTTCGAACATCGCTGCACGTTCGCCGGCGATGAGATAACAAAGTTTGTCGTCTGGCATTCCAAAGGTCGCCGGAAGCTCTGTGCCGTCTTGCACGCCGACGCGGATGGAGGTGCCAGCGCCCGCATAAAACAATCGCCCCCCATCGCCCACGCGTGACGCCACAAGGGCCGCCGCATCTGCAATGGCAGGCAAGGCGCGTTCAACCGCATCCAACGCCCG
>JANOPL010000097.1:0-14135 GCA_031421835.1 Hyphomicrobiales bacterium | reverse complement strand
GGCCACATGACGCTCGATGTTGGGCGCATCAGGGTTGAATTGATTGAAGCCAACATTCACAGCGACGACGCCACGGTTGTCTGGATCCAGCAGTCGGGGATATTGTTGGCCGGTGACACCATGGAAGATACCGTGACCTACGTCGGTGAACCTGCGGCGTTTGATACGCACCTGAAAGACCTTGACCGGCTCGCAGCACTTGATCCGGATTTCATTCTGCCCAACCATGGCGACCCCGACATCATTGCGGCGGGTGGTTACGACAAGGGATTGATCAAGGCCCAACAACAATACATTCGCATGTTAAAGCGCTGCCGCACCGAACCGGAATTGCGCGCCACACCGTTGGAGGAGTTGATTGCCGGTCCCCTTTCCCGCGGCTGGGTCACCATGTTCGAACCCTATCGTACTGTGCATGAACAAAACATCCAGCGCGTGTTGGAGCTGGATGTGGGCCACGTATAAGCCACGTCCGGCAGTCACCCACTGAATGTGCGCACGCGGGACATCAATCATTCAAAACTGTAAGGAAACTGGCTGGGGCGGGAGGGATCGAACCTCCGAATGCCGGAATCAAAATCCGGTGCCTTACCGCTTGGCGACGCCCCAGTAGCGCGGCTGCTAATAGCTGCTTCGTTTGCGGGCCGCAACCACCATATGTGGACAAATTGCAGCACGCAAACGTGAGGATTTGTTAAGTTATTTTTTTCCGAACAGTACACCCGCCGCCGGAACAGCAAGCCCCGCGATGATGGCTTTCACCGTGTCGCCCAACAAGAAGGGGAGCAACCCCCACGCAAGCGCGGCCTGGACAGCAGTTTGACCCTCAGGAACAACACCCGTGGTTGACGCCCAAATGGCCAGCCAAATAAGGCCGGGAACATAGAGAACAACGGCTCCGGCCAAGGTGGCGACGACCGATTTCAGCAAGGTGTTGGCCCAACCCGATTCGACCAGTTTACCCACGAGATACGCTGCCATGATAAAACCCAGCACATAGCCCATAGAGCTTGCGGGCAGCAGGTAGTCGAGTTTGGCATCAAACAGGCCGGACTTTGCTCCGGCAAAAAATGGCAAGCCGACGGCACCTTCCAGCGCATAAAGCCCCAACGTCGCCGCACCCAAACGGGCACCATAGGCCCCACCAACGGCCAGAACCGCCAGTGTTTGCAGGGTCATTGGCACCGGCCACATCGGAACGGTAATTTGTGCAGCGGCCGCCACAACCAAGCTGCCGACGACAGCCAAGACGACGTTGCGCACGAGGTTCGACGAGGATGCTTCGGGCCAGATTCGGTTTGCAAGAGTGAGGTTTGACATGGAACGTCCCTGAGTGAGTTTTGCTATGTCTTGAGTTTAGTCGAGTCCTTGTGCCAGCTCAACACCTTAAAAAACCGGAAACATTCATATACTTTTTGGATTGCGCAGGATGTGGCGTGGGGCGATCATGCTGCTCATGATTTGAACCCGGTGCGCGTCGTGTGCCACCGCTGCCTGCTTTGAAAAGGAAACTCCCAATGTCCGCCAATCCACGCATTACATTCATCGGTGCCGGATCCACCGTGTTTATGAAAAACATCATCGGCGACATTTTACAACGCAAAGCCACCGGCGGCGCCACAATCGCACTGATGGACATCAACCCCGAGCGCCTGGGAGAGTCTGAAATAGTGGCGCGCAAGATTATCTCCACATTGGGCGTCAAGGCCAAGGTCGAGACCTACTCCAACCAGAAGCGCGCGCTGGAACGAGCTGACTTTGTTGTCGTCGCCTTCCAGATTGGCGGTTATGAACCCTGCACGGTCACGGATTTTGAAGTGCCAAAGAAATACAATCTCCGCCAGACCATTGCCGACACGTTGGGCGTGGGTGGAATCATGCGCGGGCTTCGCACCGTGCCACACCTGTGGAAGATCTGTGAAGATATGATGCAGGTCTGCCCCGACGCGCACCTGCTGCAATATGTAAATCCCATGGCCATCAATACCTGGGCCATTTCGCAGAAGTTCCCCAAAATCAAGCAAGTTGGTTTGTGTCATTCCGTGCAAGGCACGGCTTATGAATTGGCGCGCGATCTTGATATTCCCGTGGAGGACATCCGCTATCGTGCGGCAGGGATCAACCACATGGCGTTCTATTTGCAATTCGAGCACAAGCAGAAGGACGGTACGCACGTCGACCTCTATCCTGCCTTGTTGAAAGGCTATGCCGAAGGGCGTTTCCCTAAGCCGTCGCACTGGAACCCGCGCTGCCCCAACAAGGTGCGATATGAAATGTTGAAGCGTCTCGGCTATTTCGTGACTGAAAGCTCTGAACATTTCGCGGAATACACGCCATATTTTATCAAAGAGGGACGTGACGATCTGATCGAAAAATTCGGCATTCCCCTCGATGAATACCCCAAGCGCTGCATTGAGCAGATCGCGCGCTGGAAAAAAGACTCGGCCGATTTCAAATCGGCAGACACCATCAAGGTTGAAGCGTCGCATGAATATGCTTCATCCATCGTCAATTCCATTTGGACGGGGGAACCGTCAGTGATTTATGGCAATCAGCGCAACAATGGCTGCATCACGTCGTTGCCCGATGATTGCGCGGCGGAAGTGCCGTGCCTTGTGGACGACCGTGGCATTCAGCCCACATACGTGGGCGAATTGCCGCCGCAGCTGACAGCCCTCATCCGCACCAACATCAACGTGCAGGAATTAACCGTCCGTGCACTGACGACTGAAAACCGCGAACACATTTACCATGCCGCCATGATGGACCCGCATACGGCAGCCGAACTGGACTTGCAGCAGATCTGGGATCTGACAGAAGACCTTTTATCAGCCCATGGTGATTGGTTGCCGGAATTTGCCCGTGTTCATAAACCTCGGCAGGCCGCGGAATGAGATTGCGCCGCCCCTTGGCAAACGCGTTCATCTGCGTTAGCTGTGCGGCACCAATCTTGTGAGGGTCCATGAAGAAAATTTACCCCGATGCGAAAGCCGCTCTCGATGGGTTGCTGTTCGACAATATGTTGATTGCGGCGGGCGGTTTTGGCCTGTGTGGCATTCCCGAATTGTTGATTGCAGAAATCAGGCGCGTGGGCACCAAAGGCTTGACGATTGCCTCAAACAACGCAGGCGTTGATGGTTTTGGATTGGGCCAGCTTCTGGAAAACCATCAGGTCAAGAAAATGATCTCGTCCTATGTGGGTGAAAACGCGGAGTTCATGCGCCAGTTTCTGGCGAAGGAGCTTGAAGTCGAGTTCAACCCGCAAGGCACCCTGGCGGAACGCATGCGGGCAGGGGGTGCTGGCATTCCCGGTTTCTACACCAAGACCGGCGTGGGCACAGTCATCGCTGACGGCAAAGAGCACAAGGATTTCGATGGTGAAACCTATGTCCTGGAACGGGGGCTTGTGGCTGATCTCTCGATTGTAAAGGCGTGGAAAGCTGACCCTTCAGGAAATCTGGTGTTTCGAAAAACCGCCCGCAACTTCAACCCGCCAGCGGCCACGTGCGGGAAAATCTGTGTTGCGGAGGTTGAGCAGATTGTGCCCCTGGGTTCACTCGACCCTGATGCCATCCACACGCCGGGCATTTATGTGCACCGCTTGATTCAGGGGCAACACGAAAAGCGCATTGAACAGCGCACGACGAGAAAGAAGGCTGCGTGATGGCTTGGGATCGCAATCAAATGGCTGAACGTGCTGCACAGGAATTGCAGGATGGATGGTATGTCAATCTGGGTATCGGCATTCCCACACTGGTGTCGAACTATATTCCAAAAGGTGTTGAGGTAACGTTGCAATCAGAAAACGGCATGCTGGGCATGGGCCCGTTTCCGTTTGAAGGTGAAGAAGACGCTGACCTGATCAATGCTGGCAAGCAGACGATTACCGAATTGCCGCAAACGGCCTTTTTTGATTCCTCGCAGTCTTTTGCGATGATCCGGGGTGGTAAAATCAACATGGCGATCTTGGGTGCCATGGAAGTTGCCGAGAATGGCGACCTCGCCAATTGGATGATTCCGGGAAAACTCGTCAAGGGCATGGGCGGCGCCATGGACTTGGTGGCGGGTGTCAAACGCGTTGTCGTGGTGATGGATCACACGTCGAAAACCGGGGAGAGCAAAGTGCTGAAAGCCTGCACACTGCCGCTCACGGGCAAAGGTGTCGTGGACCGCATCATCTCCAACCTCGGCGTTCTGGATGTGGTTGACGGTGGTTTGAAAATCATTGAATTGGCCGAAGGTGTGAGTGAAGTGGAATTGAGAGACGCCACGCAAGCCACGATTGTTGGGTGACGCGGTTGTTCTGGGTGCATGCAAGACTTTGAAACACTCAGCCATGACCAGCAACTTCCGCTGTTACGGGAACTGGCTGGAATGGCATGCACCCTCTATGACATCGGAGGTGTGACGGGCATTCAGATGGTCAATCTGTCTGAAAATGCAACGTTTCGGGTAGATGCCGCAACAGGCGAGAGTTACGCTTTGCGCATTCACCGTTACGGCTATCACGCCCACGCTGCCATTGCATCCGAACTCGCATGGCTTGTTGATTTGCGAGAAAATAACTTTGTAACGACGCCAAAACCGGTGCGCGGGTTGAATGGTGATCTGATTCAAAACGCGCAACATCCGCGCATGCTTCATCCCCGTCATGTTGTCTTGTTTGAATGGGAACAAGGCCGCGAACCGGGAATAGGCGAAAACCTGACCAAGCCTTTTGAGGCATTGGGCGCTGCTGCGGCGCGCATGCATGACCATGTTCTGCAATGGCAAAAACCAGATTGGTTCACACGGCACACCTGGAATTTTGAAACGGCGTTGGGCGAACATAACCCACATTGGGGTCGCTGGCGCGAAGGTCTTGGCGTCAACAATGACATGCGTAAAATCTTCGCCCGAACAGTCATCAAAATCGGCGAACGTTTATCCGTCTACGGACAATCCGTGGGTCGATTTGGTTTGGTTCACGGAGATTTGCGCCTGGCTAATCTGTTGGTCGAAGGCGAAACCATCAAAGTGATCGACTTTGATGACTGTGGCTTCAGCTGGTTCATGTATGATGCCGCAACACCCCTCAGCTTCTACGAGCATGAACCGCACGTGCCGGAGTTGATTGAATATTGGAAGGCGGGTTATCGGTCGGTGCGACCGCTGACTGTCGTTGACGAAAATGAAATTCCAACGTTCATTATGTTCAGGCGGTTGCTGTTGGTGGCATGGATTGGAACCAGACGTGATACGGATTTGGCAAAGTCCATGGGCCAGGAATATTCGGTCGGCACTGTGGACTTATGCGAGCGTTACCTTACTGCAACGGATTGACAATCGTCATACATGAGCAAGCTGCTGCAACTCACTCTGGGTTTCACCCTCAATCGCTGCAATCAGAATCTCAGCCAATCTGCAACCGGCTTCACGAAAATTCTCCGGGATTGAAATGATATCGGGACAAAGCATGCCGACGAGTGACGTCACATGTTTGGACACCACATCAAAGTCGCGGCCCAGCACCAAGCCAGCGTCGGCCATGCCCGCACACAGCGCCACAGCCGCTGCAATGTTGCTGACAACAAACCCGTCGGGCCTGTCTTTTTGCAAAGCCAGGGCTGTGGCCAATTTGCGTATTGAATCGAGTGGGGCTTCAGCATCAACAGATCCGAATGGAAATCCGGTCAGGCGGAAATCACGCAAGCCCCGTTCAAAACCAAGGTTCGTGTGAATGTTGTACGTCAAGTCGCGCGGTGGCCCCAGCAAAGCCACACATGTGCGTCCTTTCGCACTGAGTTTGTGGAGTGCTTCATAAGCGTAGTTTTCATTATCATAGTCAAAATAGGGATGCTCCAATCCCATGCTTGTGCGCCCGTGACTTGCAAACGGAACGCCGTGCTCCAGCAGAAATCGCACACGCGGATCATTGGGTTGTGTGCGTGAAATGATGACGCCATCAGCGGACGCCGTTTCCACGATGTAGCGTATTGGCACCATCGGATCTTCGAGCGAATAGGGTGTGACTACCAGATGGTAGGGTGTTCCAGCCAAGCCGTTGGAAATGCCAAACACAAAATCGGCAAAAAAACCTGAGCCCTCATCTTGCGGATTGAGCACCACCGTGATGACATTGGTTTTGCCCGTGCGCAAACGCACGCCTGCACGGTTTGGCCGATAGCCTGCTTGCTGGGCTGCAAGCTTGACGCGCTTGCGGGTTTCCTCAGCAATGGCGGGACTGTCGCGCAAGGCTTGGCTGACAGTCGATATGCCAAGACCTGTAATTTCCGCCAAGGTCTTCAACGTAGGCCGCTTGTCTAAGGAATTGTCCATTTGGTCAAGCTAGCAGTTTCTTGAATCGTTTCAAGTCTCGAAAAATTGTTGTGCAATGCAGCAATTCGAGTCTCGAAATAATTTTTCTTGAAACGTTGCAAAATCCAAAAAACCTGTTTAGCTTTCGACGTACCCAAATAAGACAAGGGAGGAAACTGTCATGGGACTAAAGAAATTTATCGCCGGAATCGCGTTGTCGGCTTCAATGCTCAGCGCTGGCGCTGCTTACGCTGCTGACCTGGAAGTCACACATTGGTGGACATCCGGCGGCGAAGCTGCTGCCGTTGCGGAATTTGCCAAGGCTGTAGATGCCTCAGGTGACAAGTGGGTTGACGGAGCCATCGCCGGTTCGGGCGACGTGGCCCGTCCCATCATCATCTCGCGTATTCTCGGTGGCAACCCCATGGGTGCGACCCAGTTGAACCCCGGCAAAGACGCTGACGAATTGATCGCTGCTGGCCTTCTCGAAGACATCACCGATGTCGCAACGGCTGGCGACTGGGCCAATATTCTCCGTCCGAAGAGCCAGCTGGAAAGCTGCACCAAGGATGGTAAAGTGTATTGCGTTCCTGTGAACCTGCACTCGGCCCAATGGATGTGGACCAACCGCAAGGTCTATGAAGATGCTGGTGTTGCACCTCCACAAAACTGGGCTGAAATGGTAGCCGCCGCTCCAGCCTTGCAAGCCAAGGGCATTCAGCCTTTGTCACTCGCACAAGGTTGGCCCGTTGGTCTTCTCGTGAACGACGTTCTCGTGGCCCTTGCTGGCGTTGAAAACTTCGTGAAGGTCTACAAGGACCGCGACGTTGCACTCGCTGCAGGACCAGAGTTTACGAAAGTATTTGACGCCCTTGCGGCAGTGCGCACCTTCGTGCCTGCTGACAAGATGGTTCCCCAGTGGAACGAAGCCGTAGCGCTTGTGATTGCAGGCAAAGCTGGCGCCAACATCATGGGTGACTGGGCTGGCGGCGAATTCGCTGTTGCCAATCTTGTGGCCGGTAAAGACTATGACTGCTTGCCAGGTCTGGGTGTAACGCCGGTTCTGAACACAGGTGGTGACGTGTTCTACTTCCCGAAGAACAAGGATCCAGCAGTAACAGCAGCTCAAAAGAAGATGGCTGCAACCTTAGTCACCAAGGAAGTGCAAGTGGCGTTCAACTTGAAGAAGGGCTCACTGCCAATGCGTGCTGACGTTGACTTGGGCGCAGCCAACGACTGCATGAAGAAGGGCCTTGCCATTCTTGACGGTTCAACCGCAGTGTTCCCGAATGATGTGCAGATGATTGATCGTGACTCGATCAACCAGATCAACGATTTGTTCACAGCATTCATGGCTGATCCAGCGCTCACGGCTGCTGACACGCAAGCCAAGTTTGTTGAAATCATCAAGAACGCTCCCAAGACCTAAGAGCGCACAAGAGTTGAGCAGCACGTCCCACCACAGGGTGGGGCGTGCTGTGCCATCTTATTTTTCAGTTCATACGTGCTCCGCGTCGTGTTTTCGATTGGTTGATTGACACCAAGCGAGATGCGACTGTCGGCTATGCATGCGAAAGTGAAGTCGGGAAATGGCCACAGCTTCCTTAAATCCTCGCTATATTTTCACGCGCGATCGTGTTCCTGCGGTCATTGTCTATTCAATTCTCACAGCCCTTGCCTCCATCGCAGGCCTTCTGGCCTTCGGCATGTTCGAGCGGGCGGGATGGTTGATTGAAGTCAAGAAACACGTCGGCGGAAGCGGCTTGGTCTTTGATCTTCTGGGTTTTGCGTTAAAATTGTTGGTCATGGCCTCTGCAGTTTATGCCGTTGCCTATTTCGGCAAACGCGCCCTGCAGGACAGTTTTGAAACCAAAAACCCGGTGCGCCGTGTGCGCGACTCGACTGTTGCAGTTGCGGCTGTTTTGGCATTCTTGCTGGGTTTCGGCTGGACATCATGGACAGTGTTTAGCGGAATTGCCGGAGCAACATTTTTCATCTTGCCAGCCGCGATTGCGCTAACTTTGCTGGACATTCCGTTTCGAAAACTCCTGTACAAAGCCGTTTATCTCACGGTCGTTTTCGCGCTGTTTTATCTGGTTCTTAGATTGACGGGCTCACGTTCTCCCGCTGAAGCAACGTTGCCTTTGGTTTTGGGTTTGTTGTCCGTGGTTGGCACCCTCAGTTTGGTACCGTGGTTTGCGCCTTACGAAAATCAGCAGTCAAAATTCGGCTCTCTTGCCATGATCTTGATTGCTCTCTTTGTATTTGTGGGCGGCACACTGTGGGTCATCTTGTTCTCATTTACGTCGATGCGCGTATTGCCATTGTTTACGCCGGCAGAATGGTGGGACAAATTCATAGGCTTTGCCAACTACGACCGCCTGTTCAACTCCAGCCGTTGGATGGACTGTCCGGCGTTGTCTGAAATCGGCACAGCCGCTTGGAAACTGCAGTGTTCCGGCGCATATCCCAACGTTGTCACCTACGCATTTTTCTCCATTATTTTCGTGATGATCTTTGGCTTCCTCATAGCTGTCTTGATGGATCAGAAAATCCGTGCCGAGGGTGTGTTCCGCACCATATTCCTTTATCCTTTTGCTCTCTCATTCATCGTGACCGGTCACGTTTGGGCTTGGATTTTTTCCCCTGAATATGGCTTGCAAAAAGCCGTCAGAGCTTTGGGTTGGGAAAGCTTTTCGTTTGGCTGGATCGCGGACCAAAAAATGGTGATGTATGCGATCATCATCGCTGGTTTGTGGCAGGGCACCGGATTTGTGATGGCGCTGATGCTCGCAGGTCTGCGTGGTATTGATGAAGAAATCTGGAAGGCCGCCAAAATTGACGGCATTCCGACTTGGCGCACTTATCTGCAAATCGTATTGCCGATGATGAAGCCCGTTCTGGTCACCACATTTGTTTTCGTCGCATCGGGTGCCATTCGTATTTTCGATCTCGTCATCGCGATCACTGACGGCGGGCCCGGCGTGTCTTCTGACGTCCCGTCCCGTTACATCTATCAAAACTTTACCGCCAACCTCGGCCAGTCATTGACCGCATCAACCGTCATGCTGCTGTCGATGGCCGTCATCCTGATCCCTTGGATCCGGATGGAATTTGGCAAGAAGGGACAATAAGTCATGTCAAATACCACGACAACATTTAACGGCCCTTCCGGCCCAAAACCCAAAAAATTCATCACCATTCCGCGCGCCATTGTTTACACAGTACTTATTCTTTGCAGCATGTTTTTCCTGTTTCCGCTCTACATCATGATTATCACCTCGCTCAAAGATCTGGATGCGATCCGGGAAGGAAACCTGTTTTCTCCTTCCAATAATCCGTCCTTTGCACCGTGGGTCAAAGCCTGGAGCCAGGCCTGCACAGGGCTTTACTGTGAAGGCATCAGGCCAGGCTTCATCAACTCGTTGAAAATTACGGTGCCGTCGGTGATTGTGTCGATTGCTGTGGCCTGCGTCACGGGATATTCACTGGCGAACTGGCCCTTCAAATATTCCGAAGCCTTTTTCACCATTTTGTTGTTGGCCAGCTTTATACCCTATGTCGTCATGATCTACCCCATCGTGATCATTACACGCTGGCTTGGCATATTTTCGACACTTCCTGCTGTGGTTTTGGTGCACACCATTTTCGGCTTGCCGCTACTCACCCTGCTGTTCCGCAATTATTTTGCGTCCCTGCCGCAAGAGTTATTCAAGGCCGCCCGTGTGGATGGCGCAGGCTATTGGCGCATTCTGTTTCAAGTGTTCTTGCCTATGGCAGTGCCCATCATGACAGTGGCCGTTATTCTGCAAGTCACCGGCATCTGGAACGACTTCCTGTTCGGCGTCATTTACGCTGGCCCCACCAATTACCCGATGACAGTGCAACTCAACAACATCGTCAACACAGGGCAGGGTGTGAAAGAATACAACGTCGATATGGCCGCCACCATTCTTACGGGTCTGGTGCCGCTTGCCATTTATTTCTTCTCCGGCAAATATTTCGTGCGCGGCATTGCAGCTGGCGCAGTGAAGGGTTGAGACTATGAACATGCATGCAAAAATCGATCAACCCTCCGTCTCTGTGCGCGGCCTCGCGCAAAGCTATGGTGCGCTGCAGGTGTTGAAATCGCTGGACCTTGATATTGCCGATGGGGAATTCATCGTGCTGCTGGGGCCATCGGGCTGCGGCAAGTCTACGTTGTTGAACTGCATTGCCGGCTTGCTGGAGCCCACCCACGGCCAGGTGTTCATCAAGGGCAAGAACGTAACCTGGGAAGAGCCCAAGGACCGCGGCATTGGCATGGTGTTCCAGTCCTACGCGCTCTATCCGCAAATGACGGTGGAAAAGAACCTCTCTTTCGGCCTGCGCGTTTCCGGCATGGACAAAACCGAAATCGACAAGCGTGTCGCCCGCGCGTCTGAAATTCTGCAAATCCAACCGCTGTTGGATCGCAAGCCCTCTCAACTCTCAGGCGGCCAACGTCAACGTGTCGCCATTGGCCGTGCACTGGTGCGGGACGTTGACGTGTTTCTCTTCGATGAACCCTTGTCGAACCTCGATGCCAAGTTGCGCGCCGAACTGCGCGTCGAAATCAAGCGCCTTCATCAAACACTCGGCAACACCATGATCTACGTGACCCATGACCAGATCGAAGCCTTGACGCTGGCGGATCGTGTCGCGGTCATGCGCGGTGGCACCATTCAACAACTTGATGCGCCACAAACGATTTATAACAAGCCAAACAACCTTTACGTTGCGGGCTTCATCGGTTCACCCTCAATGAACTTCTTGAAGGGCGAAATTCTGGGCGAAGGTGCCAAGGCTTCATTCAAACTTGGCAGCCTGTCCATTCCGCTGAAATCCTACCACGCCGACGCGCCATTGAGTCCCAAGGCCGCAACGTTGGGCGTGCGCCCCGAACACATCCGGGTGAATGGCGGGGCTGAAGAAGGTGCAACAGCAGAATATCCAGCCGTCGTCGATATTGTCGAACCCATGGGTGCGGACACATTGATCTGGTTAAAAGTTGAGGGACAATCCATCTCCGCCCGCGTAGAATCCAACGAGAAATTTGTGCCGGGCCAAAACGTGAAAGTCCGCTTCCGCATCAACCTCGCATCAATTTTTGACGAAGCAACGACGGATCGGATTTAACAACGCCAACCTTCACCCTCCCCCTTGTGGGGAGGGCTGGGGTGGGCGTCGGGAAGTTTTTCAGAATCAAAATGAACTCAACATCAAACAGCGGAGCGACCCCCACCCTCACCCTCCCCACAAGGGGGAGGGAATTGTGAGCGTTTTGGACCTCGCAGGCACGTGGCAACTGTCGTGCGCCGCCCGCAACATAACAGTCGACTATCCCGTGCCCGGAGACGTCCATTCCGCATTGATCGCAGCAGGCCAAATCCCGCATCCCTATAAGGGCACCAACGAACTCGCCGTACGTTGGGTGGCGGATGAGGTTTGGGTGGCGACGAAGAGTTTTGTACTCGAGCGCATAGAAGACGGTAGATTCCATCTCGATATCGACTATCTCGACACCGTTGCTGATGTCAGTGTGAACGGTGTGCACGTATTGCATGCTGAAAACTGTTTTCGCCGCTATAAGCCCGATGTGACCAAGGCGTTGAAGGTGGGTGAGAACGTTGTCGAAGTCACGCTGCATTCCAACACAAAAGCTGCGAATGAAAAGCAAGCCGCCCAACCTTTTTACATTCCATATAGCGCCAGCAACAATCTCATCCCCAACGGCAATATGTTGCGCAAACCCCAATGCCATTTTGGCTGGGATTGGAACTTGGCTGTAGTGCCGTTTGGGATATGTGGGAAATTTAGCATTGAACACCAGCCCAACGCGAAAACATATGATTTGAAAATTCGTCAAGTCCACAAGGAAGATGCCTCAGTTGATGTGCTGCTTGATATCTTTTGGGACTGCACGATCGGCAGCAGTGTTGAAATTCAAGTGTCAATTGACGACATTTGCAAAAAAGTAGTCCAAATCGCAAAAGATGATTTCGACTTGTGTCGTTTAGTACTTAACATCAAGAAACCAAAACTCTGGTGGCCAACTGGGCAAGGCGCACAATTTCTTTACGATCTTGAAATTCGAGTTGGCGATCAAATGGAACGCCGCAAGATTGGTTTGCGTGCAGTTGAACTAATCACTGACAAGGATGAAACGGGTAGTCGCTTTGCGTTCAAAGTGAACGGTCGCGAAATCTTCTGCAAGGGTGCAAACTGGATTCCAGCAGATGCGCTGCCCTCAAACGCTACAACAGAATTGACCCGAAAACTCCTACAGGCCGCCAAAGACGCAAATATGAACATGATCCGCGTTTGGGGCGGTGGCTATTACGAAAAGGACTCCTTTTACGACATTTGTGATGAACTTGGGCTGTTGGTTTGGCAAGATTTCATGTTTGCGTGTTCGCTTTATCCATCAACCGAAGAGTTCCTCACGGAGGTTAGTCGAGAAGCATCGAATCAACTTAGAAGATTGCACCACCATGCATCAATTGCTGTTTGGTGTGGTGATAACGAGTTGCTTGGAGCTCTTACGTGGTTCGATGAGTCGCGCAATAACCGGGATCGATATTTGGTAAGCTATGATCGTCTGAATCGCACACTCGAAGAGCGCGTAAAGCGTTCTGGAGTAAACGCCATTTGGTGGCCATCATCACCTTCCCCCGGCCCACTCGACTTCGGTGACACCTGGCATGATGACTCGAAGGGTGACATGCACTTCTGGTCGGTGTGGCATGAGGGCAAGGACTTTGAGCATTACTATGATGTGAAACCACGCTTCTGTTCTGAGTTTGGCTTTCAGTCTTTCCCATCGCTGCGATTGATCAAGGAATTCGCAACGTCCGCAGAAGACCTCAACATTTCCTCCGCCGTGATGGAGCATCATCAACGCAATAAAGGCGGCAACGCGCGGATTGCTGAAACCATGTTCCGCAACTTCCGTTTTCCCATGGATTTTGGAAGTTTCGTCTATCTCTCCCAGGTGCAACACGGCCTCGCCATGAAAATGGCCGTTGAATATTGGCGCTCATTGAAGCCCCATTGCATGGGCACGTTGTATTGGCAGTTGAACGACACTTGGCCTGTCGCGTCGTGGTCCGGCTTGGATCATGGCGGTTCATGGAAACTGATGCACCACATGGCGCGTCGCTTTTATGCGCCTGTTTTGGTGACGGCCCGCAAAGTTGGTGACGAGTTTATTGTTTCAGCCGTTCACGATTTACCAGATGCCATTGAGACGCTGGTTGAGCTGCAGGCAGTTACATTTAGCGGCGATATTTCAACGCTTTACAGCCAAAACCACAGACTGAACGGCATTGGCCAGGAACTCACACGGTTGGATGCGCGGCGCTTTACCGAAGGGTCAATCCTCATGTTGAGTTGGACGGACGAGCACGGTACCAAACACCGTTCCCATGCCAATGCGATGCCCTACAAACATTTGCACTTGCCAAACCCGGAACTCTCGTCATCCATTCAGTCACGTAATGATAAACTTTCCATCACGATCAACGCAAAGCGCCTCGCTCTCTACGTCGCACTCGAATGCGACGTCGGAGGCCACTTCTCTGACAACGCTTTCGACATGCTGAGCGGCGAATCCACATCAATTACGTTCACCCCTGTCAACCCCGCTGATCTCGAACGTGCCGCAAGCACACTTGTGATCCGCGATCTTTATTCATCATCACATTGAGGAGGCCACCCGATGCCACAACGCATGTCATTCCAACTTTATTCTGCCCGCAACTTTCAACCGTGGGAGGGCGTCATCGAGATGTTGGCCAAGAACGGTTACAGGGAAGTCG
>JANOPL010000096.1:0-6608 GCA_031421835.1 Hyphomicrobiales bacterium | reverse complement strand
GATGGTAAAATCATTTCCTTGATGGCGGCTTTGGTCAGCAAATCCACGGCGCGGGCATAGTCAGGCTTGACAGTGCCTTTCATGATGCCGGGGTTTTCCTTGAACTGGCGACGCACTTCAACCACGACTGATTGCGCAGCGCGGCCCACAGCCGTCATGGACATGCCGCCGAAGAGATAAGGCAACAGACCGCCGAACAACAAGCCCACCACCACGTAAGGCGATGACAGGTCGAAGGACACGGGCACGTTCGGGAAGAAGGTTTTCAAGTCCTGCGTATAGGCCGCGAACAATACGAGTGCACCCAAGCCTGCTGACGCAATGGCATAGCCCTTGGTCACGGCCTTGGTGGTATTGCCCACAGCGTCAAGAGCGTCGGTGTTGTGGCGCACTTCTTTTGGAAGTCCTGCCATTTCAGCGATGCCGCCTGCATTGTCGGTGACGGGTCCAAACGCATCAAGCGCCACGATCATGCCAGCGAGCGCCAACATGGTCGTCACAGCAACAGCGATGCCGAACAAGCCAGCGAGGTTAAACGTCACCAGGATACCCGCGATGATGATGAGCGCTGGCACGGCCGTTGCTTCCATCGATACGGCGAGACCTTGAATAACGTTGGTGCCGTGACCCGTAATCGAGGCTTCGGCGATGGAATTGACCGGGCGTTTGCCGGTGGCAGTGTAGTATTCCGTGATCCACACGATGCCAGCGGTGATCAACAGCCCCATGATGCCACAATAAAACAAGTGGCGTGGCGTGAAGCCACCAAGATCAACCGACATATCGCCGAACACGAGGGACATCACGGGCCAAAGTGCCACGAGCGACAAAGCACCCGTTGCGAACACGCCTTTGTACAGCGCACCCATGATGTTGTTGTTGGCACCCAGCTTGACGAAGTATGTACCGATGATCGACGTGATCACACAGGCACCACCAATGGCGAGCGGCAACACCATGCCCGCCAGCTTGTAGGCTTCCGGCAAAGCGATGGCTGCGAGAACCATGGTCGCCACAGTTGTTACCACATAGGTTTCAAAAAGGTCAGCGGCCATGCCGGCACAGTCGCCGACGTTATCGCCCACGTTGTCAGCAATTGTTGCGGGATTGCGTGGATCGTCTTCAGGAATGCCGGCTTCGACCTTGCCGACCATGTCGCCGCCAACGTCTGCACCTTTGGTGAAAATGCCGCCGCCCAGACGGGCGAAAATCGAAATCAACGAAGCGCCGAAGGAGAGTGCGACGAGAGCGTCGATCACCGTGCGTGATGTTGGCGCAAGTCCTAGCGAACCCGTGAGGAAGCCGAAGTAGAGCACAACGCCCAGAAGGCCGAGGCCCGCCACGAGAAGGCCCGTAATGGCACCCGCCTTAAAGGCGAGGTCCAAACCACCAGCCAAGCCCTTGGAACCCGGTTGCGTTGCCGCTTGTGCAACGCGCACGTTGGAGCGCACCGACACGTTCATGCCGATGAAACCAGCTGCACCCGAAAGGATGGCCCCGATGGCAAAACCAATGGCCGCGAATTTGCCGAGCAACGCCCAGGCAATCACGAAGATCACCACACCGACCACACCGATGGTGTAATACTGACGTTTGAGATAGGCCGCAGCGCCTTCGCGCACGGCAGCGGAAATTTCCTGCATGCGGGCCGAGCCAGCGTCAGCCTTCATCAAACCCCGATAGGTGATGTAGGCATAAACGATTGACAAGGCACCGGCCAGGACGATCAGCCAAAGAGCTGTGTTCATGGAGTGAGTTCCTTAAAAATAAGAGTTGCAGTAAACCATTCCCGACCGTTGGCCGCGAGCGTCGAGACTGCAAAAGTCGACTCACGCGCTTCCCTGCCACAGGGCTTGGCAATAGCGTGGATATGCCAAGATTCCGCCATACATTCAATGGGAGAAACGCATCAAAATGAATGCGCGAATGAGGGGCGTAGCGCAGATTTCTGATGGAAAGATTGAATTGGCCACGCTTGTGTTTCATATAGTGGAAAAACCAAAATCATCATCCTAATATGCGCCATGGACCAATTGCAGCCGCGACTCGACATTCTGCCAGCGCTTCAGCGCAAGGTCTGGAATGAGCTGGGGGAGATACCGTCAGATTTTATTTTGTATGGGGGTACGGCCATTGCGCTGCATCTGGGACATCGCGAATCAATAGACTTTGATTTTTTCGGTTGGCGGAACTTTGCACCACTGGACTTCGCAGCGTCACTGTCGTTGCTCGACGGTGGTATTGTACTTCAAAGCGAACCCAACACACTTACAGTTTCAATTGACCGTGGTGGCCCCGTAAAGCTCTCTTTCTTTGGCGTGCCGCGGTTGAAAAAGATAAGACCACCCTTGTTCGCGCAAAACGGTGGATTGCGAATTGCGTCCTTGCTGGACTTGGCTGCCACTAAACTTGTGGCTATTCAACAACGCGTAGAGCCGAAAGACTATATTGATCTTGCAGCAATTATGTCCACGCGCTTCGTCAGTCTGCCTGAAGCCTTGTCCGCCGCACAACATGTCTACGGTCCTCTCTTTTCACCGCAGAATGCGCTGAAAGCACTTTCTTTTTTTGGTGAAGATGAGCTTCAGCAACTTCCTGAAAGCCTGAAACAAAACATTGTCAGCAAAGTGAAAGCTGTTGACCTTTCAAAGTTACCGAAACTTGAGGTAACTTAAGCGAATGCGCCCTCTTCCTCACACCCAAGATTTCAAGGACATTGCCAAACGCATCATCTGGTTCGAGCCTCCTGAGGTTGCCTTGTGCAATGCGGCTCGGTTTATGGCGTATGCCTTTCGTTACGCAACATTCGAAGACATGCAAATACTGCGAAGGCATTTCAACGATGATGATCTGCTATCGGCACTGACGACTGCACCACCCGGGATCATTGATGCGCGTTCCTGGAGCTATTGGCATGTTTTGCTTGGCGTGTTTCCTCCGCCTTCACAAAAGCAGCGAGTGTATTGAAGGTCTCCTTTGTCAACTTTCAACAAGCGACGACTGATTAAACAACAGCCGCTTTCTTACCCAACATCAACCACCCGACCATTGCCAGTGCAATCGCCGCAGGCGGCAGCAATGCGATTGACACTGCTGCCCACCCCCAATCCGCGAGGATCAGGCCAGAGCTGGTCGACGCTATGGCCATCAGGATCGAAATTCCAAGGTCATTGGCCGCTTGCACTTTGCCGCGTTCCGATGGGCGATAAGAGCCGGTCAGCAGTGTTGTTCCGCCGATGAAACCGAAGTTCCAACCGAGGCCCAGAATGATGAGCGCCACTGCGAAATGCCCGAAGGTGATGCCCGCCAACCCCGCAGCTGCGGACACCATCAACAACACCATGCCGAGCCCTGTGATTTTTTCAGCGCCATAGCGTTTGATCAATTGCCCGGTGAAAAAACTGGGCACAAACATGGCCAACACGTGCCATTGAATCACCCAGCTGGCGTCGGACTTGGTAAAACCGCAGCCAATCATCGCCACGGGTGCAGCCGTCATCATCAGGTTCATCAACGCATAGGCAATCATGGCCGACGCCATGGCAACAATCATGCGCGGTTGGCGCAACAACTCAGGCCAGTCGCGCGCCACACCACCCACCTCTGTGCCAGTTGGTTTGGGTATGCGCAGATACATGATCACGGCAGCGTTGATCAACGCCAATACAGCCGCTGCCGCATAGGAACCCGCAAAACTGTGGGGTGCAATCAATTCGCTGGAGTAGTTTGAAATCAATGTGCCGGCCACCGCAGCCACCACTCCGCCCGTCAAAACCCATGAAATCGCAATGGACTTATTTTCATCGTCAGCGGCTTCAGCAGCGGCAAAACGATAAAAACCAGACGTGGCCTGAAACACACCTTGTAGCGCTGTGGCAAAACAGAAGGCCGCGAAGTTGCTGTTCATGATCGCCCACACGGCAAAGGCTGCTCCCAACACACTTACCCCTGCCCCTAACAGGAATATGGGCTTGCGGCCCATGCGCTGCATCAACATCGAGGCGGGCACCGTCGTGAACATGGCACCCAACACAAAGGTGGTGATCGGCAACGTCGCCCAGCCTGGCGTGGGCGCAATGTTCAGCCCCACGAGGCCCGCCGTGGCAAACACCGTGATGATGCAGGACGAGTACAGCGCTTGCGCGACGGCCAGCAGAAGAATGGTGCGTTTCGATTCAGTCATGGCAATCTCCGCAGCGCACCCGACAACCGAAGCGAACCCTGCCCCTTGATGCAACAGCGCCAGAGGATTTGGCAATGTATTTTCGCGCTTGGCTGATATTTGGCGGTGCGCGCCTATTTCTTCTTGGTGTAGAATCTTTTGATCTTCACCGCCATGTCTGCATTAAAAAGCTGAAAGAGTGCTTTCTTGAGTGGTTCATCCTTGTCTAACATTTTCGTCAGTCGGTCTGTGTTCCAACTCACGTATTTTGCGCCCGGCGAAAGCTTGGTGGTTGTCAGCGCGGGGTGATCGCCCACGTAAGCCACTTCGCCAACGAAGCCAAAGAAACTATTGACAACGCCATCACCATGCATGGTCGCAGGATCTGTTTTTTCCGCACGCGCGTTACCTTCCAGCACATAGTGCAACTCGGCCGGCTTCAGACCTTCCGTTGTCAGATCAACGGGATCAGTGGCTTCTTTCCAGACGCCCAGATTCATCAACCTCCGGAATTCACCCGGTGTCAGAGTGTTAAAGCGGCGAAATAATTGCAAGTCTCGATCCGACAGTTTTCCTTGGCGTTGGTCACGCAACAGCAACGCAATCATCAACACGTTGATGACCATGTTGAGAGTGGAATAAGCCATAGCCACCCACAAGGGTTCACCTGCGGCACTGAAGTAAAATGCGGTGTAAAAGAAGTCGCCGACAATCGCGAGGATCCGCAAATAAATTTGATCGCGAAAGAGAAAACAGATCAAGTAGCAGATCGCTCCTGCATGGACAAAATAGGGGAAGAATGTCGTCAGATTTTCCAAGTTCGATCACCTCTAAAGCAATTTACAACACGACATCTGGCGACAAGGCAAAGCGAGGGTTTTCAAGAATTCGCAAAATGTTTGCAGCATCAGCGGCAGCTAGCTTTTGCACGGGCTTCGAATGGGCCGTCAATTCACCTTCATGAGCATCAGTGTCGAACGCATGCCCCACCTTTTCCAAGTCCTTTGGCAACACTCCACAGAAGTTGAAAAGTTTGTTCAATGTAGTCGCACGATCAGACAACAATTCATTGTAGCGCAATGCCATTGCATTCAGCCCGTTCTGCTGGGCGTGCAAAAATTCTTCGACATGAAGCGCCCATGAGCACGCCGACAACGCGGCAAACGTCAGCCCCTGCTGATTAAAATCAACCAACCCCTTCAAATAGTCCTCACCTTCGACTCCGGACTTTGTATCCCAAACAAAATGACGTTCCCCGAAGGGCATCGGCGTTGGCAAACCCCAGCGTTGCCAGAACCCAAAGTCAGAATTGCACCATGACATTGCGTCGCGATACATGAAAACGGTCTTGGAATCGTGAGACGCAAGTTGCCAAATGTCGAATATCTTCGTGCCTTGGCTGAAATGCTTGACCACTATGACGTCACGCTCACGCGCACGGGGATAGAGCGTCAGGAATTTCAGTCCGGCCATTGCAAGTTCAACTTGCTTCGCACGAGACAGGGATTTGCGGTTCATTGCAATATCACGCGTAAACTTTGGTTCTGAGATACTCCATACGCTGCCACTGGCATTCATCACATGATGCAGTAGCGTAGAGCCGCAGTGCCCAATGTTTTGAAACTGGATGAAGCGATGACTTGTTTTGATTTTTGTAGATAGTGTCAAAAAAGCGTCAAGTTCAATGGCCGCCCAGCGCTTTGCAACGCGCATTTGCGTGCTGTAAGCAAATGGCACATTGATCACATCTCCATCAGAGCCAACATCAATGAATACTGCGCGATTGTTTGGAAAATCAAACTCAAACAAAGTCCAGCCGGGTTCACCCAACAGGCTTGTTTCATCAGCAGCAGCAGCGGGCCCCAATTCGAAACCCTCTTCTGCGGTCATTTTCGTAAAGTCATGAACCTTGTTACCCAAAACCTGTTGTACACTTAACAACTGATCCTCCCAAGAAGCCCGCTCTCACGCTAACAAGTTGCTTCCTTGGTTTCAACCAAAGCGTTCCACTTGGCACTGCACGATTACATCTCATGTGCCGCCCCCAACGTCGATTTCTTGATCGCCGCAAAACTGTAAGTGGATGGTTTCAGATGGGATAACCCAATTCTGGAGTGTACCCAGATATAGCCATCCGACCGCGCGGTGTCAAGTGTTATTTTCCTAGCTGAGGAATCACGCGAAATCGTCGGGGCGGCGTTGGCGGGCCAGCGTGTTCAACGCGCCATTGATGAATTTGGGTTCCGCACCGTCTTCAAAAAACGCTGAGGCCACGTCAACGTATTCATTGATGGCCACTTTTGCAGGCACATTGTCTTTGAAATAAATCTCATAGGCGGCACACCGCAGGATGGCGCGGACGGTCGCGTCGAGGCGGTGGAGCGGCCAATCCTTGTCGAGAACCTTGTCGACTGCTGGGTCAAGCAGCAGTTGTTCGCGCACCGTG
>JANOPL010000095.1:0-11109 GCA_031421835.1 Hyphomicrobiales bacterium | reverse complement strand
ACGTGGGCATTCCGACATGGCCTTCTGGCTGCACATCGCAGGCGCTGCCGCATTCTGGGGGGGACTGACAGCCAGTGATGGCGGCACTGAACTGCAGAAATTCATCTATCTGCTGATCAACGTCGGGCTGTTGGGATTGAGCCTGTTTCTCGACCGCCGGGTCTATGCCGTCTTCGGTGGTATGGGCATCGCCACCTATCTCGGCCAACTGGCTTTCAACACCTTCAAAGACATGATCCTGTTTTCCTTTGCCTTGTCAGCAATTGGGCTGCTTATCATTTTCCTGGGCGTGCTGCTGCATCGCAATCGTGGACGCATGATTGCGTCACTCGATGCCAATCTGCCTGACGTGCTGAAGCGCTTGCGGCCGCAGCATACCTGAACAAACGATGCTGCTTCAGCGCTTCAACACTTTCATACCCAACAGCGACGAAAGCGGGGTTGGATTTTTTGACAGGGTTGTCATGCCGATCATCGACGACAGCGGCGTTGCTGAGTGTGACAGCAGCGACATGCCCATGGATGTTGCGTTGTGATGCACACCCTTGCTCAAAATTTGGATGCCAAGAAAGTCGGACAGGAAGGCCGTTCCCTTGGTCAGAGAGGACACACCGGAAAGAGTCTCCGCTGGCAACTTGACATTGGTCAGGACCGGCATTTGCAATATGCTGGAAAGTGGTGCCGCATCTTCCCACACGAAATCGGGTTTTGTCGGCGATGCCGGAAGACCCGTGTCGACCGGTTGATAGGCGTCCATCGCAGCCTCTGCTTTGAGGGCAGATCCAAAAGGCGCATAGACAGACACCAGACCGCCACCTTTCATCAGGCGGTCAGCAAAAACCTCAGCATGGCCTTTCCAGATTTGCGCACCCATCAATTCCGCTACCAGATTCTGCCGGGTGGCGTTTTTGCCTGTACCGGCCTTGAAGTGGCGGACGTGTTCAAAGCCTTCATCTGTTAACTGTTGGGCTGCTTTCGCCGAGTGTGTGGTTGAGTCATAAATCCGGATGAGTAACGTCGACATGATGGTGGGGTTCCTTTCAGGGTGTCAGGGCTCGTTGCGTGTGAGACTTGCTGGGGTTGAGAAGCGGATACAGCGCCAGCACTGTGGCCAGCAGAAGAAGAATTTCGATGCCATAGACAGCGTTATAGCCAGCAGCGGCGCCATAGGTTTTGTGGAGCGGCGAGGCGACAATTGTATCCCGGATAATACCACCCAGTCCGATGCCGATGCCTGCCGCCGTGGCCTGCACGGCACCCCACACACCAAGCGCCAAACCGGCCTGGCCTTTGGGTGCAGCATTCATGGTGGACGTGAGCGTGCCATGGCTGAACAGTCCTCCTCCGAGGCCCAAGAAGAATACACCAATTCTGAACAGTGTGGGCATCGCCACATCGGCAGACGCAATCACGGCGACAAAGGCCAATGCCCCGATCACAGCACCTGCAAAGCACATGCGATAGGGATCAACGCCCCGGCTCAAGACACGTGACGCATAAGCAAAACCAAACAACCCACCCAACGCCAGTGTGGCCGTCAAATAAGTTGTGGCACTGACCGACAGTTTGAGGACCTCGCCGCCATAGGGTTCCAGCAAGACATCCTGCATGCCAAAGGCCATGGTTCCCAATCCCACGATAATCAAACAGCGCAAGGCGTTATGGCCCTTCATATACACGGACAAGGCCTCGCGAAAATGCGGCTCTTCATCGGGTTGCACATCAGGCGGTGAACGCCGCAGCGCCTCTTGTTTCCAGAGTGCAATGCCGTTGAGCACAAGGGTGACGACGGCAGAACCCTGAATGGCCTGCACCAGGCGGCCGGGATTAAAGGTTTCGAGGAAGGCACCAAAGATCAGTGCACTGACGATTGTGCCCAGCAGCAGCATCACGTACATCAAGCCGACGACTTTTGGCCGCTGTTCCGGCGTGGCTTGGTCTGTGGCCAGGGCAAGGCCAACGGTTTGCGTGGTGTGAAGGCCAGCCCCCACCAGCAGAAAGGCGAGGCCCGCCATGGTGGGGCCAATCCACGCGGGCCACGCCGCCGCATTGCCGCCACCTGATAACACCAGCAAGGCAAAAGGCATGATGGCAAGACCGCCAAATTGCAGCATAGTGCCGCGGAAAATAAACGGAATGCGCTTCCAGCCCAACACCGAGCGATGGGTATCAGACTTAAAGCCGATCAGAGCCCTGAGCGGCGCGAACACCAGCGGCAAACACAACATCACTGACACGACGGCAGCGGAAATACCAAGCTCGACGATCATGACGCGGTTGAGTGTGCCCACCAGCAGAACCAATGACATGCCGACAGAGACTTGCAACAGTGACAGGCGCAACAAGCGCGACAGCGGAAGATCGACGGACGCAGCATCGGCAAATGGCAAAAAGCGCGGACCCAGACGGATCCACGTTTTCATGACGGATTTGCTGAGGCTGTTCAAAGCGCCCTCTCCCGAAACATGGGGATCACGATAACCCCGGAGGACTGACGTTCTCCGGGGTTGAGTCATTGAGACATCAAAACCGGTGTCAGCCCGGTTCTGGCGAGAGGACCTTAGGTTTGACTTTCACCACAAATGACGTTGTGTCGTCACCCAACACGGGAGCAACTTCAGCCACTTCAATTGCCACCGATGGTTTCACAGCCGGTGTGGCTGCTGCAACGGGTGCAACATCAGTGCCCAGACTTGCGGCCTTCATGGGCACGCCACTCCAGTAATTCGACATCCATGTTGTGTTGTTCAGCACAGCGAAATGCACTGTAAATGCCATCACCGCCACGCTGCCCAGGAACAGCGGCAAGCCGACTGTGGGGCTGACCACGCACCAAATTCTACCTTGATTCATGATTGTGCTCCCTTAGCCAAACCAGGGTGTGTAAATAAAGGCCAGCACATGAGCCACCAGAGCGATCACGAAAAAGACCCGTGCGCCATCGATGACATGTTTATGCAAAGCCTCGGATTCTCCGATAGTCAAACCCGTGGGCCAGACCCTGTTGGGATCGTCGAGACTATTCATGTTCCATTCCTCCTCACCTTCAACACGACCGATTTCGTGCTCACCCACGTTCCCCGTGGATTTCGTCAGACCAGATCGACTGCGAAGTTCAAGAGCCTGGAATCGGCTTGGGGCCGGAGCAGGACATGAACCTGTTGCAACCCAAATTCCGAGCGACAGTTATCCATCACACGATTTTGGTGTCAGGCAAACTGGACAATAAAAACTGTCAAGTTTATTTCACAGTTGTGACGAGCCGTCAACGGATTCCTAGTGTGTGTTGAGGCCATTGATGTTGTGGCGAAGGAATGGGATAGAAACGGACCCAAGTTGGAGACAGGCATTGGCCACCACACTTTACCGCATGCTCACCGGACCTGACGACGCCGCATTCTGCCATCGGGTGTCAAAGGCACTATCCCAAGGTTGGCAGCTTTATGGTCCATCAACACTGACGTATGACACGGAACAAAAACGCGTGGTGTGCGGCCAAGCCATCACAAAGACCGTGCAGGCGGATTATTCTGCTGATATGAAATTGTCAGAACAATAAATTAAAGGGAGTAGAGACATGGCTCGTATCGCATTGGTTACAGGTGGCTCGCGTGGCATTGGGGCTGCGGTGTCGAAAGCCTTGAAAGCGGCCGGTTGCACTGTTGCCGCAAGTTACGCCGGCAATGACGACGCCGCCAATGCCTTCAAAGCCGAAACCGGGATCCCTGTGTTCAAATGGGATGTATCATCACACCAGGCCTGTGCCGATGGTATCAAAGCGGTTGAAGCGGCCCTCGGCCCCATTGATATTCTCGTCAACAACGCAGGCATCACCAAGGATGCCATGTTCCACAAGATGACGGCAGACCAGTGGAATGCCGTGATCAACACCAACTTGAGCTCACTCTTCAACATGACCCAACCGATCTGGGGCGGCATGCGGGACCGGGGCTTTGGCCGCATCATCTGCATCTCTTCCATCAACGGGCAAAAAGGCCAAATGGGCCAGGTGAATTATTCTGCTGCGAAAGCAGGTGAATTGGGCTTTGTCAAAGCTCTCGCACAGGAAGGTGCCGCCAAGGGCATTACCGTCAACGCCATTTGCCCGGGCTATATCGGCACGGACATGGTCAAAGCCGTACCACAGGATGTGTTGGAAAAGCGCATTCTGCCTTTGATCCCAGTTGGCCGCCTTGGAGAACCAGAAGAAATTGCCCGGACCGTCGCCTTCCTTGCGGCTGATGAGGCAGGCTTCATCACGGGTTCCACCTTCTCGATCAACGGCGGTCAATATATGGCATGATCGGCACGGCCCGATGAGTCTTGTCGCCAATGACCTCGCGTGCGAGCGCAACGGACGCCTAGTGTTTTCCAACCTCAGCTTCACTGTCAAGGCAGGCGAATGTGCGGAACTTCGCGGTCTCAATGGTTCGGGCAAGTCGTCATTGCTGCGGGTGTTGGCGGGCCTCGTGCCGCTGTCATCAGGACATGTGACGTTCAACAGCAGCGCCGAATTCAAAACCGCGCTGCATTTCATCGCCCATCAGGACGCCATCAAGAATGCCATGACGGTTTGCGAAAACATGCAGTTCTGGTGTGATGTGATGGGCGGCAATTCCATTACCACAGCGCTTGACGCTTTTCGACTGGACCCGTTGAAACATGAACCGGCCCAGCTACTCTCAGCCGGTCAGCGCCGCCGTTTGACCTTGTCGCGCTTGTTTCTGTCGCAGCGTTCGGTCTGGTTACTGGATGAGCCGATGACGGCGCTCGATCAGGCGACGCAAATTCTGCTCCGTGGCCATATCATCGACCACCTCAAACACGGTGGCATGGTGATTGCAGCCACCCATGGCGATTTGGGATTGAAGCCCCATCACGTCATCACACTGGGTGATGCATGACATCATTTCTTGCTGTGTTGAAACGTGATTTGACCTTGGGCTTGCGCCAAAGCGGGGGGGCCGGAGCAGCAATATCCTTCATGCTCAGTGTCCTGGTGTTGATCCCCCTGTCGATCGGGCCTGATCAAAACCTGTTGCAACGCCTGGCTCCCGGCATCATGTGGTTGGCGCTGTTGCTGGCTGTGCTTTTGACATCCGAAAAAATTTTCCAACAGGATTACGAAGATGGCACACTGGATGCATTGATGACCATTGATCTGCCTTTGGAGCTTGTGACCCTCGCAAAAGCGCTGGCCCATTGGCTGGCCGTCGGTTTGCCACTCGCCGTTGCAGCACCCTTGCTGGGTATCTTATTGAACATCAATGTATCGGTCATTCCGGTGTTGATGCTGTCCATGGTCATGGGTTCACTGGCACTGTCTATGCTTGCTGCCGTTGGCGGCGCCATTACGGCGGGGTTGCGACGCGGCGGTTTACTGGTGTCACTTCTGATTTTGCCACTCTATGTGCCGGTGCTGGTGTTTGGTGTGTCTGCCACGACTGCTGCAACAGGACCTGAAGGCAGTTCAAGTTCTCTCCTCGTGCTGACAGCGCTTGTTTTGGTCACACTCGTGGTGCAGCCCTGGGCCTCGGCTGCGGCACTTCGGGCCTATCTCAAATGAAGGGGATGCAATAGGATTTGATCATGCAAGTTTTCGCCAATCCCAATCGTTTTTTCCAGATCGCCGATCGCGTGACACCGTTTCTCTGGGCGGCCACAGTGGTGGCCTTTGTCGCTGCTTTCTATTTCGCCTTTTTCAACAGCCCTGCCGATTATCAACAGGGCGAGACCGTGCGCATCATGTATGTCCATGTGCCCTCAGCCTCACTCGCACTCTTTGTCTATGTGCTGATGGCGGTGGCCTCTGCCATGGCGTTGATTTTCCGCCACCCCCTGGCCGATGCCGCGGCGAAAGCCGCAGCCCCCTTGGGCGCTGCCTTTTGTTTTCTGGCGTTGGTGACGGGTTCGATCTGGGGCAAACCTATGTGGGGCACCTGGTGGGTGTGGGATGCGAGATTGACGTCAATGTTTGTGCTGATGCTGCTGTACCTGGGCTACATCGCGATATGGCGCAGCTTTGAAGACCCCCACCGTGCGGCTTCACTGGCGCGCATTGTGGCATTGATTGGTGTCATCAATATCCCCATCGTCAAATTTTCGGTTGATTGGTGGAACACGCTGCATCAACCCGCCAGCATTCTCCGCCGCAATGGACCAGCGATCCACGAGAGTATTTTATGGCCCTTGGGTCTGATGTTTCTGGCCTTTGTGTTGCTGTTTGTTTCTACCCATCTCCTCGCGCTGAAAAACGAAGTGCGCGAACGCAAACTCAGGGCTGAGCGTTTGAAATCCGTAGGAGCGCGCTGATGGATTGGAGCGCCGAACATGTGGGCTACGTGGTGGCGGCCTATGCCATCGTGGCGTTGGTGTTGGCGGGCGTGCTGTTGCGCACCCTGTTGAAGGCGAAGTCCCTGAAGGCTGCACTGCGCGATTTGAACCTGACTGACACGGGCCAGAAGGACTGATGATAAATCGCACCCGCTTCATAACGCTGTTGCCGGTTTTGATATTTGCTGGTCTTGCGGTTTTATTGTTCAAGGGCCTCTCCGGCGATCCCTCCACATTGCCCTCGACGTTGATCAACCGCCCGGTGCCGGAATTCAAACTGCCCGCAGTTGCAGGCCTTGACCGGCCGGGTTTGAGTTCCGAGGATCTGCGCAAGGGTAAAGTCACCATCGTCAATATCTGGGCGTCGTGGTGTGGACCGTGCCGGGCTGAGCATCCGGTTCTCATGGAACTTGCCAAGCGCGACGATATCGTGCTGGTGGGCATCAACAACAAGGATGACGCCGCCAATGCGGCGCGGTTTTTAGGGGCGCTGGGCCAACCTTTTAGCGCCATCGGTGCCGACACGACAGGCCGCGTCACCATTGACTGGGGCGGCTATGGCGTGCCGGAAACCTTCATCGTCGATGGCAACGGCATCATCCGCTACAAGCACGTCGGACAACTGCCTGAAGACGTGCAGGCGGGCCGATTTGCGGATGAAATAAAAAAGGCAGCGTTGCCGCTGCCTTGATGTTGAGCGGGAATTAAGAGACCCGGCGTTTCAATTTTATTTTTGTGCTGGGCTTTGGCGCTTCTTCCACCACATCCACCGTGTCCATGGCCGAGGCCATTTCGGCCAAACAATCATTCAACACTTTGCGGTCCGCCACCGAGAACATGGCCAACAACTGCTTATCAACATCTTCAGCACCGCCCTGCGCTGTCTTCAACATCTTCTTGCCCATGGGGGTTAAGCGAACGGAATTTGTGCGGGCATCTTCCTTGGTGCGGCGGCGCTGCACCAAGCCTTGCGCCATCATGCGGGCAACCATGTCAGCCAATGTCGAACGATCAACGCCAGTGATCTTCACCAGCTCAGTCTGGCTTTTTCCATCGTTACTATCTACAGCTGCGAGCACCGTGAACTGACGATGCGTCAATCCACTCTTCCCGACTTCCTCGTTGTAACGGTGCACTGAAAATTGCACGGCACGTTTCAAAAGGTGTGAGAAAGATCGCGCCAGAACTTTGGCGTCTTTGTTGCCCGACATCAGAACTACGCTCCCTCGGTCCGCCAATATAATACAAACTGTATCAATCGATAAACCGCTTCTCGATTTTTGTGTCCGCTGCGTTCCCCCGCAGTTGACAGTGTTGCTTTGAAATTTCGATGGAGTCCTAGCGAGTCTCTGAAAGGGCCGCAAGCAAAAATGCTTATTCAATCAAAGGCGTCGTTTGACCATCAAAATCAAAACATCTTTGTGACCGTTCCAAACGAACTACAAGTCTTGACTCTTTGGTCAAATGGTGTGCAGCCATTCATCCGTCTGCGGACGGATTGGCGTCGTCCTGCTTCATGTGCTTGGCCATGAAGGGCGCATTCGCAAGTGCGAACACCATCGTCAACCCCATCAAACCAAAGACTTTGAAATTCACCCATGTGGCCTCAGACATGGTGCGCCAGACATATTCATTGAGCCCCGCCAACACCAGGAAGAAAACCATCCAGCGCCATGTCAATGTGCGCCATGCGGTTTCAGCCATCTCAATGGCAGACCCGAGCAGATCTTTCAGAAATATCCGGCCCGATAAAAGCCCGCCACCGAGGATGGCGGCAAAGATCAGGTTCGCAGCAGTCGGCTTCATTTTCACGAACATGTCATTTTGCAGGTAAAGCGTGAGGCCGCCCATCACGGTGATGAGAATGCCGCTAAACAATGGAAATTTCGCAATTTTCCCGGTGATCGCATAGCCCACGATCAACGACACAATCGTCAGTGCAATGATGATTCCCGTGGCCCAATACACGCCACCTATTTTGTAAGTGGCAAAGAACGCAACCAGCGGTGCAAAATCCAGCGCCAGTTTCAAGCCCTGCGGCATTTCTTTTTTATTGGTCATGCAACATCATCCAATCCGGCAATGGCGCGGGCAAAAGCGTCCGCGTCAAAGGCCTGCAAGTCATCAATGCTTTCCCCCACACCAATGGCATGAATGGGCAGTTTAAATTTTTCTGCAATCGCCACCAGAATGCCGCCCCGCGCCGTGCCATCCAGCTTGGTCATGATAAGGCCCGTCACACCTGCCACCTTGGTGAAGGCTTCAGCTTGCGCCAAGGCGTTCTGGCCCGTGGTTGCATCCAGCACCAGCAAAACCGCATGGGGTGCCGCAGCATCATACTTTTTGATGACCCGGACAACCTTATCAAGCTCATCCATCAAATAGGTTTTGTTGTGGAGACGACCCGCCGTATCAATGAACAGAATATCGGTGCCATCCTCCTGCGATGCTTTCATCGCGTCAAAGGCAAGGCCCGCCGCATCGGCGCCTTGCGGGCGCGAAATTGTGTCGGCCCCGATGCGTTTGCCCCACACTGTCAACTGCTCGATGGCCGCCGCCCGGAACGTATCGCAGGCTGCAAACTTGATTTTAAAGCCTTCGGTGGCGGCAATGGAACCGAGTTTGCCAATGGTCGTGGTCTTGCCAGAACCGTTCACACCCACCACCAGAATGACGTATGGCTTTTCAGCACCAAAATTGAATGGCACTTCGACAGGCTTCAAAACTTTCGCCACTTCTGAAGCAAGAATGTGTTTCACTTCCTCGGGGTCAATTTCCTTGTCAAAACGCCCACGAGACACTTCGGCGATGATGCGTTCCGAAACAGCCAGTCCAAGGTCGGCTTGTATCAGTGTGTCTTCAAGCTCCTGCAGCGTTTCCTTGTCCAGCTTTCGCTTGGTGAAAATCGCTGTGATCGAGCCAGTGATATTTTTCGAAGATTTCGAAAGCCCTTCCGTCAATCGCGAGAACCAGCCTTTGCGTTCAGCCGTTGGCGCTGGAGCGGGAAGTGTTGGCGGTACAACGACAGGGGCGGGTGCTGGAGCTTCAACAACGACGGGGAGAGGAAGCGGTGGTGCAACTTCAACCTTGGCAACCGCAGGCTTTTCAACTTTTGGTTTTTCAGCTTTGGGTTTTGATGCAGGAGCGACCAGCTTCGGCACTGGTAATTTTACGTCAGGTTTTTTGGCTTCAGGCTTCTGAGATGCAGGCCTTTTGGCTTCGGTTTTTTTGGCTTCAGATTTTTTCGGTTCCGGTTTTTTGGGTTCAGGTTTCTGGGCCTTCGCCACGACGGAGGGCTTAACGGGTTTTGCAGCTACCGTTTTTGCGGCAGCCTTTTTGGGTGCTGGCTTTGCCGGATCCGGCTTTTTTACAGCGACCTTTTTTGGTTCAGCTTTTTTCGGCTGAACAACTTCTATGTCTTGAGGTGCAGATTCAGGCTCCGGTGCGGGCAGCGCCGGAACTTCGACTTGCGTTTCTGGAGCGGGCTCATCTTTTTTGCCGGTAATGCGATTGAAGAGTTTTTTGAAAAAGCCACTCATGCGGCAAGTCTCACATCCAGATGAGTTGCCTGGGCGGCGATCACGTCAACATTGACCAGCGCACCCGGAGTCATGCGCGTTGCAAAGCGCGTCATGGCAAATTGTGGCGTGCGGCCGGTGCTTGCAGTTTCCACCAACACCGGCTGTTTCAAACCGACTTGCGTGGTCAAAAAACATTGCAAGCGCTGCTCGCCCTTGGCCCGCAACAATGCTGCACGACGTTTGATCACATCCTTTTCCAACATCGGCATGCGGGCGGCGGGTGTGCCAGGGCGCGCGGAATAGGGGAACACATGCAGGAAGGTGAGGCCGCACTCGTCCACCAAATTCAAGGAGTTTTCAAACATCTCGTCGGTTTCGGTGGGAAAGCCTGCGATGATATCTGCCCCAAACACCATGTCCTTGCGGCGTAATTTAAGTTCGTTGCAGAATGAAATTGAATCTTCACGGGCATGGCGGCGCTTCATGCGCTTTAAAATCATGTTATCACCCGATTGCAGCGACAGATGCAGATGCGGCATCACCCTTTCTTCCGAGGCGATAATGTCAATCAGCGCGTCATCGGCCTCAATCGAATCGATGGAGGACAGACGCAGACGTCTCAAATCGGGTACGTCCTTCAAAATCCTTGCAAGCAACACCGAGAGTTTCGGCGCATCGTCCAAGTCTGCACCCCAAGACGTCAAATCAACACCCGACAGCACAACCTCATGATGCCCGCCATTGACCAAGCGCTTCACCTGCTCCACCGCATCGACAATCGGCACCGAGCGCGAATTGCCGCGCCCAAAGGGAATGATGCAAAACGTACAGCGATGATCACAACCGGTTTGCACTTGCAGGAAAGCCCGCGTGCGTGCCGTCAAGTGATCAATCATCGGCGGGCGGGTTTCCTTCACCTGCATGATATCCGACACATCAACGCGCGGGCGGTTGGTGCCCTTCACCCATGAAGTTGCGGAAAGCTTCTCCTCATTGCCGAGCACGCGGGACACTTCCGGCATGGCGGCAAACACATGCGCTTCCGTTTGTGCAGCACAGCCTGTGACGACAATTTCGGCATCCGGATTTTCTTTGCGCGCTCTGCGGATGGCTTGGCGGGCCTGCCGCGTCGCCTCGGCTGTTACGGCACAGGTATTGAAAATGATCGTGTTATCGAGGCCCGCCTTCTCGGCATGCTGCAACATGATCTCTGACTCGAAGGTGTTGAGACGGCAGCCAAAGGTTTCAAGTCTTG
>JANOPL010000094.1:0-45778 GCA_031421835.1 Hyphomicrobiales bacterium | reverse complement strand
GTCAAAGGCATCGACGACAAGCTGCCGCAATAAGACTGAGCTGAGATCTGTCAGTACCGGGCGTCCTCACGGGCGTCCGGTTTTGTTTTGGGGGAAGTGTTGTCAACACTGACTCTGCAACTTAATCTTTTCCCCTCCCTTGAGGGAGGGGCAGGGGTGGGTGCAAGCCACAAGCGAGATGACGGGAGTTTCGAGTTAAATGCGCTGTCAGCGTCGTTCCCAATAGCTTTAGCATCGATGCAATGATCCCTTGGCGCGAAAAGAGGAATTGTAAATGGAGCTGAAGATCGAGAAAGTAGCCTGGTTAATTGATTGAAAGTAGCAACCCTGAGTTAGTTAATTACCCAATAGGCTAGAAACACTACAATACAACCACACAGGCAGACCGAAAGCTTGCCTTTGGCCGTGACTTCAAAAGCATCAAAGAGTTTAACAAATAAGTATTCTTCAGATTTTTTCATAACAGCACCAAATCAATTGATGCTGACTCAGTAGAGTTGTGGCGATCACAACAAAATAATTTTGAATTGTTGTGATTGCCGGGACATAGAATAACGTCACTAAAAATCATTTTTCATTTTTGGTGACGCTAAAAATATCCACTAGCATATCTAGCAACTGCGCCTCTTTGAGGGAGTTTGAATCAATCATATGCTTTCCCAACATCATTACAGGATTGCCTTCGGCCAGGCGAGCCTTTACCAATTTGTTACGAAGAGTTCGGGGGTCGTATTTTCCCCATCTGCCTTGAAATCTTTTTAGTTTAGTTAAAGCAAGACAGGCTTCACTTTCGCTTCGCGTTTTTTCACGCTGGAGAAGTTCGACATCTGCCAGCAGCTGGCAATATTTTTCCCATGTCCATTCTTTTTTCGTCCCCGATTTTTTCCCAAAGACTTATTTTTAATTCGAAATCCGGGCACAAATTTTTGAGCGAGCGAGAGCGATAAAAGAATGAAATTAACAACTGCATCGTCTGATTTTTCTTTTAACCCCAACCAGTTTCTGAGCTCATCAATTTTTCCCAGCTGTTCCGTTATCGCGCGCATGAACTCTTCGTGATTGTGCTTATCTACCTCCGCTTTCTTCTCGGGCGTTGAAGTGAGCAGCGTGAGGGAGCGCGTTTCGATAATGATTGGTTTGGCCAAACTACCAGTGAACTTCATTCAAGCAGTAGAGTTCAAACTTGAACGAAACACAAGATTCTGTAATCGTCTTGAAGTTTTCGTCAAGTATGATACTATCTTACCATGTCAAACGCCGCCGAAAAAATTTCCATTACAGTCACCCCTGCCATGAAACGAACTTTGGAAGAACGGGTTGCTTCCGGACAGTTTGCGTCAGCCAGTGAATTAATCCGCGAGGCTTTGCGGGTGTGGCAGCGGCGTGAAGATGAACACGAGCAGAAACTGGCTGCGCTGAAAGCGCGGGTGCAGATGTCACTCGATGATCCGCGCCCAGCACTGACTGTTGATGAAGCGCGCCGCGCGTTCAAAGACTTCGTTACGCCACAGACTTCATGACAGAATTGACCATCCGTATCCGGCAAGACGCCCTTCAGGATATTAAAGAAATATATCAATGGATCGCTGAAGCGTCCGGATCAAAGTCGCTAGCCGAGAAATTCATTGACCGAATTTTTAATCGCATCGATGATCTTGGGGATTTTTCACTGATAGGTGTCGCGCGACCTGACCTTAGTGAAGGACTGCGGCACTTGGTCTTTGAAGGCAAAGCCCTCATAATTTACCGCGTGATGGACCAGGACATTCAAGTCACCAATGTTGTTTATCGCGGGCGCGATACCGCTGATTTTGTTGAAGGTACCGATTGATGCAGATGTCTTCGTTTCACTTGCGAAACGCACTTTGAAAATAGTCCTTGACAAGGAACGGAACTTAAGCCTATATCAGGATCGCCTCCCTCCAACGGGGTCCTGCTCATGACGGTGAGCCTGGATGGAGTGAGATAACGGGCTTGAAGGGACCAGTTAACGTAGCTGGAAAGTTCAAGTGTCACTGATCACCCTCGACCCTTCAAAAGGTCGGGCCGCTAGGGCGGGCAATACGGGGCTGGTAACCAGCATGTTCTGCGCTCCCTTAAATGGGAAATCCAGTCATACCCAGCAAACCGGTTCTTCTCGGTTTGCCCGGTGTCAAACGTGCGTGGATGTGTTTCAGCCAGATAATCCGTTTCAAGCGCAGGGGAGACCCGACGCTATACATAGCGGCTCTACACTAAGCCGCATTACGCGAAGGGTTTCCCCGCGCTCCCTCTAGCAATCGCGTGCGATTGCGGAAGGGTCTACCCCTGTCTCGGCATTCTTGAGACCAAGGCTGAATGATCCAGCCCCGCAAAGCCGCAGTCATATCTGAATTTCGGCGGTCACGCTGGCGGAAGGAAAGGGATTCGAACCCTTGTTACGCTTTCACGTAAACACGCGTTCCAGGCGTGCGCCTTCAACCACTCGGCCACCCTTCCGCAAACGTAGGCTGCGGATAAACGATTGTTCTTGAAGCCGCAAGCGCTGCAAACGCAATAAATCACAGGCATTGTTCTTTTTTTGTTCTTGCGCGACGGAAACCTTCTGGTTTAACGTCTTAGGCTTAAAGGCTGGGGAAGAAACTGACATGACATCACGGTGTTCGACGATTGCGTTTCAAGGGGTTGAGGGTGTGGTGGTGGATTGTCAGGCGCAATTTGTGTCGGGGCAGCCTGCTTTTACGGTGGTGGGTTTGCCGGACAAAGCCGTTGGCGAAAGCCGCGAGCGGGTGCGCGCCGCACTTCACTCGGTGGGATTGGCGCTTCCCGGCAAGCGGCTGGTGGTCAACCTCTCGCCAGCGGACTTGCCGAAGGAAGGCAGCCATTATGATCTGCCCATAGCACTTGCCGTGCTGTCGTCGTTGGGGGTCATACCACCGGATTTTCTGGGGCGATATGCTGTGCTGGGTGAATTGGCGTTGGATGGTTCAATCCTCGCGATCTCTGGCGCGTTGCCTGCGGCAATGGCGGCCCATGCCAATGACTTGGGGTTGATCTGCCCCAAAGCGTCTGGTGCGGAGGCCGCATGGGCCGGAGATGATCTCGATATTCTGGCACCCCAATCTCTCATTCAATTGATCAACCATGTCAAAGGCACGCAGGTGCTGACGCGGCCCAAGCCCACGGTGCAAGCCGATGATTTGGCCCTACCCGATATGGCTGATATCAAAGGCCAGGAAGCGGCAAAGCGGGCCTTGGAAGTGGCGGCGGCAGGTGGTCATCATTTCCTGATGGTGGGACCGCCGGGGGCTGGCAAATCCATGTTGGCGCAACGGCTGCCCTCCATCTTGCCGCCGCTGGAGGCCAAGGAGATGTTGGATATTTCGATTATCGCCTCGCTCAGTGGTGAATTAAAGTCCGGCCAGTTGTCGCGGCGCAGGCCCTTCCGCTCGCCGCATCATTCAGCCTCGATGCCCGCACTCGTAGGTGGTGGGCTCAAGGCCAAGCCGGGTGAAATGGCATTGGCGCATCATGGGGTATTGTTTTTGGATGAACTCCCGGAATTTCAGCCGCGCGTATTGGAAGCATTGCGGCAACCGATGGAGACCGGGGAGACCCAAATCGCGCGGGCCAATTACCACGTGACATTCCCTGCCCGTTTCCAATTGGTGGCGGCGATGAACCCGTGCAAATGCGGGATGACGGGTGAACCCGGCCATACTTGCAGGCAGGGGCCCCGTTGTGCCGCTGACTATCAAGGGCGTATTTCCGGGCCTTTACTGGACCGTATGGATATTCAGCTGGAGCTTGCCTCCGTGCGCGCGTCTGACCTGGCGTTACCACCGCCCAAGGAACGCAGCGTCGATGTGGCCTTGCGGGTTGCCAAAGCCCGCGCACTTCAACGCCAGCGCTACCTCGATTTGGAACTACCGTCATTGCGTTTGAATGCGCAGGCGGACGGTCATGTGCTCGACAAAATCGCGCCTCTTGATGAGAAGGGGCAAGCCTTGATCCGTGATGCGGCTGAGGCGATGAACCTTTCAGCACGCGGGTTTCACCGGGTTTTGCGGGTGGCACGTACCATTGCGGACTTGGACAATCGCGAAAACATTTCCCGGTTACATTTGGCGGAAGCCCTGAGCTATCGACAGAAGCCTGCGTCGCTGCGTGCGGCTGCATAAAATTTAAACTTCATCTTAACTGCAAAACAAGTCCTGTAAGGCTTTTGAAAGCGGCACGGTGTTTAATGGGTGTTTGAAGCATCACGTTAAAGGACCCACGTGCGTTGAATACTCCTGAGACAATCACCACTGTGCAAACCGATCAGCGCGCTGCATCGGTGACGGCGCATGATGGCTTGGTCACGTGGCCCTTGTTGGCGCTTGCCGCTGCGGCCCTGATGTTCAGCGTCTTCAACACGGCACACCGCCTGGTGGCGGAAGAACAGGTGTTCTGGGCCGCATCCATTCTGGTGTTGGGCACTTTGGTGACAGCGATTGCCGTGATGTGGAATGTGAATGCAACGTTACGCGCTGAAAACCAACGCTTGAAGCAAGGTGTTCCGGCATCGACCCACCTCATGCCAGTGGCCGAGAGCCGCCATATGATGGCCCATATGGGGCATGAAATCCGCACACCTCTGAATGGCGTCATTGGCATGTTGGGATTGCTGTTGGAAACAGAACTGACGCCCGAACAAAAAAACTATGCTGCGATTGCGCATGGCTCCGGTCGCACACTGCTATCGATTCTTGATGAAATGCTGGACCGGGCAAAATCCGAGGAGCAGCCCACATCAGCGCATGCGAAAGTTGAATTGGCGGCCGTCATCGAAAATGTGACGGAACTGCTGGCCCCCCGTGCCCATGCCAAATCAATCGAGATTTCGTCCTTCATTGCCGGCGATGTGCCAACCCAATTGCCGTTCCGCGATTTGCACATCCGGCAGATCCTGTTCAATCTGGCCGGCAACGCCATCAAGTTCACGGCCAAAGGCGGGATATCGATTCGCGCCACTGTCAAAGACAAGGTGTTGCAGATTGCGGTTCGCGACACCGGCATTGGTATCTCGGAAGACGAGCGGAACCGGGTATTCAAAGCCTTTGCCCAAGCCAGTGATGAGACGTCAAAACGCTTTGGCGGAACCGGTTTGGGTCTGGCGATTTCAAAGACCTTGGTTGAGGCCATGGGTGGCACGTTGCAGGTTGAAAGCATCGTTGGAACAGGAAGCACGTTTGTTGTGTCCTTGCCGTTTCATGCGCAGGTCACGCCAGAGTGGGACTTGCCTTTGAGCGGACGTCATTACGTGTTGCTGATGCAGGACACGATGATGCGATACGACCTGCAAAAAAGTTTAGAATCACAGGGCGCTACAACATTGGACCTGGTCGCCACGGAACAGGTGTGTTCTGATGTCCTGGCGGGGCCCTCGACGGGCGTGATATGTGATGGTGCCTCAGCTGTTATGCTGCACCGTTTGGCGCGTGCGCGTGCCAAGAAACAAAAATCCATGCCGCAGATCTGGTTGACGGTGAACCCGGAGGAGCGACGCTCGCTGCGCAGCCTGCTCACGAAGCCAGCCACGGGTTATCTGATGAAGCCGATACGGCGGTCAACGCTGGTGCGTCAGCTCACCGAGCGTGACGAGGCGCATATGGCGCTTCAAACCGCGCAACTGAGGCAGTTGTCCCATGTGGCCAAAAGAAACAAAAAGCTGCGGGTGTTGTTGGTTGAAGATTCGCCGGTCAACGCGCTTCTCGTCAAAACAATTCTGACGAAGGCCGGGCACGAGTCGAAGCTTGCAACGACGGGCCAAGCCGCACTTGATCTGCTTAGCGCTGATCGCAGGTTTGATGTCGTTTTGATGGATCTGGAATTGCCGGATATGGATGGTCACACGGTTGCCCGTGTCATTCGTGCCGACGAGGCGGTGAAGAACCTGCCTGCTCTTCGCATTTTGGCTCTTACGGCCAACACCGGGCGCGATGTCATTGCGGCCTGTGAGTCGTCCGGCATGGATGGTCATCTGGCCAAGCCGTTTGAACGGGCTGATCTGGAGGAGGCCCTGGTCTCTATCACAATACCCAAAGCCGCATAGAACGTCACATCATCGTCACGTCAAAATGTTCATGGTGCAACATGAGTTACATGTTGCTAGATACCCGCACCATGATCCTTGCCCAACGCAATGGCTTGACAGTCCGGCTTGCACTGACGCCTGAGGATATACGGGCGGCACAACGATTGCGCTATCGCGTCTTCTATGAAGAATTGTCTGCGATGCCCTGCTCTGAGGCGAAGTTGACACGTCTCGATGCAGACCGTTTTGACAGTTTTTGCGATCACTTGCTTGTTATTCAAGACAACACGTCTGACGACGGAGCAGGCACGGCTGTGACGGGCGGAAACCTGGTTGGCACTTACAGGTTATTGAGGCAGGACGTGGCTTCAAAGAATGGCGGCTTTTACTCCGAGAGCGAATTTGAACTCGGCCCATTGTTGCAGCGTCACCGGCACCTGAAGTTTCTCGAGGTTGGCCGTTCCTGTGTGGCTGAAGGTTTCCGTGACAAGCCTGTTGCGGAACTGCTTTGGCAGGGAATCTGGAATTATGTTCGCTACCACAAGCTTGATGTGATGCTGGGGTGCGCCAGTTTGCCGGGCACAAATGTTGGCCAGTTATCAGATGAACTCAGCTTCCTGGCGCATGTTTCGCCAGCCCCCGTAGAGTGGCAGGTTTCGGCTTTGCCCGACAAGAAAACAGAGATGGCGCTGAAGGACATGTGCGGCGTCAACCAGAAAGCCGTCCTTAAAAATCTTCCGACGCTGATCAAGGCCTATTTGCGGTTGGGCTGTTACATCGGCGAAGGTGCTGTGATTGACCATCAATTCAACACCACTGATGTATTGATCGTGTTACCGGTGGCCGTTATCAAACCAAGATACTTCAACCACTATGGTGCGCCACTTTAGCCGCAGTTACTTGCCCACATCATAAGCCGCAATGGCTGCCAGATTCAGAATGTCATTTGTGGTTGCCGACATAGACGCGATCTGCACAGGTTTTGAAAGTCCTGTGAGCAATGGTCCGATGACGGTGACCCCGCCCAGTTGTTGCAGCATCTTCGTCGAGATCGAAGCCGAGTGGGCGGCGGGCATGACCAAGACGTTGGCCGGACCCGTCAATCTGCAGAAGGGGTAGAGTGCCATGGCTTCTCTTGACAGCGCCACGTCAGCAGTCATCTCGCCATCAAACTCGAAATCGACTTGACGCGTTTCAAGAACCTTTACGGCATTGCGCACATATTCAGCGCGGTCTCCCTTGGGGTAGCCGAAGGTGGAGTATGACAAGAACGCCACGCGAGGCTCATAGCCGAAGCGCCTTGCTGCACTTGCTGCTTCTTGCGCAATGGACGCCAACTCTTCAGAGTTCGGCAATTCATGCACCGATGTGTCGGCAATGAACACAGTGCGCCCGCGCACCAGCGCCATGGACACACCAATGGCTGTGCGGCCCGGCAACTCGTCAACAGCCCGGCGCACGTTGTCCAAGGCCACCGAGAAGTTTCGTGTGAGGCCCGTCACCATGGCATCTGCATCGCCGTTGGCCACCATGCAGGCGCCGAAGACGTTACGGTCCTGATTGGCCATGCGTTGGCAATCACGCAACAGGAAACCTTCACGTTGCAACCTGTTGTACAGCAGATTGGCATATTCAACATTATGCTCAGAAATGCGGGCATTGGTGATTTCAACATTTTCGTTGAGTTCAATGCCAGACACTTTGAGTGTGTCTTCAATGACGCTTTCGCGACCAATCAAAATGGCTGTACCCAAGCCTGAAGCAGCAAAGCTGTTGGCGGCACGAATCATGCGGTCTTCTTCGCCTTCGGCAAACACCACGCGGCGCGGATTGGCCCGCACTTGCGCATAGACGGTTTGTAAAGTGCCAGAAACCGGATCAAGACGGGCTGACAATTGCGCAGCATAGGCCTCCAAATCCGCAATGTGGTGGCGGGCCACACCTGACTCCATGGCAGCTTTGGCAACGGCGACGGGAATGCGGGAAATCAAACGCGGGTCAAACGGGGCGGGTATCAAATAGTCGCGGCCAAAAGCGAGGCGCGAACCATGATAGGCCGCGGCCACTTCATCCGGCACATCTTCGCGCGCCAGTTCAGCAAGCGCATTTGCTGCGGCAATTTTCATGTCATCATTGATGGTGCGGGCACGCACATCCAATGCGCCCCGGAAGATATAGGGAAAGCCCAACACGTTATTGACCTGGTTTGGATAATCCGAACGGCCCGTGGCCATGATGGCGTCGTCGCGCACCTTGTGGGCATCTTCCGGCGTGATTTCCGGGTCGGGATTGGCCATGGCGAAAATAATGGGGTTCTTGGCCATGCTTTTGACCATGCCCGGTGTCAATGCGCCTGCAACTGAAAGCCCGAAAAACACATCGGCTCCCGCCATCGCATCTTCCAGCGTGCGCTTTTCAGTATCAATGGCATGGGCGGATTTCCACTGGTTCATGCCATCGGTGCGGCCTTTGTACACCACACCCTTGGAGTCACAGAGAATGACATTCTGATTTGGGACACCAAGAGATTTGACCAGTTCGACGCAGGCAATGGCCGCAGCACCTGCACCATTGCACACCAGTTTGAAGTCCTTCAGTGAACGGCCGGTGATTTGCAGGGCATTGATCAGGGCGGCTGTCGCGATGATGGCGGTGCCGTGCTGGTCATCATGAAACACGGGAATATCCATCAATTCGCGCAGGCGCTGCTCGATGATGAAGCAATCGGGAGCCTTGATATCCTCAAGGTTGATGCCGCCGAAGGTGGGCCCAAGATAACGCACGGCACCGATAAACTCTTCAACGTCTTTGGTGTCGACTTCCAGATCAATCGAGTCCACATCTGCAAAGCGTTTGAACAAAACAGCTTTGCCTTCCATCACGGGCTTCGAGGCCAAGGCCCCGAGGTCACCCAATCCCAAGATGGCCGTGCCGTTGGAGATGACCGCCACCAGATTGCCTTTGGCCGTATAGTCGTAGGCCGTATCAGGGTTTTCAGCGATGCGACGCACAGGGGCCGCCACGCCGGGGCTATAGGCCAGCGACAAATCCCGCTGGGTGGCCATGGGCTTGGTGGGTGTGATTTCAAGCTTGCCGGGTTTGCCGCGTTGGTGAAACTGCAGGGCTTCCTCATCCGTCACGGAGGGGCGACGGGGGGCTTTGCGCGGTGGTGTTGCCATGTGGGGTATTTCCTGACCAGCATTTGTGCTTTGTATTCTGAAGCGACCAAACTAGAGAGGCAATCGGCTTTCTGCAACAGTTAGACTGGCCCTTTCAGGATCAAATGAGTAAATTACTGACCTATGGACACAACCCCTTCAAATCCTGAGCAGCGCAGCGCGACGGCCATCATGACGCCGATGATGACGCAGTATTTTGAGGTGAAGGGGGCCAATCCGGGATCGCTGCTGTTTTACCGGATGGGTGATTTCTACGAGCTGTTTTTTGATGATGCGGTGGAAGCAGCCCGCACCCTTGGCATTGCACTGACCAAGCGCGGCAAGCATTTGGGCGAGGATATCCCCATGTGTGGTGTTCCCGTGCATGCCATGGATCATTACTTGCAAAAGCTAATCCGCCATGGCCACCGGGTTGCGGTGTGTGAACAGTTGGAAGACCCGGCGGAGGCCAAAAAGCGCGGGTCCAAGTCGGTCGTCAAGCGCGACGTCGTCCGCCTGATCACACCGGGTACATTGACCGAAGACAGTCTGCTGGATGTGCGTTCGACCAATCACTTGAGCGCATTGGTTGTGTTAAAAAGCACAGGTGATATGGCGCTGGCCTATGCGGATATTTCGACAGGTGATTTTGCAGTGACGGCCACAACGGCCACACGACTTGCAGCTGACATGGCCCGTATTGCGCCTTCGGAAGTGGTGTTGGCTGATCATTTGCTGGACGAGGACGTGGTGAAGCAGGCCGTGGCGATGACGGGTGCGTCTCCAACGCCCCTGCCGCAAAGCAGGTTTGACAGCCAGATGGCTGAACTGCGGCTGACGCAGCATTTCAGTGTGGCGACGACGGCTGGCTTTGCTGAATTCTCGCGGGCCGAAGTTGCAGCTTTGGGAAGTCTTCTCGATTACATCATGCTCACGCAAATCGGCTCGGTGCCACATCTGCGTGTGCCACGGCGGGAAGCGGCAGGCGAAGGCCTGTTGATTGACGCGGCAACACGGGTGAACCTGGAACTCGTGCGGTCGATGCAGGGCACGCGCAGCGGCAGTTTGCTGGATGTGATGGATTGCACTGTGACATCAGCGGGCGCGCGGTGTTTGGGCGCCCTGATGGCGCGGCCCATGGCACGGGCAGACAGCATCAACGAGCGCCTCGACGGGGTCAGTTTCTTTCACACGCAAGAATCATTAACCGATGGCATTCGCGAAAATCTGTCGCAAGTCCCGGACATCGAACGCGCCCTTGCCCGCGTTACGGCCAAACGTGCGTCACCGCGTGATCTGGCAGGCTTGTCGATTGGTGTTGTCCGCGCCCATGCCATTGCTTCTGAATTGGCGAGGATGACATTACCTGGAGTTGTGGGTGCGAATGTGGGGGTGTTGGTGCAAGCGCCTTTGGAATTGGCTTACACGTTGCAGCAAGCATTGGCGCAGAGCTTGCCATTGCTGGCGCGGGATGGCGGGTTTGTGGCAACGGGATATGACGTGGAACTCGATCATTCCAGAAAACTGCGAGACGATACGCGCAGTGTGATTGCGGGCTTGCAGACCCAGTATGCTGAGGTGACAGGACTTAAAAATCTCAAGATCAAACACAATAATATTCTCGGCTATTTCATCGAAGTGCCACAGGCGCAAGCCGAAAGTCTGAAGGATGCATCGGGGCAGATTGTGTTTTTTCACCGCCAAACGATGGCGGGTGCCATGCGCTTCTCGACCGCTGAGCTTGCCAGCCTTGAGCAGAAAATTTCCCACGCGGCAGAGCGCGCGCTGGCCATTGAAATGGATTTGTTCAACGGCTTTTGCCAGCAGGTCATCGATGCGCGAGCCGAGATTTCATCCTGTGCTGCCGCACTTGCGGATTTGGATTGCCTGTCTTCACTGGCCCACCTTGCGCGAACCCAAAGCCATGTCAAACCCACAATAGATGACGGCATTGGCTTCATTATCAAGGATGGACGTCATCCCGTGGTTGAAGCGGCGCTTGCAAGAGATGGGGCTTCGCGCTTCATTTCGAATGACTGCAATCTGGGCGAAGATGAAACGGCGCTATGGCTGCTCACGGGCCCGAACATGGCGGGTAAATCGACCTTTCTCCGGCAGAATGCGTTGATCGTCGTGATGGCGCAAATGGGGGCTTTCGTGCCTGCAAGCTTTGCGCACATCGGTGTTGTTGACAGGCTCTACAGCCGTGTCGGTGCTGCGGATGATCTAGCACGGGGTCGTTCGACGTTCATGGTGGAAATGGTGGAGACCGCTGCCATTCTCAATCAAGCCACGCAGAAGTCCCTTGTGATTCTTGACGAGATCGGGCGCGGCACGGCCACGTTTGACGGGCTTTCAATTGCCTGGGCGGCGCTGGAATATCTGCACGAGCACAATCAATCCCGTGCGCTGTTTGCCACGCACTACCATGAACTCACATCGCTTCAAAAAACTCTGTCGCGATTGAAATGCATGACCATGGCGGTGAAGGAATGGCAGGGCGAGATCAAGTTCATGCACCATGTGGAAGAGGGTGCTGCACATCGGAGTTATGGCATTCAGGCCGCCAAACTGGCTGGGCTTCCCAGTGCTGTCATTGCGAGAGCGCAGGAGGTGTTGGCTCAATTGGAAGAGCATCGGGATCAGGGTACCACGCCTGATCTGTTTGCAGATCTCCCGTTGTTCAACGCAGTGCCGAAGCCCGCCGCGAAAGTCGATATCTTGCGCTTGCGCATGGCCGGCATTCATCCCGACAACCTATCGCCGCGTGAGGCCCACGACATGCTTTATGAGTTGAAACGCCTGGCCGCGGGAGAGACCCCGTAATGGCCGCCCTCGCTTATGACTTCGACGACTTGCTGCAACCTGCGCAAGACCTTCTCCCGTTGCGCAATGCTGCATCGGCGCGTGTACGCGAGATTTTGCAGAGCACGCGAACGGCTGCTGAAGAGCAATTGAAAATCGACGGCAAGGGAACCCGTTGTGCGGAGCATCTGTCGACGGTTCAGGATGCAATCATTCAGGGACTTTATGCTCTGGCCTGCAAGGCTGTGGGTCTGAGCGATCATGGAAAAGCGATTTCTGTGATTGCGGTCGGCGGTTACGGCCGCGCCACACTGGCGCCCGGCTCTGACATTGACCTGCTGTTTCTGGTGCCTGATGGAAAATCACCGGCGGTTGATAAAGTTGTCGAGTTTTTACTCTATGCCCTTTGGGATGCACGGCAGAAAGTTGGACATGCCACCCGCACCATTGAAGATTGTATCGCGCTGGTCAAAACTGACAACACGATTATGACGTCGATTTTGGAGGCCCGGTTCATTTGCGGTAACAGCGCATTGTTCGCCAGCATGATCCACCGCTATCGCCGGGGCGTGGTGCAAAAATCAGCCAAGCAGTTTGTCACTGATAAACTGGCCGAACGCGACCAACGCCACGCCCGTTATGGTGAAAGTCGGTACTCGGTTGAACCTGACATCAAAGACGGCAAAGGTGGGCTACGGGATTTAAACACGCTGTTCTGGATTGCGAAGTTTTTGTTCGACGCAAATTCCACTGAAGAGCTTTTAGACCGTGGTGTATTCACCAAAGAAGAGCTGCGCCGTTTCCATAAGGCCGAAGATTTTCTTTGGGTTGTCAGGTGTCATTTGCATTTTCTCTCAAAGCGTGGCGAAGACAAACTGAGTTTTGATCGCCAGAGCGAACTTGCAGAGCGACTTGGCTATAAAGCCCACGGTGGCCTCAAGCATGTTGAGCGCTTCATGCGGCACTATTTTTTAGTGGCAAAAGATGTTGGTAATCTGACACGGATTTTTTGCGCCAGTCTGGAAGCAAAACACTTGAAAGACGCACCCTCGCTGTCGCGCATGATGGCGAAATTCCTGCCAAAGGGAAAACGCGCAACGGGTCTTTCGAAGGATTTCCATTTGGAGGCAGGGCGCATCGCTTTAGCCAATGAGAACGCCTTTGCCAGTGATCCCGTGAACCTTATTCGCATTTTCAAAGAGTCCGGTGCCACGGGGGCTGAAATTCACCCTGATGCGTTGCAGGATATGCGATTGCATTTACGCAAGATTGATGACCGTTTGCGAAAATCGCCGGACGCAAATACCTTGTTTCTCGATTGCTTGCTTGAGTCCGGAGATCCTGAAACAGTGCTGCGCGCCATGAATGAAGCCGGTGTGCTTGGCCGCTTCTTGCCGGAGTTCGGCAAAATCGTGGCGATGATGCAGTTCAACATGTATCACCACTTTACTGTCGATGAACACTTGCTGCGCACGGTTGGCGTATTGCGGGCGCTCGAAGCAGGCACACTATCGGGCGACCATCCATTATCGGCAAAACTATTTCCCACCCTCACCTCACGCAGGGCCTTGTTTGTGGCGGGATTGTTTCACGACATCGCCAAGGGGCGTGATGAAGACCATTCGATAGCAGGTGAACGTGTTGTCAGGGATATGTGCCCGCGTCTGGGCCTCACCGCTGCAGAAACTGACACCGTGGCGTGGTTGGTCCGCCATCACCTGTTGATGAGTGAAACGGCACAGATGCGTGATCTCAATGATTTCAAAACGATTCTGGATTTTGCGTCTGTCGTACAAAGCCCGGAACGCCTGAAACTCCTGTTGATTTTGACCGTGGCTGATATTCGAGCTGTAGGCCCTGGCGTATGGAATGGTTGGAAGGGGCAATTGTTGCGCACGCTTTATGCTGAAGCGGAGCCTGTTTTAACGGGTGGTCACACGGCGGTTGGGCGTAAGGAACGTGTTGTCTCAGCACAGGAGCGCTTCTTGCAATCATTCAAAGCTGTCTCTGATGATGAGAAATCCAGAATTCTGCAACGTCATTACGATGCCTACTGGCTCAACGTTCCGCTGGATCAACAGTTGCGGCATGAAGCGTTGATTGCCCGGGCAGCGCCACGCGATGTGACAACCGATGTGAAATCTGATGCTTTCGCCGCCGTAACAGAAGTCACGATCTATGCGCCGGATCATCCCCGCCTGTTGGCAACCATCACTGGCGCCTGTGCAGCGGCCAGTGCCAACATCATCGGGGCGCAAATCTTTACCACAACGGACGGCATGGCGCTTGATACCATCTTGCTGCAACGGGAATTTGTCGAAGAGACAGATGAAAAGCGCCGCGCCCTGCGGGTTGCTGACACCATTACCAAAGCCTTGCGCGGCCAATTGCGCTTGAAGGATGCGATGGCGCAGGCGAAGAAACCAGAATATCGTGCGCAAGCATTCAGTGTTGAACCGCGTGTGATCATCGACAACACATCGTCCAACAAACACACGGTGATTGAGATCAATGGATTGGATCGTGTCGGGCTTTTGCACCATCTCACTGATGCGCTATTCCAACTTAATCTTAATATTGCTTCAGCGCACATCACCACATTCGGTGAAAAAATTATCGACGTATTCTATGTGACAGATCTCACAGGGGCAAAAATCGAAAATGAGTCCCGCCATGCCAAGATTACGTTGGCGTTGATGCAGGTCTTGGCACCCGTGGCCGAAGCAGCGTAAAGGGCGGGCCATGTCACTTCTCAAATCAGCTGCCAAAGTGGGTGGTTTCACTTTGGTCAGCCGCTTGCTCGGATTTTTGCGCGACCAGTTAATCGCCTTCACGCTGGGCACGGGTCTCGTTGCGGAAGCTTTTTTTGTCGCACAACGTTTGCCCAATCTCTTCCGCGCTTTATTTGCAGAAGGGGCGTTCAACAACGCTTTCGTGCCGCAATTTGCAAAAAAAGCAGAGGGTGAGGGGCCGGTGCAGGCCTTTGCTTTTGGCCGCGACATGTTGTCGGTTCTGTTTACATGGATGATCCTGTTTTGCGCTGCTGCGATGATTTTCATGCCGTGGTTGATGCCGCTTCTGGCCCCCGGCTTCACAGGCTCACAGGAGAAGCTTGATCTTGCCACGGAGCTCACACGCATCTGCTTTCCTTATTTGGGCATGATGTCGTTAACGGCATTGTTTGGAGGCATTCTCAACAGCCTCAATCGATTTTCGGCGCCCGCCGCAGCGCCGATTTTTCTCAACATTGTTGTGATCTGTTTTACGCTTGCGGCATGGTGGTTGGGTTTGGGCAATACGGCTGACACAGGTCGTTTCCTCGCATGGGCGGTGACGATTTCTGGCGTGGTGCAATTGGTCTTGCTGTTGACCGCGGCGCGGCGTGCCGGTGCCACGGTTATGCCCGGGAAACCTGTTTTGACGGCAGATGTCAAACGCGTGCTCAAACTCTCCGTACCCGGATTGATTTCGGGCGGCATTACCCAAATTAACTTGCTGATCGCCACCATGCTGGCAACCGGCTTTTCAGGTGGCGTTGCATTTTTATATTATGCTGATCGCCTGTTTCAGTTGCCTTTGGGTCTCATAGGGGTCGCGATCGGTGTGGTACTGCTGCCGACGCTTTCACGCAAACTTCGCGCGGGCGACATGCAGGGTGCGCTCGACAGCCAGAACCGCGCTCTTGAATTTTCACTTTTCCTCACGCTGCCTGCCGCTGCCGCATTGATTTTAATCGGAAAGCCGATTTTGCATACTGTGTTTGAACATGGCGCCTTTACCCGCGTTGATACTTTCGCGGTTGCACCGGTGCTGGCTGCATTCGCGACCGGGCTTCCGGCCTTTACCTTGACCAAAATTTTCCAGCCCGGATTTTTTGCGCGGGAAGACACCAAGACGCCGATGTATTTTGCGATTGCTGCGGTGGTTGTGAATATTGCAGCGAGCTTTATTCTATCGGGTCCTTTTGACTACGTCGGTATTGCCATGGCCACCAGCATTGCCGCCTGGTTCAACGCGATACTTTTAATGACGACGGCGATTCGTCGCGGACACTATGCATGGGACAAGCGCTTCCGGTCCCGTTTGCCCCGTATGGTCGTTGCACTCCTCGTCATGGCGGCAGCGCTGTATGGATTGAATGATCTGCTGCAAGATAACTACGCTGAAACTGCGGGCTTCGGCAAAGCTGTTTGGGGTCTCGTTGCCTTGATGGCCGTTGGAGCCATCAGCTACTTTTTGGCAGCTCAATTGACGGGCGCTTTCAAACTCAGCGACCTCAAATCCGCCATGCGTCGTTAAGCCTTTTCATTTGAGGCAAAGGCGGGCATAAGGCGGCCCTTCACGAAGGGTTGTCCAAAACTCTTCACTTTCCTAATCTATCAAGGGTCCACACCATGAGCCAGTTTTCGCCACGCGTCTTTTCCGGCATGCAGCCCACGGGCAATTTGCACCTCGGCAATTATCTGGGAGCGATGTTGAACTGGATCAAAATGCAGGCCACACACGAAGCGATTTATTGCGTGGTGGATTTGCATGCAATCACCGTCTGGCAGGACCCCAAGGCTTTGCGCACGGCCATCCGCGATGTGACATCGGCTTATCTCGCCTGCGGTCTCGACCCGCAGAAATCCATCATCTTCAACCAGTCACAAGTGGCTGAACATGCGGAGCTTGCCTGGGTGTTCAGTTGCGTGGCGCGCTTGGGATGGTTGAACCGCATGACCCAGTTCAAGGAGAAGGCGGGCAAGGACAAGGAAAAGGCATCGGTTGGCCTCTACATCTATCCGAACCTGATGGCGGCTGACATTCTGGCCTACAAGGCCACGCATGTGCCGGTGGGCGAAGACCAGAAGCAGCATCTGGAATTGACACGGGATATTGCACAGAAATTCAACGTGGATTTTGCCGAGGCCATCGCTGCTGCAGGTTTTGGCGATCAATTTTTCCCGTTGACTGAACCTGTCATTCAAGGGCCGGCGACCCGCGTGATGAGCCTTCGCGACGGCACCAAGAAGATGTCGAAGTCTGACCCTTCAGATTTGTCTCGCATCAACCTGACCGATACGGCTGACGACATCGCCAAAAAAATCCGCAAGGCAAAGACGGACGCGGATGGTTTGCCGTCACACAACGAAGGCATCAAAGAACGCCCCGAGGCGCAAAACCTGGTGGGGATTTATGCAGCACTATCCGGTTGCACGGATGTTGAAGTCTTGCGTCAGTTCGGCGGCGGACAGTTCTCGACCTTTAAGAACGCTCTGGCGGACTTGGCTGTTGCGAAACTTGCGCCCGTTGCTAACGAAATGCGGCGCTATCAGGCCGATCCTGGACACGTTGAAGCCGTCTTGGCCGATGGGTCGGCGCGGGCGCGGGGGATTGCGGCCCCGATTTTGCGGGATGTCAAGAAGCTGATCGGTTTCATCCAAGCCTGATGGGGCACCATTACTCTTTAAAACCATTCTAAACTGCCCTATATAAGGCCAAAGAGGTTCCCACATGTTTATCCAAACAGAAGCCACACCCAATCCTGCGACATTGAAGTTCCTGCCGGGAAAACCTGTGTTGCCGGGTTCCACGCGGGATTTTCGCAACACGGATGAAGCCAAGGAGTCGCCATTGGCCCAACGTCTGTTTGACATCACCAATGTGTCCGGTGTTTTTTTAGGGCATGACTTCGTCACTGTCACCCGTTCCGGTGGGGAATGGCAACAGTTGAAGCCTGCAATTCTGGGCGTCATCATGGACCACTACCTTTCGGGCGTTCCCGTGCTTGCTGATTCTGCGTCACCTGATGAAGCAGTGGATGAAGGCGAATTTTTTGATGAAGACCTCGCTCCTTTGGTCAAGACAATCAAGGACCTGCTTGATTCCCGCGTACGCCCTGCGGTGGCGCAGGATGGCGGCGATATTACGTTCAAAGGTTTCAAGGATGGTGTGGTTTATTTGAACATGAAGGGCTCATGTGCAGGCTGCCCCTCGTCAACCGCCACGCTGAAGCATGGTGTTGAAAACCTGCTCCGTCACTTTGTGCCGGAAGTGACTGAGGTCCGCCCGGTTTAGCCGCTATCGGGAGTGGCTGCATCATCAACTGATGCGCCTGCAGTCTTCACGTGAATGCGGACGCGTTTGACGCGACGCAAATCTGACTCGACAATTTCAAATTCCAGACCAGCAGCGTGCACAATCACTTCGCCGCGCACGGGTACCCGCCCGCACATTTCAAACACCAGACCGCCCAGCGTGTCTGCCTCGTCTTCCTGATCGGCGGGAAGCAAGTCGACTTTGAAAATATCGTCCAAGGTCGCAATGGCCACCCGTGCGTCGGCGGCCCACGTTGTGTCATTTTGCTTATTGATCAGAAAATCATCTTCATCATCGTCATGTTCATCCGAGATTTCACCAACGATGGTTTCAACGATATCCTCAAACGACACCAAGCCATCGGTGCCGCCATACTCATCAACCACCACAGCCAAATGCACGTGGGAGGTTTTCATTTTGAATAAAAGATCAGACGCAGGCATCGACAGCGGCACGTACAGCACGTCACGGATGATGCTATGATGGCCTTTGATGGTGCTTGAGAGTTCAGAGGCAGACAACGAAATACCTGCCACAGATTTTGACTTGGATGTACGGCCCTTCGCATTCATCCAACGCAGAAAATCCTTGACGTGGATCATGCCCATCACGTCATCCAGTGTGTCGCGGTAAACAGGCAGACGGGAATGGTTGGCTTCAACGAAACGATCGAGCAGTGCGCGCAAGGTTTCGCCTTCTTCGATGCCCACAATATCCGCGCGGGGCACCATCAGGTCATTGACGCGCAAATCCTGGAAGTTGATGAGGTTGCCCAGCATCGAGCGGGCATCAGCGGCCATGCTTGGACCACCCGAGACTGCGGCATGATTCTCAATCACGCTTTCCAGATTTTCCCGCAGATCCTTGCTGCCTGCCAAACGGTGGCGCAACCGGTTAAGGAAATTCGGGGCCTTTTTTACTTCAGTTATCTTGTCGTTGCTCATGTGGCGTAAGGGTCTGGCAGTCCGAGTCTCACCAGAATCTCTGTTTCCTTTGCTTCCATTTTGTCACCTTCGGCGTCAACCTCATGGTCGTAACCAAGAAGATGCAGCATACCATGGACCAACAAATGGACAACATGTTCAATCAAAGGTTTCTGCGCCGCTTCCGCTTCGCGTTCAATCGTATCCCACGCCAAAACAAGGTTTCCCAAATGTGCCACTTCACCGCTTGGCAATGGCATGACTGGGCTGGGGAAGGATAGAATATTAGTGGCCTTGTCGATCCTCCGCCATTGCATGTTGAGCACCCGCATTTCAGCGTCACCTGTCAGCAAGACATCCAGATTGCGTGGGTCATCGGGCAGCACGGCCGCAATCACATCTTCAACCAGCGCTTCCACTTCCCGGAGGGTGGCCCAACGGGGGTCCTCCACATCAGTGGTGATGTTCATTTCAAGGGCTTGGGCTTACGTGCGGCCTGTTTTTCATAAGCCCCCACAATACGACCCACGAGGGCGTGGCGCACAATGTCGTCAGCCACGAAATGCACCTGCTCAATGCCTTTGACGCCTTTGAGAATGCCGAGTGCATCGGTCAAACCCGAGGTCACGTTATTGGGAAGGTCCACCTGTGTCGGGTCACCTGTGACCACCATGCGGCTGCCTTCACCCAAACGGGTCAGAAACATTTTCATTTGTTGCGGTGTGGTGTTTTGGGCTTCATCCAAAATCACGAAGGCATTGGACAAGGTGCGGCCACGCATGAAGGCCAGGGGTGCAATTTCAATCTGGTTTTCAGCCAGGCCTTTGGCCACAAGGCTTTGGGGCATCATGTCGTAGAGTGCGTCATAAAGCGGGCGCAGGTAAGGGTCGATTTTCTCTTTCATGTCGCCCGGCAAAAAGCCCAAGCGTTCGCCTGCTTCCACAGCAGGACGCGACAGCACAATACGGTCGACTTCACCATTCATCAGGGCTTCAGCAGCACAGGCCACGGCAAGATAGGTTTTGCCCGTGCCCGCAGGACCAATACCAAACACCAGTTCATGGCGGCGGATCGCGTCGATGTAGATTTTCTGATTGGGGGTACGCGCATTGACAGATTTGCGTCGCGTTCTGACAGCGGCTTCATTTGCCCCTTCGTCCTTGGCGCGCATCATGCGAATGGCACCATCCACATCACCCTTGGTGACGTCCACACCACGGCTGGCCCGGGTATATAATGACAGCAATACAGAGCGTGCATCCTCAGCCGCTGTGGAGCCCCCGCGGATCGCGACTTTGTTGCCCTTGGGTGTGATTGCCACGCTAAGGCGGTTCTCAATCAACGCCAGATGCTCGTCATGCTCGCCAAACACGCGGGGCAGCAAACGATTGTCATCAAAAGCAAGAGTGAGGGTTTGGTCATCCTGCGGAACGGTGCCGCGCAAGGGGTGGGCCGCAATGGCGCTGGTGGGTGGGCTCAAGTGGACTCGTTCTCCTGATCTCGTACTAATATGGACCTCTTCTATGCAAGGTCAAGTCACCCTGCAAAATCACTCCACAGTTGTTGCAGAAAGGCTATTGGTGGTGATGCCGTCGATTTTACATTGAATAATACTGCCCACACGCTGCTGTGGATCATCAAAATGTACGCCTTGCAAGTACGGAGAGCGGCCTATCATTTGACCCGGCATGCGGCCTGGCTTTTCGACCAGCACAGGAACAATGCGCCCAATACAGTTCCGATTGAAGTCTGTCATTTGACCGCTGAGCACTGCTTGCAAGCGGGCGAGACGGGCTGATTTTTCATCCTCCGGCACTTGGGCCTTGCGGTCTGCTGCTGGGGTTCCCGGGCGCTCGGAATATTTGAAGGAATAGGCGGCCGCATAACCCACTGCCGTGGCGAGATCCAATGTGTCTTGAAAATCTGTCTCTGTCTCGCCGGGGAATCCGACAATGAAATCGCCTGAAAGAGCGATATCAGGGCAGGCTGCTCTCACTCTTGTGATCAGATCACCATAGTTCTGGGCGGTGTGGCCCCGGTTCATGGCTTTCAGGATTTTATCACTGCCGGACTGCACAGGAAGATGCAGGTAAGGCATGAGCTTTGGGTTGTCTGCGTGGGCTGCAATCAAATCATCACTCATATCGCGGGGGTGGCTTGTGGTGTACCTGATCCTTGCAATGCCATTCACGGATGACAGTGCTGTGACGAGACTGGCAAGACTTGTGATCTCGCCTGCTGCAGACTTGCCGCGATAGGCATTGACGTTCTGGCCCAGTAGCGTGATTTCCCTGACACCGGTTTCGGCGAGGGCCTGTGCTTCTTCGATGATCGCTGCGACAGGGCGGGAAATTTCAGCACCTCGTGTGTAAGGCACCACACAGAAGGTGCAGAATTTATCGCACCCCTCTTGCACGGTCAGAAAGGCTGAAACGCCGTGCTTCAGGGCTTTGCGGGAAGCAGCGCCACCCAAGCCTTCGAACTTGTCATCGAAACCGAATTCAGTGTCCACAACGGGGCGTCCGGTTAGGGCGCGGGCTTTCAACATCGTGGGAAGGCGGTGATAGGTTTGCGGGCCGAAGACCAAGTCAACAATTTTATTGCGCTTGATGATCTCCGCACCTTCAGCTTGTGCCACGCAGCCTGCAACCGCAACGACCATGTCATGGCCCTGGGCTTGCCTCGCCTGTTTCATTTCTTTCACGCGGCCAAGTTCGGAATACACTTTATCGGCGGCTTTTTCACGGATGTGGCAGGTGTTGAGCACCACCAGATCGGCATGTTCCGGCGCATCCGCCAGCGCATAGCCCTGGGTCGTCAACAACTCCTGCATGCGGGTTGAGTCATAGACATTCATCTGGCAGCCGTAGCTTTTGACAAAGGCGGTTTTGGTCATGCTCCGCCTGCTACTCCAATTTGACGCGCCCGTGAAGGGCGGCGGCCAGACTGCGACGTATGGTACGTTCGGCTGTTTTGGTGGCAAGCTTGCGGTTCAAGCCGGTTTCTACATCGAGTGCGGGGTGGATGATGATCTCTACCGTCAAAGGCCCGGCACATAAGGCCTCCCAGAGATGGGGCAACAGCTCCATATCCGCGTACCACGCAAACATGCCGCGATTGCGACGGGTCAGGGGCAGTCCGTAATTTTTCTTGTAAGCGAGTGCGACGGGCACAATCGCAATCTCGGGTGCTGTTGCTGCCGCAAAGAAAGACGACTTGAAGGGGAGGACGGTTTCACCATTGTGGGATGTGCCTTCGGGAAACAGCACCATGCGGTCCCCTTCTGCCAGTCGTGTTTCCAATTCGGAGCGGGAATGCCTGGTGGAGTGGCGGCGTTCACGGTCGACAAACACAGTGCGTTGCAGTTTTGCCATCCAACCGAACAGGGGCCATGTTGCCACTTCGCGTTTGGCCACAAACGACAACGGTGACACTGCACTCAACACAACGATGTCAATCCAGGAGACGTGGTTGGACACGATCAGGCATTGTCCGTTCTCGGGAAACTGTCCTGTAACGACGGTTTGAAAACCGAGAATACGGCACAGAGCTTTGTGATAGTGATGGGGCAAGCGTTTTGCCATGGCTGGCCACAGCCTGATCAACAACCATTGCACCGGCATCAACGGCAAGGTGATGATGACAAATCCCAGAATGCGTGTTGAGGCGACAAATTTTCCGTTCAAGGTGCGCGTGCCTTGACCATGGTGATGGCGTCGCTGCCATCAGCGTAGTAGGCTTTGCGCAAACCGCTGTTGGCAAAGCCGTGGTTTTTATAAAGTGCGATCGCGGCGACGTTATGTGCTGACACTTCGAGAAATATTTTCGTTGTGTTCAAGGTTTCGAGATGAACCAAAAGTCCCTGCAATAAATCCCGGCCAAAGTGTTGGCGGCGATGGTTTGGCGAGACGCAAATGGTATTGATCTCAGCCTCGCCTGCGACCCATTGGAATTGTACGAAACCGTAGACGTTACCTGCGAGTTCAACCAACAACGCGCCAGCGCCGGGAATAGAAAGGGCGGAGGCAAAGTCGGCTATGCTCCAGCCCTTGGCAAAGCAGCTCGTGTGAATGTCTGCCATGACGGCAAAATCGTTTTCAGTTGCCAATCGCAAGTGAGCTGACGAGGTTGAGGCTGATACACTTGGCTTGGCGTCGGGCGGGCGCAAGTAGAGCGGCTCCACGCTTTCACCTGTGACAGGGAGCGTTGCGGCGAAGGCTGCGAATATCTTCGCGTCTGGCCAGCGTGTTTGAGCACCTTCAAAGCCTGATCCGATTACGTTGCGGTTTTGGGCTTTCGCAGTCGCCGTGATGTCTTCCGCACTGCCGAGCGCAGGACCTCCAGGGCTGGTCCAATAAAACAATCCGGTGCCACCTGCTTTGTGTGCGATCAAAACTTTTTCGGTCGTGTGTTGCGCTGTGGCCTTCAAGCTGTTCAACCCGACAAGCGGAATGTTCAGCGCCAGCGCCATGCCCTTGGCAAAACTCAACCCGATGCGCAGGCCTGTGAACGTGCCGGGGCCATAGGTGACAGCGATGCGGGAGAGGTGTTCGGGCTTGGTACTCGCTTCCGCAAACAGCCGCTCAACCATCGGTCCCAAGGCCTCGGCATGGCCGCGCTCCATTTCTTCGTAACCTGAGGCAATGACACTGTGTGTCGCCTCATCATAGAGGGCGGCGGAGCAGGCATTGAAACATGTGTCGATGACAAGAAGCATGGCGGATGCTTAAGCAAGCTTGGGCGGGATGATCAAGACATGACTGTGGCGGGAATGCATCAACGCATTCCCTCTATGCCCGGTCGCCGCACTTGGCAATCGCCAACGATTGCCTGGCACGGCTCTGCAATCGCGAGCGATTGCTAGGGGTGTATGACGCCCTTCTTCATTACGATGTTGCCGTAGAGGCGGCGTTCGGTGGTGGCGATCAGGGCATAGGCGCCTTTGACTTTGTCGTAGAAATCCGCACCCACCAGCACATGGACTTTTTGTTTCGGTTCGTGCTTGGCGATGATGGCATCGAATTCCTTGAAGATGGGCTCGACGCGTTTGGGGTCGAGATAAGCTGCCGGGCGCCAGCAGGCTTCGGGGACCATTTCGTCGAGGGGCATCACCGATAAAATGGCGTCCATGATTTCGGTGATGCCCAAACCGTCCATGCGGATCAGGCGTTTTGCATCCGTGTCGGCGGGGTAATTGCCGTCAACAATCGCAAGGGTGTCGCCATGGCCCATGGCGCGCAAGACCTTCAACAATTCCGGCCCCAAAATCGGGTTGATGCCCTTCAACATTATAGAGGCTCCTTAAACAGCACTTCGCGATTAATCATGAAATTTGCAATGATGGGGAGACTCGCGGCACCAAGGGCTCTTGCATCGCTGCCCAAAACACCCTCGACAATTGCAAGGGGCGCTATACCACGTGAATCCTGTTTGGCGAAGTGCTCAACCGTTTTGTCGACCAGCTTGCGGCGGACATCAGATGGCATGGAACCATCGATGATGACGGCCTCAAAATCCAGTATGGCAGCTGCTGAAAGTGCCGCATGGGCCAAGCTGCTTGCGGTCTGATCAATCCATACATCGAGAATGCTGCCTATATTGTCCCAGTTTTCAGTTTGGCGCGTCAAAATCAAAGGGTCCTTTCCCGCCGCTGCCAACATCTTCTCCAGCACATAAAGTGAGGCATGGCGGATGAGCTGCTCCGTCCCATTGACTGTCGGCACTGGCATCGGACCAACCGCCCCGGCATAGCCTGAGCGCCCCGGAAACAAGTTGCCATTCAACACAACACCGCCCCCGACAAAGAAGCCGACATAAAAGCAGATGAAGTCCCGCAGTTTGCGGCCTCGACCCATGAACAGTTCAGCCGCGCAAGCGGCCGTTGCGTCGTTGCAAAATTCTACCGGCCATGTGGTGAGGGCTGCGACCTCTGTGGCGATATTGATCCCATGCCAGCTGGCCATGGCCTGTGGTGGCGCTCCGGTTTCTTGCGCCCAGTTCCACAATTCAAAAGGTGAGGCGATGCCAATGCCACAAATCCGCGCTGCTTTTTCAGGTCCCAGTTCGGTTTCGATATGGCGTAAACCTTCGCGGGCAATACGAATGACAACAGACGGCGTTGGATAGCCATAAACTTCGTCGTAACGGGCGCAAGTGTTGCCAAGAAAATCGAGGCAAATCAGGTTGCAAGAGCGACGTCCAATTTTAAGGCCAATCGAGTATGCGCCCGTTGGGTTCAAGGAAAAAGGTTGCAAGGGCTGCCCCACTTTTCCCCTTAAAGATACGCCCTTCAGTAACAATCCTTCAGCTTCCAATTGCCGGACGATCACCGAAACAGTTTGCGGCGACAGGCCCGTCAGCCTTGCGATTTCAGCTTTTGGCAAGTTACCGTGGGTGCGGACCAGTGACAGGACCAACCGCTCATTATAAAGCCTGACCCCGGTCTGCGATGAGCCCCGCATGCCGCTTTGGGGGCGGTTCAGCGGATCGGCATCTGAAACAGACGTATTCATGGCGCTCAAGATTTTCCAACGGGTCAAACTTCAAGCTGCGACGGCATTTCGTCCCTGTCAATTAATAAATCATGCCGATTTACTTATTGACTCAGTGCCGCGTTCCGAGTCATCATCCTTCCAGTACTCAAATTTCGTTCGGAAAATTGTTGTGCTTTAACTGCTTTCTTGAGCCCGGTCGTTGCCGGGCTTATCCATGGGAGGAACGACTATGAAAGCTCTTTTGAAAACTGCCCTCGTTGGCGTCGGCATGTTCGCTCTGGCTTCAACAGCGCAGGCTGCTGGTGGCGCGTGCTTGATCACCAAGAACAACACCAACCCCTTCTTCGTCAAGATGAAGGAAGGTGCAGAAGCCAAGGCAAAAGAACTCGGCATCGAGTTTGCTGCATCGGCTGGCAAAGTGGACGGCGATGCCGGCCCACAAATCGAAGCCATTGAAAACTGTGTTGCCGCTGGCCACAAGGGCATTTTGATCACCGCGTCGAACGATTCGGTTATTCCTGCCCTCAAAGCTGCCCGTGCTGCTGGTCTTCTCGTGATCGCTCTCGACACGCCAATTGGCGATGCTGAAGCTGCTGACACAACCTTCGCGACCGACAACTTCGAAGCTGGTCTTCTCATCGGCAAATGGGCTGCTGCCACCTTGGGTGCAGACGGCGTGAAGAATGCCAAGATCGGCATGCTCGACATCAACAAGGACAACATCTCGGTTGACGTTGCCCGCGACACCGGCTTCCTCACCGGCTTCGGCATCGCTGTTCCTGACCTCAAGGTCATGGGTTCAGAAACCGATACCCGCGTGATCGGCCATGAATCTTCAGGTGCAAACCCCGAAGGTGGCTTGAAGTCAGTTGAAAACCTGCTGGCCAAGAACCCAGACATGAACGTGATCTACACGATCAACGAACCAGCTGCTGAAGGCGCCTTCCAAGGCATGAAAGCTGCGGGCAAGGAAAAGCAAGCGATCATCGTTTCAGTCGATGGTGGCTGCCCAGGTGTGAAGTCTGTGACCGATGGCATCATCGGTGCAACCTCCATGCAGTTCCCCTTGTTGATGGCATCCAAGGGTGTTGAAGCCGTTGCTGCTTTCGCAAAAGATGGCACCAAGCCAGCGAACTCGGATGGTTTGAACTACTTCAATACAGGCGTTCAGTTGATCACCGACAAGCCCGTTGAAGGCGTTCCTTCGATCACGTCGGCTGAAGGTGCAAAGATTTGCTGGGGCTGATATCCCACTGATTTTTCAGTATTGAAAAGTGGAGGGCGGCTGTTATGGTCGCCCTTCATCTTGAGAAAGGCGAGGTCATCGCCTCAAAGATTTTTAGGCCACTCAGGGCAGGGACGGGACATGAGCGATCAAGCAGCAGCCACCAAAGTCATTTCAGACTTCGAGGCCACATTGAACAAGGCCGACACGAAAGTGGCGGAGTTTGAAACCCGTCAAGACACTCTGCTGGATAAGGTGCGGAGTTTTCTGCAGGCTTATAATACTGCCATTCCAGTGTTCGTATTGCTGCTTTCGATATTCGTATTCGGTTTCACTTCAGGTGGCCGCTTTTTCACCGCGAACAATCTGTCGATCGTGTTTCAGCAGGTGACTGTGATTGGCATTATCGCGATTGCGCAAACTATCGTCATTCTCACAGCGGGCATTGATCTTTCCATTGGCGCCATCATGGTGCTGTCATCGATTGTGATGGGAAAGCTTGCGGTTCACACGGGGCTTCCCGTCCCTGTTGCTGTTGGTGCCGGTCTGTTTGCAGGCGGAGCCATGGGCTATCTCAACGGTGTATTTGTGACCAAGCTTCGATTGCCGCCGTTCATCGTCACGCTTGGCACGCTCTATATTTTTTCAGCCCTCAAGATCTGGTACTCAAAGTCTGAATCCATTCGTGCCGTTGACACGGAAAAGATTGCTCCGAATTTGATTGTATTGGGCTGGGATGTGATCAAGGTCATTGACAAGGAAAGCATGTGGAATGGTGCCACGCTGAAACTGGGGGGTGTCTGCTTCATCCTGCTTGCGGCTTTGATCTGGTACTTTTTGAACCGCACGGCCTGGGGTCGCCACGTTTATGCCGTGGGTGACAATACGGAATCAGCCTTGCTGGCTGGTGTTCAAACCGACAAGATGCTGCGCTCGGTCTATACAGTGGCTGGCATCATCGCAGCCTTTGGTGCGCTCACCTTGATTGGTCGCGTGGGTGGCACGGTAACACCGCTTGCGGGTGAAACCGCAAACCTCGACTCCATCACCGCTGTGGTGATTGGTGGGACGTCGTTGTTCGGCGGGCGTGGCTCAATTGTTGGCTCTGTGCTGGGTGCGCTCATCGTGGGCGTGTTTCGAAACGGTCTCTCACTCTCAGGTGTTGATGTGTTGTGGCAGGATTTTACGGTGGGCATCCTCATCATCACTGCGGTTGCAATTGACCAGTGGATCAGAAAGGCTTCGGCATAATCATGGCAAAGAAAGTCGCAAAAAAAGCTGTGAAAAAAGTTGCAGCAAAAGCTGTGAAGAAATCCGCTGCCCGCAGCACCATGGTTGTCGCTAAGGCATCGGTTGATCAGATTGTGACAGTTGAGCCATTGCTCACCACGCGCAATCTGGTGAAGCGTTATGGCCGGGTGACAGCACTCGACCATGCCAACTTCGATCTTTACCCCAATGAGATTCTGGCGGTCATCGGCGATAATGGGGCTGGCAAATCCACCATGATCAAAGCCATCTGCGGTGCTGTCTTGCCGGATGAAGGCGAGATTAGAATGAACGGTGAGGTGTTGCACTTCAAATCACCGCTTGATGCGCGCAAGGCTGGCATTGAAACAGTGTATCAAAACCTCGCGCTGTCTCCTGCGCTCTCTATTTCTGACAACATGTTCATGGGTCGCGAAATCCGTGACGCTGGTTTTATGGGGCAGTGGTTCAAATTATTGGACCGCAAAGCCATGGAAAAATTCGCGCGCGATAAATTATCTGAATTGGGTTTGATGACCATTCAGAATATTTCGCAACCTGTCGAAACGCTTTCAGGCGGTCAGCGCCAAGGTGTTGCGGTGGCGCGTGCTGCGGCTTTTGGGTCGAAGATTGTTATTCTGGATGAACCCACAGCAGCGCTTGGCGTCAAAGAATCGCGCCGTGTTTTGGAATTGATCCTGGACGTGAAAAAACGTGGACTTCCCATTGTGCTGATCTCCCACAACATGCCCCACGTGTTTGAAGTGGCGGACCGGATTCACATCCATCGTTTGGGACGTCGACTCTGCACCATCAATCCCAAGGACTTTACGATGTCTGACGCCGTTGCCTTTATGACTGGTGCCAAAGCGCCGCCACCGGAGTTGGTGGGCTGACGTGAACACGGCAGACCTTGCTGATGATCTGATCAAAAAGGCAGGTGCGGCCCAGCGCTTCATTGTCGGTGTTGCGGGACCACCCGGCTCCGGCAAGACAACCCTTGCCGATGCGCTTTGCAAATCCTTGCTGGCCAAGGGTGAAACGGCTGTTGTGGTGCCCATGGACGGCTTTCACTTCGACGACATCGTGCTGAACAAGCGCAATCATCGCTTACGCAAAGGGGCTTACTACACGTTTGATGCGCCAGGCTTTGTGCATTTGATCACGCGCATCAAGTCCGGCGAGCCCGACATCGCGATCCCCGTGTTTGACCGCACGATTGAACTCTCCCGGGCCGCTGCTGATGTGATTGACGGCACAACGCGCTTCATCATTGTTGAAGGGCTTTATTTGCTGTTGAAGCGCCAACCCTGGTCAGCGTTGAAGTCTCTGTTTGACGTTTCCGTTTTTCTCGATGTGCCGAGAGTTGAACTTGAACGACGTTTGACACAGCGCATTCTGCATCATGGATTTGATGCTGATTATGCAAAGAACTGGATTGCTTCGAACGACATGTTGAATGCCGATGAGGTGATCGGCAACAGTGCAGCGGCGGATATCACGCTATCGTTCTGACGACGGACAAGACATCAATTCGTTGCAAAGTCATTGCCGGACTTGTTCCGGCAATCCATGGTCGTTGCAGTGGCGATGTTTTTGACCCGCGCAGAGGGCGGGTTTTACGCTTCAAGCTTGTTACGCCATGGATCACCGCAACAAGTGCGGTGATGACAGTGTTTGTATTCTTGTTTTAACCGATAGCCCTGACGTCGCCCATTTCAAAATTATACACGCGACCAAAGCCTGCGACGACGTAAAGTTTTTCCGTGGTCATGTGCCAGAAACTAAAATCGCCAAAGTTCGCATAGAGTTCAGCATAGGGATGGCGTAGCAGATAGCAGCTGCGCACATCCGCACTTTCTGACATCCTGAATGTGCCGGTTACCGTGAGGCGCATCTCCGTCAGTGGATCGCGATCCAGAGGGATAACGCCTTGCACGACAAGACTGCCGCGCGCGTCTTTCAACAGGCCTTGGGTGTGGCGCGACAGCGTGGATGTGAGAATGATCGGATTCAAATCCGCGTCAACGGCGACGTTCACAAGGGCCCCGAAAGGGGCTTGGGTTTCCGGATCAACAACAGAGAGAGTCGCTGTTCTGGCGGCGGCCAGCATGGCTTTGGCGGCCATCAAAGAGTCATGTTTTATATCATCCATTTGTAAACCCTCGCATTATCAGGTGAAACGTCATATACCGCTGCCACAATTTGTTCCACTTTCATACCTAAGCGACAGGAGATACGAAGGGAATGAACAAAAAGATGCCAACGATTGCGCTCGTAGACGATGACCGTAACATCCTCACCTCCGTTGGCATGGCCATGGAAGCTGAGGGTTATAGCGTTCAAAAATACAACGATGGTGCTGCTGCTTTGCAGGGGTTGCAGGACAATCCGCCCGATATGGCCATCTTCGATATCAAGATGCCACGTATGGACGGTATGGAACTCTTACGTCGTATTCGCCAGAAGACTGATCTTCCAGTGATTTTCCTGACGTCCAAAGACGATGAGATTGATGAGCTGTTCGGCCTCAAGATGGGTGCCGATGATTTTATCAAGAAGCCGTTTTCCCAGCGCTTGTTGGTGGAGCGTGTGAAGGCTGTTCTGCGCCGCGCGGCTGCGCGCGATTCAAGTGCACAACCCACTGAAGCCGCCAAGGTGATTGAACGTGGCAAGCTGTCGATGGACACCGACCGCCATTCCTGCACCTGGGATGGAAAGCCAGTTGTGTTGACAGTGACTGAGTTCCTGATTTTGCAATCCCTCGCCCAGCGGCCCGGCATTGTCAAAAGCCGCGATGCCCTGATGGATGCCGCCTATGATGACCAGGTCTATGTGGATGACCGTACCATCGACAGCCACATCAAGCGGCTGCGTAAAAAGTTCAACCAGGTGGACGAGGCCTTTGACGGGATCGAAACACTATACGGCGTTGGCTACCGCTTCAAAGAACAATAATCTTGCAGTGTCGCTGCGAAGGCGGCACTTTGGCACTTGATGAGTGACGCCGCCAAACCCCTGGACCTGCCCGAACGCTCCGACACGGATGAAGGAGAGTTGCAGGACAGTCTTGCAAGAACCGCAAAACCAAGAGGCGGTTTTTGGACAAGGTTTGCGCCCGGCAGTTTGATTGCCCGGATTTTTCTGATTAATCTTCTGGGTCTTGTCATTCTGGCATTGGGGATTTTGTATTTCAACCAGTTCCGCGACAGTCTGATTAACGCCAGGGCGCAGTCTTTGCGCACGCAGGCGCAAATCATCGCAGCCGCCATTGCAGGCTCTGCCACGGCTGATACCGGGGCGATTTCCATTGATCCAAATTCGCTCGATGAAGGAACCGATGCAGCTCCGGATGTTGACCAGCCCGACGGCCTGGACTTCCCGATCAACCCCGAAACAGCGGGACCCGTGTTGCGGCGGTTGTTGGCCAATACAGGTAACCGTGCGCAGATTATCGACGCCGACGGCAACCTGGTCGTTGACAGTCGCTTCATTTACGGCGGCGATATTATTGAAACCGTTGATAACACGTCGCGTGTGGAAAATGTGCCCCTGCTTGAACGCTATTGGAACAGTTTTCTCACGACTTTTTTTGGATATGATTATCCGTTGCGGCGCGAATACGGACTGGACAACAACAAAACCATTCCGGAGATCGCTGCGGCCTTGAATGGTGCCAGCGTGAGCCAGGTGAAGCTCGATGAGAACCGCGAAATCATCGTGACCGTGTCGGTTCCGGTGCAACGCTACCGGGCTGTCTTGGGGGCATTGGTGCTGACCAATCAGGGTGGTGAAATTGACGATGTGTTGCGGGCTGAGCGGCTGGTTGTGATTTACACCTTTGGACTTGCTTCGTTGATTACACTTTTGCTGTCATCGGTTTTGGCCGGAACGATTGCACGGCCCATCCGCAGGCTTTCCGAAGCGGCGCAACAGGTGAGACGCGGAATTTCGAGGCGTGTGGAAATTCCAGACTTCTCCACCCGGACAGACGAAATCGGCAATCTTTCCAGTTCCCTGCGTGACATGACGGGTGCGCTTTATAATCGGATTGATGCGATTGAAGCTTTCGCCGCCGATGTGGCCCACGAATTGAAAAACCCGCTGACATCGTTGCGCAGCGCGGTTGAAACCTTGCAACTCGTCAAAAAGGATGAGCAGCGCAATCGTTTGATTGAAATTGTGAAACAGGATGTCAAACGCATGGACCGTTTGATCACAGATATTTCCGACGCTTCACGGCTGGATGCCGAACTGGCCCGCACGGAAGCCACGCCAACGGATTTGGCACAGCTCCTGAGCGCCATTACCACCATGTCCAACGAAGTGTCCAAGGCAGATATGGCGGGCGTGGTGCTGAACATTCAACCGCCTCATAAAGGTTTGAACGAAGGTGACGCTTATGCGGTTGCAGGGCAGGAATCGCGCTTGTCGCAGGTGTTCCGCAATCTGATCGACAATGCCCGTTCGTTCACGGCGCCCAGCTCAAAAGTGAATGTGCGTTTGCGCCGTGCGGGAAATGTCATTGAAGCGCGGGTGGAAGACAGCGGCCCCGGCATCCGGCCCGAAAACCTGGAACGGGTGTTTGAACGGTTTTACACCGACAGGCCCGAACAGAGCTTCGGCAATAATTCAGGGTTGGGCCTGGCTATTTCTCGGCAGATTGTTGAGGCGCATAAAGGTCGCATCTGGGCAGAGAACCGCCTCGGGCGTCCCAACGGCGAGGGCGAGCGTGCAGTTCTGGGGGCGCGTTTTCTGGTGCAGTTGCCGGCGCTTGAAACGACGGAAGCGCCGTGAACAGACTTTGTATTCATGCCACCTGCGTGAGTTTGAATGGCACGGCTGTGCTCATTCGCGGACCCAGTGGGTCTGGCAAGTCCAGCTTGGCGCTGCAGCTTTTGGAAAGTGCGGGAACCGGTCTCACCGCTGATGTCATCAAAGTTGAACACGTGTCTGACGATCAAACGGAATTGCTTGTGCGCGACAGCAGACTCTTGGCGTCGCCACCCCATGTCATTGCAGGTTTGCTGGAAGTGCGGGGACAAGATATTTTGCGCCTGCCGCACTTGATTGACGTTCCGGTTGTGCTGGTGGTTGATCTCAAATCCGCCAGCAGGATCGAACGACTGCCCGAGGTTTCAGAGTTGATGACGGATATTCTGGGTGTGAAGGTTGCCAATGTTGCAATCGACCCCACGCATGCTTCAGCTGCGGCACGTCTGCGGGTGGCATGGGCAGCGGCCGAAAAAGCTTGAGCACAGACGCTTGCCCGCCCGGCAATCCCGGCGTAAAAAGCCGCTCCACAGAATGGGGCGTAGCATGGTTGTGAAAGTTCGGGTTGCATGATCGGATTGGTGATTGTGACCCATGGTCGATTGGCTGAAGAGTTTATCCATGCGCTTGAACACGTGGTTGGACCCCAGAAACAAATAGAAGCCATCTGCATCGGGCCTGATGATCGCATGGACCAGCGGCGCGCTGACATTGCGAAGGCAGTAACGAAAGTCGAAGAAGGCCAGGGGGTTATCGTTCTGACCGACATGTTCGGGGGCACACCTTCAAACCTTGCGATTTCACTCCTGGAAGAGGGCAAGGTTGAAGTGGTGGCGGGGCTTAACCTGCCCATGCTGGTGAAACTGGCGCGCATTCGCATCGACTGCAATTTGCACAAGGCCACAGCTGCGGCCCAGGATGCAGGGCGGAAATACATCAATATCGCCAGTCAGGTTCTGGGGGATTGATTGACGGCGCTCTCTCGTGAAATCAACATTACCAATCAACGGGGGCTGCATGCCCGCGCTTCAGCAAAATTTGTCAAATGTGCAGAAGGCTTCAATGCCGATGTGATTGTGAGCAAAGACGGGCAGAGTGTGCCCGGCACCTCCATCATGGGGTTGATGATGTTGGCGGCGTCCATCGGCACATCGATTGTCGTCGTCACGTCCGGTCCGGAGGCTGAGGCTGCCATGACGGCCTTGGAAGACCTTGTCACCCGCAAATTCGACGAAGACTGAATTTTGCCAAAAGGCGTATTGCCTGTGCTTGCCAGCTGCCTATAGTGCGGAGCAACTTCAGCTTCATAAGCTGAAAGCAAAAACAGGGAGGACTTCAATGCATCGTCGTAAATTCTTCAAAAATGCGGGTATTGCATCGGCTGGTGCCGTTGCCGCCGTGGCATCACCCGCCATTGCGCAATCCATGCCTGATCTCAAATGGCGGATGACCTCAAGTTTTCCGAAAGCACTTGATACGATCTACGGAGCGGCTGAAACCTTCTCAAAGTTTGTGGCTGAAGCCACCGATAACAAATTCCAGATTCAGGTTTTCGCTGCCAATGAGATTGTGCCGGGCCTTGAAGCTGCCAACGCCACTGGCGCTGGCACCGTCGAAATGTGCCACACGGCATCCTATTACTATTGGGGCAAAGACCCAACGTTTGCTTTCGGTACGGCGGTTCCCTTCGGTTTGAATTCACGCCAGCAGAATGCCTGGATGTATCATGGCGGCGGCCTCGACCTGATGAATGAGTTTTATGCCGGTCATAACCTCATCGCCTTCCCATGCGGCAACACAGGTGCGCAAATGGGCGGGTGGTTCCGCAAGGAAATCAAAACCGTCGCTGACTTGCAGGGCGTTAAAATGCGCATCGGCGGCTTTGGCGGCAAGGTGATTTCGAAAGTCGGCGTGGTGCCCCAGCAAATTGCCGGTGGTGAAATTTATCAGGCCTTGGAAAAAGGCACCATTGATGCAGCTGAATGGGTTGGCCCCTATGACGACGAAAAGCTCGGCTTCTACAAAGTGGCACCAAATTACTATTATCCCGGTTGGTGGGAAGGCGGTGCGCTGTTGCACACCATGATCAACACCGCCAAGTGGGCGGAATTACCACCTGCTTATCAATCCATCGTCAAGGTGGCGTGTGCGGCGGCCAACTCCGACATGCAGGCGAAGTATGATGCACGCAACCCCGGTGCCTTGAAAAAGCTTGCCGCTGCAGGTGCAAAGTTCCAGCCTTACCCTCAAGACGTGATGGAGGCCTGCTTCAATGCGGCGAAGGAAACTTACACTGAAATCTCCGGCACGAATGCGGCGTTCAAAAAAGTGCATGATGCCATGATGGCGTTCCGCTCGGATGCTTACCTCTGGGCGCAATTCTCGGAATATCAGTTCGATACTTTCATGATGAACCAGCAGCGCAAAAAGGCCCTGTAACGTCGTACGATCCTGATGAATTAAAGCCCGGCTCGCGCCGGGTTTTTTTGTTTGATAGCGTTTAATTCCTCATGCCAATCGCAAGGACTGCCCCCACCATCATCGCAGCCGATGTGCGGTTTATGCGTTGTAAAGCTTTCGTAGAGCTAAAAACGCGGCGGGCCTGCGTTGCCAAGTATAAGACCATCAGTACACTGCCACCGCCGACAAAGGCCGATACTGCCATCATTGCGACATAAGCTGCCATTGTGAGGTTCTGCAGGTCTACGACCAGCGGCATGAGCGACAAAAAATACACGATCGCTTTTGGATTGCTGAGCGTCAGTGTCAGAGTGCCGACAAACCCAGCCCATTCACCAGGAGGACCACCTGCAACCGCAACGTCAGTTGCGACAACGGGTGCGGTCCAAATTTTCAAAGCCATATAGAGTAAGTATGCACAGCCAAGATACTTGAACACGGTGAACGCAAGTTCAAAATGAGTGGCTATGGTTGCGAGACCTGTTGCCGCAACGGTAAACCAAACCATATCGCCCAACATGAAACCTAAAGCAAAGCCGAGAGATTTTTTCATCCCTGACCCCAAACCCCGAGCAACCGTTGCGGCAACCCCTGGGCCCGGCGACAACACAAATATGAAATGCATCAACGCAAAAGCTAAAAGCCCAGTGGCGTTCATTTTATTTTACTCAATCTTTGGAGCCGTCCCGAGATCAATCGCTGGCGCACCCAATGGGTCAAGTCCACCCCCACCGCCGCCCGGCACGATGATTTCCATGTTGGGATCGACAACAATTTCCTTGTCGAGAAAAAAGGTGACGAGTTCGGGAAAGGCAATGAGCAGAGCTACCAAGATCAATTGCAAAACCACCCAAGGTATTGCACCCCAATAGATGTCAGATGACTTGATGGTGGGAGGTGCGATACTTCGCAAGTAAAACAGCGCGAAGCCGAAAGGTGGATGCATGAAGCTGGTTTGCATATTGGCACCCAGCAACACGCCAAACCAAATCAGGTTGATGCCCAAGGCTTCTGCCGCAGGGGCCAGCAAGGGCACGATGATGAAAGCGATCTCAAAAAAATCAAGGAAGAAGGCGATGATGAAAACGAAAAGATTGACTGCAATGAGAAACCCGACCTGACCGCCTGGAAGATCAACCAAAAAGCCTTCAATCCATTCCTTGCCGCCCACACCTTGGAACACCAAAGAGAACACACGTGCCCCAATTAAAATCAGAACGACCATGGCGGTAATGCGCATGGTGGTGCCCATGCCCTGCCATGTGAGGTTCCATGTGAGCTTGCCGTTCATCCAGGCCAAGAGGAACGCGCCAAGGACGCCCATGGCGCCTGCTTCGGTGGCCGTGGCAAAGCCCATGAAAATTGTGCCCAGCACAATGAAGATCAAGGCGAGTGATGGTACCATGCCACGGATACACCGCTTGGCCAGGGCCCAACCGCGCAGTGTGCGGGCTTCGGGCGGCAGGGCTGGCATGTAGTCGGGCTTGATGATGGAGAGGATGAACACCCACGCCATGAACAGCAACACCTGCACGGCAGATGCCCCCATGGCCCCTTTATACATTTCTCCCACAGGCTGGCCCAATTGATCGGCCAAGATGACCAATACCAAAGAGGGCGGAATAAGCTGTGTGATGGTGCCCGACGCTGCAATGACGCCTGTAGCGTGGCGCACGTTATAGCCATAGCGCATCATGATCGGAAGTGAGATCAACCCCATGGCGATGACAGAGGCTGCCACAGTGCCGGTGATGGCACCGAGAACCGCACCCACCAAAATCACGGCATAGGACAAACCACCGCGCGCGCCGCCAAACAATTGGCCGAAGCCCTCCAGCAAATCCTCAGCCAGGCCGCAGCGCTCCAGGATAGCTCCCATCAAGGTGAAGAAGGGAATAGCGAGCAGCAGGTCATTGCGCAGAACAGACTCTAATTGAAAGGTGAGGTTTCCCATGAAGTCCGGTGAAATCAGCCCAAGTTCGATGCCGATCAGACCAAAGAACAATCCCACGGCTGCCAACGAAAAGGCCGCGGGATAGCCGTAGAGCATAAACAGGATCAGCCCCATGAACATCAGGGGGGCCATGTTGTGGGCGATGAATTCAATCATTGCACAGGCTTTTCATAGGCGTGTTCACGTCTGTAGTCTGTGGTGAGTGCGGCAACGCATTTGATGGCCTCCGACAGGCCTTGGAGCAAGATCAACGCAAAGCCGAAAGGAACAAAGAGTTTGAGGGGCCAGCGCGGCATGCCCCCCGCATTTTGGGACAGCTCATTACCTGTCCAGGATTGCATGAACCACGGCCAGCTGAAATAGATCATCAACAGGCAAAAGGGCATCAGAAAGAGAAGTGTTCCCGACAAATCAATCCACATCCGGGCGCGGTCGCTGACGGCGGTGTAGGCCAGGTCAACGCGGACATGTTCGTTGACTTTCAGCGTCCAGGCCGCACCCAGCATAACCATGCCGGCGAACATGACGAGTTGAAGATCGCGCAGTGTATTGGAGTTGGCCTTGTAAAGGTCAAACAGCCAGGTGAAAGCCGCACTGGATGAATCATCATTGCCCGCAAGCCACAGCAAGGTGCTGATGCCATAACGCATCAAGGCATCCAGCGCGCAGACGAGCGCTGCCAACAACACCAGCCAATTCGCAATCAGACCAAACCAACGACTGACCCGATCAATGTGTTGGCTGAGCGCCAGCAAGCTCTTCAATCGTTAGTCCTCCCGACGGCTCGCATTCCTGTTGACCGGCGCTTGCGTCTCAAGAGAGAATAGACAGATCGTGTAAAGCTGCAACAGTGAATTGATTCCATGTCTGAAAACGGCCCATCGCCCAGCTATAGTCCGCCGCCTGCTGATCGACGTCAGTCGCTCGCGGCGGCAGGAGTGCAGCGCGGCGTTTGTCGTCTGCTCAGAGATCATGGCTTTGCAGTGTTGACGGAATTCACGTTGGCCACCGGACGGCGAGCTGATGTTGCAGCCTTGAAACATGATGGCACGTTCTGGATTGTTGAAATCAAATCATCGCCGGAAGATTTTTATGTCGACAGCAAATGGCCGGAGTATCGCGACTATTGCGATGCGCTGTTTTTCGCCGTTCCCCCGACACTTGATGTGCGCATTTTACCGGAAGACGCCGGATTGCTGGTGGCTGATGCCTATGGTGCGGATATTCTCAGGGATGCGCCAACCCACCCGCTGGTGTCTGCACGACGAAGGGCTGTAACGGTGTCCTTCGCGCGGGTGGCCGCACAACGCTTGCACGGGCTGTGGGACCCTTGTTAACTACCTTGGAGCGCGCTTCGCCAAAATGCGCTGCAGGGTGCGGCGGTGCATGTTGAGACGCCTTGCAGTTTCTGAAACGTTGCGATTGCAAAGTTCAAACACCCGTTGAATATGTTCCCAGCGCACACGGTCTGCCGACATGGGATTTTCCGGCAGGGCATTTCGGGCTTCAGCGGTTTCTGACATCAGCGCGCCATAGACTGCGTCTGCGTCGGCAGGCTTGGCGAGGTAATCGATGGCACCCAACTTCACGGCTGTAACTGCGGTTGCGATGTTGCCATAGCCTGTAAGAACCACAACGCGAGCTTCAGGTCGTGCCGCATGCAAGGCTTCGATCACATCCAAGCCATTGCCATCAACAAGTCGCAAATCAACCACAGCATAACCTGGGGCTTGGGATTTCACTTCGGCAATGCCTTCGGCAACCGTGTCGGCCATGCGCACGGCAAAGCCGCGGGTTTCCATGGCGCGTGCCAAACGCGTGAGGAAGGGTTTGTCATCGTCGACGAGAAGCAATGTTTTGTCTTGGGGCTGGATCATGTTTTGTACCTGATGGTAGTACGTCAATGGAGCGCGGACGGTTCAGAATCAAGCGCTTTTGGTTTTCGCTGAGACATCAATGCTGCTGCGGGGCCATTGCAGGCGAATATCCGCACCATGGTCAGGGGATTTGCGGTTCGACAACAGCACGGAAGCGCCGGAACGTTCCAACAGGGTTTTGGCAATAAAAAGGCCAAGTCCCATGCCTTCATGGCTGCGGGTTTCGTCAGGCTCGGTCACGGTGTCATATCCCGGACGTGTGGTCACGAAGGGGTCGCCCAGGCGGTCGAAAATGAATTCGTTGAAGCCCGAGCCATCATCAACAACGCGCAAGACAAAATTCGAAGCTGTCCAGGTTGCTGTCACTGTCACGCGGGATTCGGCAAAGTCGATGGCGTTTTCCAATATGTTCGACAGTCCATAAGCGAGACCAGGATTGCGGCGCAGAATGGGCTCTGGTGTTTCGGCACCTTCAGACACGCAGGTTACGTCAATTGTCACATCAGAACCCCTGAGCGGGGCCACGAGGTCTTCCAGCAGTGACGAAATTTTGACTTGACCATAGATGGTGTCCTCGGCCTGTTCACGGTTGGAAAGTTTCGCTAGAATCACGCGGCACCTTGCGGTCTGGCTGATCAGAAGATCGATATCTTCCGTGTGCGGAGAGCTTTTCGGGAATTCGCGTTTCAGTTCCTTGGCAACCAGCGCAATGGTGGCCAGTGGTGTTCCCAATTCATGGGCGGCGGCGGCAGCCAAACCATCAAGCGCTGAAAGACGTTGCTCGCGCGCCAACACCATTTCTGTGGCATTCAATGCGGCAGACATCATCTGCGCTTCTTCGGCCATGCGACGTGCATAGATTGCAGAAAAGCCAGTGCCGCAGACAATGGCAATCCACATGCCGGCGACATAGGTTTTTGGCAGATCAATATTTTGCCCGGATAGCCATGGCAGGGGCATGTAATAAACCGACAGCAGGGAAGAAAACATGAAGGCCATGACGCCGAGTGCAAACGTCCAGCGCAGCGAAAGCGATGTTGCTGATACCGTCACCGGCACCAGAAACAGGAACGCAAATGGGTTCTGCAATCCGCCTGTCAGAAACAACAACAAGGCAAGCTGCACGACGTCATAAGCCAAGAGCAGGCCTGCCGCGCGTGTCGACAGAATTTGACCGGAGCGCCAGCGCAACGTCAGAAACACATTGATCCAGGCTGACAATGCAATCGCTGCAAGGCAAGCGGCGAAGGGCAGTTCGTAGCCGAGGACGATCGATACAATCAGCACCGTGATGGCCTGCCCGATCACAGCCAGCCAGCGCAGGCGCACCAAGGTGCGCAAACGGATGGGCGCTTGGTTCTTGCCAATGCCTAGCAATCGGGGAGCAAAATTTCGCAATGTGTCAGTCATCGTTCTTCAGTCAAAAACCCGTGACAATTTGTTGGAGTGGTTTCGTAGTGGGGTTACGATAGACTACGTGGAGACACCATGCAAAACACACTCAAACCTTCAATCATATTTGGCCTCGGCGTTTTGCTGATGGCAGCGGCGCTTGGCGGCTATGCGCTGTGGTCCGCGCGACCGCATTCCACAAGTTCGGGCATTGCTTTGGTCGGCGGGCCGTTCACGATGGTGAACCACAAAGGCCAGACCGTGACTGACAAGGATTTTCGCGGGCGGCCAATGCTGCTGTTTTTTGGCTTTACCTTCTGCCCCGATATTTGTCCGACCGAGTTGCAAGTCATGACGGCGGCCATCACCGAACTGGGGGACGCGGGCAAAGACATCCAGCCGATATTGGTCAGTATTGACCCGGCCCGCGACACGCCGGAGGTCTTGGCTGCTTATGTTGCCAATTTTGGGGACAACGTGGTCGGTTTGACGGGGTCTGAGAAGCAGGTCGAGGCCATGGCTGGCGCGTACCGCGTGTTTTATTCAAAGCAGGACAACCCAAAGGACCCCTCAAACTATCTGATGGATCACTCGTCAATCATCTATTTGATGGGTGCGAATGGAACATTTCTCAAGCACTTCTCTTACACGACTGACGCTAAAGCATTGGCAACGGGGCTGAAAAAGGCTTTGGGGCGATAATCATCCGTGCTTTGCTCGTAATCCCTTGTTAACCTCTAGGGTCGAGGTTACATTGCACTGCAACACGTATTGAACATGGGGGCCAGACGGCCAATGCTTTACCAGTTATTTGAAATGCAACACAATGCCATGGCTCCCTTTCGCCAGGTGGCGAAGGTTGGCGCTGAATTCTGGCTCAACAGTGCCAACCCGCTGAGTGAAACCGCACTTGGCCGCCAAGCCAAGGCCTCACTGCACATGTTCGAACGCCTGACTCGCCGGTATCACAAGCAGTCATTTGACATCGATCACACACTCACCACCGATGGTTTGGTTGATGTGGAAGAACATGTGGTGTGGCAGAAGCCGTTTTGTCGCATGCTGCATTTCCGCAAAATTGGTTTTGCGACGCCGCAAAAGAAAGTTCTGCTGGTTGCCCCCATGTCCGGCCACTTTGCAACATTGTTGCGCAGCACGGTTGAGGGCATGTTGCCCGAACACGATGTTTATGTGACCGATTGGGTGGACGCCCGCCATGTGCCGCCAAGTGCGGGGCGCTTTGATCTTGATGACTACACCGATTATGTCATCGAGATGTTGCATCATCTCGGCGAGCGTGCTGCCGTGATGGCCGTGTGCCAGCCTTCGGTTCCCGTGCTCGTGGCGGTGACTGCCATGAACGCCAAGCAAGACCCTTTGGCACCCCTCAGCATGATCTTGATCGGGGGTCCGGTTGATACGCGTTTTAACCCTACCGCTGTGAATACACTTGCGCAGGAAAAGGGCTTGGGTTGGTTTGAGAACAATCTGCTCAGCATTGTGCCGGCTCCCCATGCAGGGCATGGCCGCAAAGTCTACCCGGGCTTCCTGCAACTCGCGGGCTTCATGTCGATGAATGCCAACCGCCATGTAACGGCGCACCGTGACATGTTCTGGCATGTGGTTGAGGGGCAGCATCAGTCTGTTGAGAAGTTGCAAGATTTTTATGACGAGTATCTCTCCGTGATGGATTTGAGCGCAGAATTCTATCTGCAAACGGTTGACCGCGTGTTCATCAAGCAGGACTTGGCCCTTGGGACTTATCGTTATCGTGGAGAACTGATTGACCCTGCCGCCATTACACAAACAGCTTTGCTGACCATTGAAGGCGAACGCGATGATATCACTGGCCCTGGTCAAACCCAGGCTGCCCATGCGTTGTGCAGTGGTCTGCCTGAGACCATGAAGGCTGACCATGTGCAAAAAGGCGTCGGCCACTACGGCGTGTTTGCCGGCAAGCGCTTCCGTTCAGATGTGGTTCCTGTGATCACTTCGTTCATTGCTGCCCATCATCAGGCATGACACTGCTGCCGCTCCGGCAAATGTTTTTTGGCAAGAAGAGCCCTGCTCCTCTTGCGCCACTGCCGAAGCTCGTTGTTGATGTTGATGGTCGTGCCGTCGAGGTGAAGCCGAAACGCCACGCTTCGGCGCGGCGCATGGTGTTGCGATTGGATCGTGACGGCGTGAATTTCACGTTGACCATGCCGAAACGGCAGAGCCTGGCATCAGCAAAGGTGTTTGTTGAGACGTCGAAACTGTGGATGCAGAATACACTTGCGCATCGAGGGTTCACATCGCCTGACAGTTCTGATGCCCGTCTCGTGTTGCGCGGCGTGACTGTTCAGATTGTGAAAACAGAAAAACTGCGTGGCCTTGTGCGTTATGATGTTGAGTCCAAGACTTTGCATGTGCCGGGTGGAGAAGCGCACTGGAAACGCCGTTTGACCGATTGGCTGAAACAGGAAGCGGAAAAAGACCTGCGTGTGGCCTCGCAACTTTATGCAGCCAAGATGCAAACTCAATTTACAAAGCTGACAGTGCGCGACCAAAAGAGCCGCTGGGGTTCATGCACTTCTGATGGAGCCTTGTCTTATTCCTGGCGCTTGATTTTAGCGCCAACCTTTGTGCTGGATTATGTGGCGGCCCATGAGGTGGCGCATCTCAGGGAGATGAACCACGGTCCGCGCTTTTGGCGTCTGGTGTTGACGCAGTGTACAAGAACGCGGGAAGCCAAACAGTGGCTGAAGACGCGCGGACATGAATTGCACCACGGGATTTAGGCTGCGAACTCTTTCAGCGCTGTCACAATCGCTTCAAAGGCTTTCATCGCGACCGGGCTGTGGTGTCTGGCCCGCATGTAGGAATGGGCGAGGGCTGGTTCTGTGCGCAATTGGCTGGGAATGCCTGCCCGCAACAAGCGCTCATGAAACATCACGCCATCATCGTGCAAGGGATCATGGCCTGCCACGGTGATAAAGGCGGGTGGCAGACCTTCGACAGTTTGCGCGAGAAGCGGCAGTGCTTTTTCATCTGACCATGCGGGGGAACCTTCAGGGCCTAGAAATGCTTCAAAATAAAACTTCATTTCCGCGCGCGACAAGCCTGCCGCATCGGCATTGCGGATGTAGGACGGTGTTTGGAAATTGGCACCAAGGCAAGGATAAATCAGCAGCATGGCCTTGACTTGCGGCAACCCCAAGTCGCGCAACGTCAAGGCCAGTGATGCAGACATCTGCCCGCCTGCACTGTCGCCTGCTGCAATGATCCGTTGAGGGTCGATGGATTTTTGCTCGCGCATCCAGCGCCAGACTTTGAGACTGTCTTCCAGTTGCGCCGGATGCGGGTGCTCGGGTGCCAAGCGATAATCTGTCAGCACCACGACGCAATTCGCACCAGCAGCCATCTCAGCGCACATGTCATCATGGGTATCCGGCCCGCCGAGAACAAACCCACCACCATGGCCATAAAGAACGCCGGCATGGGGTCCGGGGGTTACAGGTGTGAAAAGGCGCGACGGCACCCCGTTGGCGACAATGTCTTCTACCGTAATGTTGGCAGGGCGCGGCGCGCGGAACGAATGACACAACGCATTCCAGGCATCGCGTTGTTGCTGCAGCGGCCAAAGTTCGGCCCCGGGAGGTGTGGCATCGCCCAACACTTTGCAAAACTGCGCCATGCCGGGGTCGAGCGGGGTGGTGGTATCCTCCCGCACGTCGCTTTAACTCTTGGGCTTGGCGGCCAGGATCATGATGATTTGGCGTCCCTCAGGTTTCGGTTCCAGCTCGACTTTCGCAATGTCAGCCATGTCGGCTTTGACGCGCAGCAAGAGTTTGTAACCCAAATCCTGGTGGTCCATTTCGCGACCACGGAAGCGCAGTGTGAACTTGACCTTGTCACCTTCATCAAAGAAGCGGCGCGAGGCTTTCATCTTGGTGTCGAAGTCATGATCATCGATCATCGGGCGGAGTTTGATTTCCTTCAACTCGACGATTTTTTGTTTCTTGCGGGCTTCGGCGGCTTTCTTCTGTTCCTGGAAGCGGAACTTGCCGTAGTCGAGAATCTTGGCGACAGGAGGATTGGCGTCTGGAGAAATTTCCACGAGGTCGAGTCCCGCCTCATCCGCCATGATCATGGCTTGCCTTGTTGGCACCACGCCGACATTGGCACCGTCAGCGCCAATCAGGCGCACTTCGCGGGCTTCAATGCGGTTGTTGATCTTATGCTCATCCTCACGTTGTGGAGGGGGGGCGTTGCGGTTGGTCGAAGGGCGGCGTGGGGGTAGGCTCAAGCGTCAAATCTCTCCAATTATGGGTCGCCGCAAGGCATGAATTGCGAATCCGGCCCACAGTCGTTAGCAAGAAACAACGCGCAATTGAAGGGCCAAATCAAAATGAGTTCTGCCAGGTTTGACGACACTTTGATGGATTTTCAGTTGGCTTACTTGAAAGATGGCCCCAATGACGATCTGGGCCCGTGCGGGTTTTTCTGGCTCGGCGGCTTTATGTCAGACATGACGGGCAGCAAAGGCGAAAGCCTGGCGGGCTTGGCAAGCGCCCAGCGACGCAATTGCCTGCGCTTTGATTATTCTGGCCATGGCCAATCTTCGGGGCTGTTTACCGACGGCACCATATCTCTGTGGCTGGAACAGGCCACGCACATGTTTTTGAAGCACACGCGCAACAAGCGCATCATCGTGGGCTCATCAATGGGGGGCTGGTTGGCGCTGCTTTTGGCGAAACGCCTGCAACGGGAAGACCCCCAGGTGTTCCGGCGTATTGGCGGCATGGTGCTGATTGCGCCTGCCAGCGACATGACAAAAGATTTGATGTGGGCGAAGATGGATGAAGGCGACCAGGAGAGTTTGGTGCGGGATGGTGTTTGGTATCAGCCCTCGGATTATGGTGCGCCCTATCCGATCACGCTTGGATTGATTGAAGATGGGGAACGGCATGGTGTGTTGGCTGAAGGCTTGAGCTTTCCGTTTCCCATTCGGATTTTGCAAGGCGACCGGGACACCGATGTTCCCCCTGCCCATGCGGTAAAAACGATGGATGCTTTGGGTGGAGATGTCACTTTGACCCTGATCAAGGGAGGTGACCACCGCTTGTCGACACCACCGCATCTGCGGATCATGCGGGAGACGGCGCACCAATTGGCGGCACGGGCGGATGGGGATTTGGTTTGAGAATCACAATGCATTATGAGTTATCGTCATCACCGCACTTGTTGCGGTGATCCATTGTGCGGCAGGAGTGGAGCTCTCTTACCTGCGCTGCGCGCAGGTCTTATACGCTTTCACTCGAGTTGCCATGGATTGCCGCAACAAGTGC
>JANOPL010000093.1:0-29815 GCA_031421835.1 Hyphomicrobiales bacterium | reverse complement strand
TGGTGATGGCGACCGTAACCTGATCATCGGGCGCGGCATGTATGTGACTCCGTCTGACTCCCTCGCCATCATCGCCGCCAACGCCACACTCGCGCCGGGTTATGCGACTGGTATCGCTGGTGTTGCCCGTTCCATGCCTTCAAGCTGTGCTGCGGATTTGGTTGCTAAGAAATTGGGTGTCAAGAGTTACGAAACGCCCACAGGCTGGAAATTTTTTGGCAATTTGTTGGATGCCGGATTGGCCACCGTATGCGGCGAAGAGAGTTTCGGCACTGGCTCCAACCACGTGCGTGAAAAGGACGGGCTCTGGGCTGTGCTGATGTGGCTTAATATATTAGCCAAGCGCAAACAATCGGTGAAGCAGATTGTCGAAGCCCATTGGGCTGAGTATGGTCGCAACTTCTACACCCGCCATGACTATGAAGAAGTGGATTCTGACGCTGCTGCAAAGATGTTCAAGGCACTGCGCGACAGCTTGCCCCAACGCGTTGGCAAGGATTCGATTGTGACGGCCGATGATTTTTCCTATTTGGATCCCGTTGATAATTCCACCTCGTCTTCGCAAGGGATACGATTGATCTTTGATAATGGCAGTCGCATTATCTATCGCCTCTCCGGCACAGGCACAGCAGGTGCCACACTTCGCGTCTATATCGAAAAGTATGAATCAGATTCAGCAAAGAACCACGCCGATCCGCAGCATGCGCTGAAATCCATGATCGCATTCGCTGGCAATGCCGCAGGCATTGAGGCGCACACGGGCCGCGCTGCACCTACGGTGATCACCTGACGTTCCATATTCGAAATGCCAAGGCCAAGCCATTTCCACTTGGCCTGACGTTAAGAGACGGCGGGGCCAACATCGCCGTGCATTCGGCTGCGGCCACCCATGTGGATGTGGCCTTGTTCGACGGCAACAAGCAAATTTGGCATCATAAATTGACGGCTCGCGACGGGCACATTCACTACGCCTTTGTGGAAGGCATCACTGCGGGCCAACACTACGGCCTGCGCGCTTTCGGACCCTATGACCCCGCGGCAGGTCAACACTTTGACAGTCACAAATTATTGCTGGACCCGTTCGCCAAGGCCATCACCGGGCCATTTCATTACCATGCCGAACTTTCACGCCATGGTGCCGAAACCGCCAACCTTGTTCCCAAAGCCATCGCCACACATGATTTTGCGCCACTGGAACTCAGACGTCCCCACGCACCCAAACTGATTTATGAACTCAACGTGCGCGGCTTCACCAAGCGCCATCCTGATGTGCCGGAACACAAACGCGGCACCATTTCAGCCTTGGCCGAACCTGCCGTCATCCAGCATTTCAAATCCATCGGTGCAGATACAATCGAACTCATGCCGATTGCCGCCTGGATCGACGAACGTCACCTGGTCAATTTGGGTCTGCGCAACGCCTGGGGCTATAACCCGGTCTCAATGTTTGCAATCGATCCGCGCCTCGCCCCCGGCGGCTTGCAGGAATTGCGCGATACGGTTTCAGTCATGCACCAGAACGGCATCAACGTGGTGCTCGACGTCGTGTTCAACCACACGGGCGAAAGCGATATGCTGGGGCCTACGCTGTCGCTGCGCGGCTTGGACTGCACGGGTTACTATCGTCTCTTCCATGGCACCAATATCAATGACGCAGGAACCGGCAACACACTGGCTTTGGATCGTCCGCATACGGTGCATTGGATTGTTGAAGCCATGCGCCATTGGGTCTTGAATTGCGGTATCGATGGTTTCCGCTTTGACCTCGCCTCCATCATGGGGCGTGAGGAAAACAATGGCTTCAACCGCGAAGCACCCTTGCTGGCTGCCATCGAAAATGACCCCGTTTTATTGACACGGATCTTGATTGCCGAACCTTGGGATACTGGCCCCGGTGGATATCAACTCGGAAATTTCCCCCGGAACTGGTTTGAGTGGAACGATAAATTCCGTGATGACGTCAGGCGCTTCTGGCGCGGCGACCCGTGGTCTGCCAACGCCTTTGCCACACGCATGTCAGGTTCTGCAGATGTATTCGCGGACAAAGGCAAGCCTTCACGCAGCATCAACTTCATTGCGGCCCATGACGGGTTCACCTTGCATGACCTGCTGCACTTCACGCAAAAAAACAATTTGGCCAACGGTGAAAAAAATCGCGACGGAAAGGATCACGAGGTCACTTGTCCAGGCTCGGAATCTTTAGCCCTTCTATCTTCACTGATGCTGGCGCGCGGCACCCCCATGCTGACCGCAGGAGACGAATTTGGCCGTACCCAAGGTGGAAACAACAACGCCTATGCCCAAGACAACGAAACCACATGGTTGGATTGGATCAACCGGGATACCAAGCTTGAAAAGCAGTTTTCAGAACTTTTGAAACTGCGAACGCTGTTGTCGGATGTGATTAAGGACGAATTTCTAACGGGCGAGAATTCTGATGTGGAGTGGCAAACAGCGACCGGAGTAACGTTGGATTGGTCGAAAGAAAACATCCGCAGCATTGCCATGGTGCTGAATGGGTCTCAGCGCCGCATCTGTGTTCTGTATAATGCAGACAGTGTCGATGTTGCCTTTGGCCTGCAACCGCAGCCGGGCCGGAAATGGCACAACCTTACAGGTGCAGGTTTGCATGGACCTGCACAATCGGTAATGGTTTTTGAAGAGAGAACCGAAGGCCAACTGACCTTCTAAAATATTGATTCACTTCGTCTGCGTCGTCTTCATGAAATTCAACGTGTGCGCAAAACTTTCGACACCCGCCTGAGACCCCAACCCTGTTGCATTGAGCGCTGATGTGGCTTGCGCAAACCTCACAGCTGTTTCCATGTCGAAACCTTTGACCAACGCCGTGGCCATGCCTGCGTTAAATGCATCACCGCAGCCGCAGGTGCATTTCACTTGAATGTCAAACGCCGGAACTTTGAACTGGGTACCATCATTGCTGTGGTAATATGCGCCATCTCCGCCCAGCGTCAGCACACAAGCCCCAACGCCCATATCGAAAAAGAACTTCGCGGTATCAGTATAGTCGGTAAGTCCGCACAACGCTTGCGCTTCCTCAATTGAGGGCATGAAATAATCAGTATACGGCAGAACGGCAGCGATCGCGGGCAGGTCTTTGGGAGACCCTGCAAAGATGTCGACCGTGGTAATGCAACCTGCGGCTTTCGCGGCTTTCAAAAGTTTCGCCGAGTGTCCGCCCGCGTCCATGGCTTCCGTCAAACCAACACCACCCGCATGGAATACGGTACAGTCTGTAACGCGGTCATACATGTCTTCTGTGACAACAAAGTCTTTCGTGGCCCCCTTCATGTGAAGGGCGGGTCTTGAACCGTCAGCTCGCGTCGTCACGATGGATGATGAGGTTTTCCATCCGGGCTTTTGCTGCATGCCCCACGTGTCAACTCCAAACTGTTGCAGTCGGGCCAGAACCCAATCGGCCATGATGTCTTGGCCAACACCGCCCACCGCCAAAGTCTTCAGCCCCATTTTCGCGGCTGCAATCGCAGCCGTGCCGGCAGCGCCGGATACAGCAAGTGTCAGCTCATCAATGAACAGTGTCCCACCACCTGCTGGCACTTCTGTGAAGGGCCAGCCCAGACAATCATAGGTGTAAAAGCCCATCGAAGTATAATCGTAACGTGGCATGCTGGGCTCCCCTGTGACTAAGCGGCCTTTGCTCTCAACATGTCATCCTGCCGTTGGCGCAATTCGTAAATTTTGGCTGAAGTGTCAACAGCAACATTGGTGGTGGTCAACAATTCACCTTTCCTGATGGTCTGTGTCACCTTGCCGCCTTCAAGCAAACCACAAGGCACAGCTTTGGCCGTTGCAGCTTCGCCTGCCGTCATGATCCATGCGCGGTAGGTGTACTCGCCAATGGCATCAAGCGCGTCTCCGGGCTTCAAGTCTTTCTTGGCTACAGCACATACTTCTGAAACCGGCACCGGCAGCGGCACCATGTCTGCGGCACCATACATGACGGCACGCGCACACGACATTGGCACTTCAAGTGACGTCAGGTGATAGGGGCGCACGAACTTGAAGTAGGGGCCTTTCCCCATTTTCAAGTCCGTCAGGCGCTCGTGAATGCGGGCATGGGGGGCTTTGACGATACAGAAAACACCGGGCGCTACACCTTTGCCAATCGAGTAATCAACCACACCGGATTGTGAGAGTAGACCGCCATCTTCTTTCGGGATGAGGGTTTCGCACAGTTGATCCAACGTCGCTGCAGGTCCATGCATGCCGGGCCTGTCGGGGATCAATCCGGTGGCGTTTGAAATTGCCGCCATCTCAACCATGGTTTTGGAGCCATCAACAAACTCCACCAACATTCGAGGGTTCATATTGCGGCGGGTGGCTTCTTCCAGATAGGCGTCCGGCGTTGCGTCGATGTTCAATGGGTTGTTTTTGCCCTTGCCTGCGGCAACGATGGGATAGCCCAAGGCTTTTGCAAAGGTAATAAGCTCGATGCAGGAAGAGGGCTCATCGCCTGCACCCAAGGTGTAAGTTACACCCAGGCGCTTTGCTTCCAGCGAGAGGTAGGCGCCAATGGTGACGTCGGCTTCTACATTCATCATGACAAGGTGCTTGCCATGCTCCATGGCGGTCAAACCAATTTCAGCGCCAACCCCAGGCCGACCCGTGGCATCAATCACAACGTCGATCTGATCAGACTTGCAGATCAACTGGGCATCCAAAGTCACGGCAGCTTTGCCGCTTTCGATTGTGGCATTCAGTTTTGATTGGGTGTCGGCAATAGCGTGATGGTCTTCACCGTAACCCGCAATCTTCATTGCTTTGACGGCATTGCCGTGGCGCACTTCGGCGATGGCCGACACAGTTATGCCCTGCATCAAATTGCACTGGGTGACAATGTCGGTGCCCATTTCCCCACAGCCAATGAGTCCCACACGAACAGGACGGCCCAGTTCAGACTGGCGGCGGGAAAGGTCAGCGGGCAGATTTCCGGAGAATTTTGAAGTGGCCATGAGTGTGCTGGCTCCCTGTTGTGGTAATTTCATTTAAGATACTTTTGTTTTTGACTAAGTCAATATGTGCTATTATTGTCCTGACAGAAAACAAGATTGGCGTTGCACAGGGTCATAGCTGTCGTCCAATGTAAAAGAAACAGGATTGGGAGCGGGATTTTAAGCAATGGCTTCAATTTCTTTGAACAAAGTCACCAAAGGCTGGGGCAATGTTGTTGGTGTGGACGCCATTGACCTTGAGATCAGGGACAAGGAATTCATCGTATTTCTTGGTCCATCAGGTTGCGGAAAAACCACCACCATGCGGATGATAGCAGGTCTTGAAGACCTGACCTCCGGCGAAATCAAGATCAACGGCGAAACTGTGAATGACGTGGACGCCCGCGACCGCGACGTCGCAATGGTGTTCCAGTCCTATGCGCTCTATCCCAACATGTCGATTTACGAAAACATCCGCTTTCCGTTGCGTATGCGCAATATTCCACAAGAAAAGCACGATGAATTGGTGCGCGAAGCCGCTCGCATGGTGGAACTGGGTGATTTGTTGGACCGGAAGCCCAAAGCCCTTTCCGGTGGCCAGCGCCAACGTGCCGCTTTGGCCCGCGCGATTGTGCGCCATCCCCAAGTCTTCCTGATGGACGAGCCGCTGTCGAATCTCGACGCGAAATTGCGCCTCGCCATGCGCGCACAGTTGAAGCACATTCAGAAAAGACTGCAGACCACAACAGTTTATGTGACCCACGACCAGATCGAAGCCATGACCTTGGCCGACCGAATCGCCATTATGAGCAAAGGCAAGATTCAACAATTGGGCACACCGGATGAAGTGTACAACAATCCTTCAAACGTGTTCGTGGCGGGTTTTATTGGTTCGCCGCCGATGAATTTGATCAATGGCGCCATGGAAAAAGGCGTTTTCACGGGACCGGACACCGTTGTGCCCAAAGCTGGCAAAGCGTCCGGCAAAGTCACCTTTGGCATTCGCCCTGAAGACGTCTCAGTGGTCAAAAAAGGCAAAGGCCACGTCAATGCTTTGCTCTATTCGTTGGAACCAACGGGTGACCAGACTTTGGTCACCGTGCGGTTGGGGGAACACTTGTTGGTGGCCCGCGCCGACCGCGATTTCCGGCAGGCCATAGACACACCAATTGCGCTGAATTTTGATGTACCCCGTGCCTATCTGTTTGACGGTGTGACGGGTGATCGCATACGGGGTTGAGTTTGCGCACCACCTGCGACATCTTGCAGAGATGCATGCGACCGATCCACTGCTTCAGCCTTATCAACTCAAACATTTGCGGCTCAAAAACCGTATTCTCATAACGAGCCACGAACCGGCTTATCCCGAAGATGGCATGCCGAAAGACAAGTACCGCGCCTATCACGTTGAGCGCGCCAAGGGCGGCATTGCCATGACCATGACAGCGGGCTCTGCCGCCGTGTCGAAGGATTCGCCACCCGTCTTCAACAATGTACTGGCCTACAAAGATGAAGTTGTGGGTTGGCTGAAAAAGCTGACCGACGAAGTGCACGACCATGATTGCGCCGTGATGATCCAACTTACACATCTGGGTCGCCGCACCGGGTGGAATAAAGGCGAATGGTTGCCTGTCGTTTCTCCTTCCCATGAACGCGAGGCTGCTCACAGGGCTTTTCCAAAGCTGATTGAAGACTGGGACATCACGCGCATCATCAAGGATTTTGGCGACGCTGCTGAACGCATGAAGGCAGCTGGCATGGATGGCATAGAGCTTGAATGTTATGGTCACTTGCTCGATCAATTTGTGTCACCTGCTACAAACCATCTTGAAGCGCCCTATGGCGGATCGCACGAAAACCGGTTGCGGTTCCTGTTTGACACTTTACGAGAAATTCGCGCGCGGGTAGGAGCAGAATTTATTGTGGGTGTGCGCTTCACCGGTGATGAATCCATGCCCGGCGGCTCAACCAAGGCCGACGGTTTGATGACGTCGCTTGCCTTGAAAAATTCCGGGCTGGTGGATTTTCTGAATGTTGTGCGCGGCCACATCGATACTGACCCCGCAATGACCGACCTCATCCCCATTCAAGGCATGAAATCATCACCGCATCTGGATTTTGCCGGAGAAATTCGTGCAATGACAGACTTTCCAACCTTTCATGCGGCCCGCATTGCTGACGTGGCAACGGCACGCCATGCCATTGCCACCGGCAAAGTCGATATGATCGGCATGACCCGAGCCCACATCGCTGACCCGCACATCGTGCGCAAGATAATTGAAAAGCGGGAACACGACATTCGCCCTTGCGTGGGTGCCACCTATTGCCTCGACCGCATATATCAAGGTGGCGACGCCTATTGCATTCATAACCCCGCCACAGGCCGGGAACTGAAGATGCCGCATGTGATTACCGGAAGTGATGAAAGGCGAAAGGTTGTTGTGGTCGGTGCTGGTCCCGCCGGTTTGGAAGCGGCCCGCGTTGCAGCAGAGCGCGGCCACGACGTGACTGTGTTTGAAGCCGCCGACAAGCCGGGCGGGCAAGTGCGATTGACCGCGCTGTCGAAGCGGCGGGCTGAAATGATCGGTATCATCGACTGGCGCATGGCCCAATGCGGCGCAAAAGGCGTTACGTTTCATTTTAATACCATTGCTGGCACGCACGACATCATGGATGCGGTGGGTGAGGGAGTGGGCGTGGTGGTCATCGCCACGGGTGGATTGCCCCACACCGAGGTTCTGAAAACCGGAAATGAACTGGTGGTGTCCGCATGGGATATTTTGTCGGGCGATGCGAAGCCGGGAAGCAATGTGCTATTGTACGACGATGCGGGAGACCACACTGCTCTGATGGCGGCGGAAGTATTGGCGTCTTCGGGTGCGAAAATTGAAATCATGACTCCGGACCGGTCTTTCGCACCAGAGGTGATGGGAATGAATCTGGTGCCCTACATGCGTTCCTTGCAAAAATACGATGTCACCTTCACCGTGACCTACCGGTTGGAAGACGTCGTCCGTGAAGGCAATATGTTGAAGGCGATGATTGGCAGCGACTATGGCGGCGTACAAAAACAACGCCTCTTTGACCAGATTATTGTGAACCACGGTACGCGGCCATTGGATGAACTATACTATGAGTTGAAGCCATTTTCCGTCAATTTGGGGGAAGTGCAGTATGACCGTCTGATCGACGGTAAACCACAAACACTGGTGAGGAACGCGGACGGGCGATTTGACCTTTATCGCATCGGCGATGCAGTATCAGCCCGAAACACCCACGCTGCAATTTACGATGCGCTGCGTTTGATGAAAGACATATGATGAACCGCGTCCTCTCGATTGGTGAATGCATGTTGCAAATGCGCGAAGAGCGCAAAGGCAAGTTTCAACAGGGCTTTGGTGGCGATTCACTGAACACGGCCTTGTATCTGTCGCGACTTGGCATTGACTCCTCTTACCTCACGGCTTTGGGCGACGACCCCTGGAGCGACGCCATGGTGGCCATGTGGGAAAAGGAAGGTGTGAACACCACAATGGTGCAGCGGGTCCCGGGTGCCATGCCGGGACTTTATGTCATTCAAAATCAGCCGGGTGGAGAACGTCGGTTTTCCTATTGGCGCAATGAAGCTCCCGCACGTCATGTGTTTGATAAAGACGATCCAATCCTCGCGCAGTCGATGCTGCAATATGATTGGATTTATTTCACCGGCGTGACTCTCTCACTGTATTCCCGAGCCGGGCGCGACTTGTTGTTCGATTATCTGCAACGCGCCAACGACGCTGGCGCATGGATTGTATTTGACACCAACTACCGCGAAAAAGGCTGGCCTGATCGCGCCGAGATGGATCATGCTTTCAGACATGCCATCGAAATTTCTGACATTCTCTTTGCCTCCCATGAAGACATGACCGGCGTATTCGGACGCGGCGGCGACGCTATGTTTGAAATTGCAAAGTGCGTGGAGAAAGTTTTGAAACTGCCTGACGCCTCGGCCCGCATTGTCTGGCGTAATCATGATGAAGTGTCTGCACCTTTACCTGTCAAAAATATCATCGACACCACGGCGGCAGGCGACAGTTTCGCAGCGGCTTACTTGGCAGCCCGCATTCGCAACAAAGCTCCATTGGTGGCTGCTGCTGATGGCCACTTGCTTGCCAATGCGGTGATTCAACATGCAGGTGCCATTCTGCCCCCGTCGAAAATGCCAAAGTCCCTGCGCGTGAGACGGCCTAAATCAACTTGAACGCATCCACATCGACCAAACCCTTGTCAGTGATTTTCAGATGAGGGATGACGGGCAAAGGCAGGAACGCCACTTGCAAAAATGGTTCTTGCAAAGTCGTGCCGAGAGACTTCGCGGCCTTGCGCAGAATAACAAGTGCCGTGTGAACCTCCTCAAAAGTTTTGTCGCTCATCAGGCCAGCGATGGGTAACGGCAATTCCGCCAGCACTTTGCCATCACGCACCACAACAAACCCACCTTGAATGTCTTTCAATCGATTCACAGCTGCCGCCATGTCCTCGTCATTTGCACCGACAACCGTGATGTTATGACTGTCGTGCCCAACAGTGGACGCGATGGCACCGTGCTTCAAACCAAAGCCGTGCACAAATCCTGCCGCGATATTGCCATTGATACCGTGGCGTTCGATCACGGCAACCTTGATGCAGTCTTGCACGAGATCGACACTCACGACACCATTGGCCGAGGGCAAATCACGGCGCAAATGCTGCGTAATGATTTTGCCGGCCTCGACGCCAATGACGGAAACATTGTGACCGTTTCCCCGCACTTGCAGTTGAAGCGGAGAAACTGGCCGGGATTTGACACTGTTGCGCCCGACAGGCACCACAGATTTACGCGCATTGAAAATAGCATCATCGACCATTCGACCTGCGCTGATGACAAGTTCAACCTTGCAGCTGTTCAGCGCATCGACAACCACAAGGTCCGCCCGCCAACCTGGTGCAACGAGCCCGCGGTCATGCAGGCGGAAGGCTTTGGCGGCTGATATACTTGCGGCGCGATAGGTAGCCAAGGTGTCCGCACCACGGGAAATGGCCTCGCGGATCATGAAGTCAAGATGACCTTCCTCTGCAATGTCCAGTGGGTTTCGATCATCTGTACACAGAGCAATAAAGGGTGAATTGCGCTCCGTCATGATGGGGATAAGTGCATGCAAATCCTTTGACACTGATCCCTCGCGGATCAGGATATGCATGCCCTTGGAAAGCTTTTCCAACGCCTCATCCGTCGTCGTGGTTTCATGGTCTGTGCGAATGCCTGCTGCAAGATAACCATTCAAATCCAGCCCGCGCAGCAAGGGCGCATGACCATCGATATGACCTTGTTGAAACAGCGCCAACTTTGCAAGGCACTCAGCATCAGCGCTCAGCACGCCCGGAAAATTCATGAACTCGGCAAGGCCAATGTTTTTGGCGTGCCCAATAAAGGGTTTCAGATCGTCTGCAGTCAACCTCGCACCTGAGGTTTCCAGATGCGTTGCTGGCACACAGCTCGAAAGCTGCACCCGCAAATCCATGATTGTGTGTTCGGCGCAGTCCAAGAAATACTGAAGCCCTGCAACCCCCAACACATTTGAAATTTCATGGGGGTCGCAAATCGCGGTGGTCACGCCATGACACAGCACGCAACGGTCAAATTCATGCGGTGTGACGAGAGAGGATTCCACATGGAGATGTGTATCAATAAAGCCCGGCACGACAATCTTGTCCGTGATATCGATTTCAATGTGTCCAGCATAGCCGCCATGTGTTCCCACAATTCGGTCGCCACAAATCGCGATGTCCGATGCAATGACCTGCCCCGAAACAAGGTCGAAGAAGCGCCCATTTTTCAAAACCACATCAGCTTTTTCAACGCCCCTGCCTTGGGCAATGGCGTTGGCGAGAAACTCAGTCATGTTCTTTGGTCCAAACGGGCATGGTATCGACCAGTGTGGCGGAATGGGTTAGCTTGCTCAAGAACAAATCACGAAAGACACTCAGGAAATGACGGCAACATATTATTCAGCAATGGGCGGCCGGCCGCCACAGTCTCAATTGCTCACAGGTCGGGCAATTTTCACCGAGAGCTACGCCGTCATTCCAAAAGGCGTGATGCAGGATATCGTGACCAGTGCCTTTCCCCACTGGGAAAAAACCCGCGCATGGATCCTCGCCCGACCTCTCTCAGGTTTTGCTGAAACATTCTCGCAGTACATTATGGAAGTGGGCAGCGGTGGCGGCAGCATGGCACCCGAGCCTGATGAAAACGCTGAGGCTGTCTTGTTCTTCGTCAGCGGTGGCGCAAGCCTGACAATTGGCTCAGATACCCATAACATGTTTGCGGGCAGCTATGCCTACATCCCCGCAGGCACCACATGGTCGCTGCAAAACTCAAGCAAGGAACCAGCAAAATTTCATTGGGTGCGCAAATCGTATGAGGCCGTGGTCGGCATGGCCAAGCCGGAGGCTTTCGTCACCTCCGATGCTGCTGTGAAACCAATTCCCATGGCCGGAACCGATGGCACCTGGGCGACATCCCGCTTTGTTGACCCCGAAGACCTCCGCCACGATATGCACGTCAACATCGTGACCTTCCAGCCCGGCGGCATTATTCCCTTCGCCGAAACCCATGTGATGGAGCACGGGCTCTATGTTTTGGAGGGTAAAGCTGTCTATCGCCTGAACAATGATTGGGTCGAAGTCGAAGCGGGAGACTTCATGTGGCTCCGCGCCTTTTGTCCGCAGGCCTGTTATGCAGGCGGCCCCGGTCCATTCCGTTATCTGCTCTACAAAGATGTGAACCGCCATCCCAAATTGAAGCTTTCGGCCAAATGAAGATCCTGCGGCCCGAACCTTTGACGAAAACCGCCTTCGCTGCATTCGGAGATGTTATCGAAACAGCCGATTCGACAGCCATGATGATCAACCAGGGTTTTGCCAAACGCTTTGATGATCTCGCAAACATAGATGTTGCCTCTGAAGGCGGGAAAACAAAAGTGAGCCTGTTTTTGGCAAGCGTTCGCCCATCACCAATTCTGATCGACATCATGGAGCGGCACCCGCTGGGTTCCCAGTTGTTCTATCCTCTAGAGGATCGCCCTTGGCGATTGGTGGTGTGCGGTGATCCGGCGGATGCAGCGAGTTTCAGGGCCTTTACAGCGACCGGCAAGCAGGGCGTGAATTATCACCCCAACGTCTGGCATTTTCCGCTTTTGGTTTTAACCGAGGGCAGCGGATTTATTGTCGTTGATCGCAAAGGACTGGGCAAAAATTTGGAAGAACGACACCTCGCTCAGCCCTTTTCACTTCAGTAGATACTTGCGGCTGACCCAGAAGAAGATGCTGTAGGGCAGCAATCGCCCGAACTTCATGATGGCGACAAATGGCGTAGGGTACGCCACTTCAAATTTACCCTTGGCCAATCCAGCAATCGTCGCCCGCGCTGCATCGGCAGGTTCCATCAGGAACGGCATTTCAAAATCATTTACGGCCGTCATCGGTGTACGCACAAATCCCGGGTTGATGACACTGACTTTAACGCCATCGCGGTCCAGCTCCGGCTTCAAGGATTCCGCCAAATTGATCAGCGCGGCTTTCGTCGGCCCGTAGGCTGCTGCTTTGGGCAAGCCACGATAGCCGGATACAGAAGCGATCCACGACAAATGCCCGGCCCGGCGCGCGCGGAACTTTGGCAACGCCGCAGCAAGCACATTGATCACTCCGAGATAGTTCACTTCGTACATTTGACGAAACATCTTGGATTGAAAGTCTGCAGCAGAGGCGGGTGTGTAAGTGCCGGCCCCAGCAATGACCAAATCAATCTTTCCGTATGTTTTTTCGATAGCCTCAAAGGTGTTGGCAACATCAGCTTCGACTGACACATCCAGCGGGAAGGGGTGAATGCCCTCACCCAACGCCTTCAGTGCGTCAGCATTACGGGCCGAGGCCGCAACCACCACACCTTCAGCGGCGAGTTGCTTGCAAATTTGCGCGCCGATGCCAGTGGATGCGCCTGTCACCCACACCACGCGCCATGGCAAGGCCATGGATTATATGCCGATGAAAGGTTGAGCCAAACGCGCCCAGACAGATTTGAAGCGCGTTGGCGCCTCCGTTGCCACAAGGCAGATACAATCCTCGTCAGAGTCAACTATGGGCTGATGCTCGATATCCTCATCCAGATCAGCCACGTCGCCAACCAGATAGCGGCCCGTGTGATCAGAGTAAGACCCGCGCAACATCACCGTCAGCTCTTCGCCACCATGACCGTGCTCTGGCATCTTGCGGCCCTTGCCGATACGCAACAACTGCAAGTGCGTGTTGCCCTTGCTCGACAACGGAATTTCAAATGTCGCAATCCCGGGAGCCTTCGCTTTCCACTTCAAGCTGTCCAGAGATTCGCTTCCAAGCAGGTTGCTCAAAACCGCGGGAACATCGGTTCGTGCCGAGGGTTTGCGGGGCGATGGAGAAAGCATTTTATCCAAGCTTGCAAGAGTTGCGGCACGGCACGAGTCTGTGACGGCCGAAGCAGGTTCTGCCAAAAGCAATTCACCGCCATAACTTTCAGCTTGCCGTGCGGCGGCGCGGCAGGTGCCGCAATAAGCCAAATGTGTAGCAACCGCAAAACCATGGGCTTCGCCCAAGGTGCCAGCGGCATATGCCAAGATGGTCGCGTCATCGAGGTGGTGGGTAATGTTCACGTCACAGTCTCCAGTAACTTCCGCATCCGGCGGTAAGCAAGTCTCATGCGGCTCTTTACGGTACCAAGTGGAATTTGGAGCCGTGTTGCTATTTCACTTTGAGGCAAATCCTCAACATAACTAAGAATCAGTAATTCGCGCTGTTCCTCTGGGATTTGGGCAAGAGCCTTGGCCACATAGCCGTCTTCCTGCAAACGGCTTAAAGCGTCGTCCTGCTGCGCGTCCAGCGATTCAGCATCGTAGTCGTCAATATCGCTGTAGAGCGATGTCTTTTCCCGGCGCAATCGGTCAATACGCAAATTTCGGGCAATTGTAAAAATCCACGTTGTTACGCTGCCCCGGTCTGCCACATACATTTGCGCTTTCGACCACACGGCGATCATGGTTTCCTGCACAAGGTCTTCCGCTTGCTCCGAAGTTGCGCCCTTGCGCATCATGAAACTTTTGACGCGGGGCGCGTAAGAATCAAACAAAGCCGCGAAAGCCGCCCTGTCTTTTTGTTGCGCAACACGTGTCAGCAGGTCACTGTCCGCCGACATGACCATTGACCTTCCCTGAAAACGTGTTTGCGAAAAGGCCACAGCCATCGCCTGAAACTCCCAGCCCAATCTTGCTTTTACGCGTGATTGTTTCAGTCGGATTACTGCAGGCGACGTTCGATTTCTTCATTAAACTCTTTCACGAACAGGCGTTTCTTGCCTTCGTAGGCTTCAATCTTACCCCAGATTATCCAATGGGTCTTGGTCGCTGTAAGGCGGCCATATGTCTCAGTTCGGGTGTCCCATGTGCCACGCTTGCGCCCCTCAGTCCAATGCGTTTCCATAATGGCCGATAACGGGTCTTTTGGATCAATTGAATAAGTCTCGCGTCCCACCCCAGAAACAATCATGCCGTGTGGCTTCAGCTCCTGCGTGCCAAAATCATCGACGATCGCAAGCTTCGTATGACCGGTTTTTTTGTCGATCCAGGTTTTGCGGGAATGCGTTGGTTTTCTGATGATTTTCTGCTGCACGGGAGCCGCAGCTTCGGGTGCCGCAAACACCACCGGCTTTTCCGTGATGTTTTTCTTGCGGATGGGCACGGCAATGGTTGATGCACCCGCATAAACCGTCAGTTTTACAGGTTCAGGGGCAGGCCACATCATCGGGAAGTAGCTTGTCGAAATCGAAACCCGAAGTTGATGACCTTTCGGCACGCGCCAAGCGATATCATCCATTTTAATCTTCATCTTGTAGCGTTTGCCGGGCTCTAGCGGAGTCGGATATTCGCGCGACTCCCGCATGCACAGGTTTTGCAGATGAAAGCTGACGCGCGACACTTCCTCTGTTGGCCATACATCGTTCAAGCGCACTGCAATATGCGCAACAGGCTTGTCCACACTGAACGAAAGGTCGAGTACAGGCTGGCCCACGATATCCATATTGTCAGTCAGAACCGGGCTGTCAAAGGTGATGGACCCCTGATCATCCCGCATTTGATTGCCGGGAAATTCTTCCCCAAGCCAAATGATGCAATATTCCCCACCATCAAATCCAATGTTTTGAGCCGATGTGAGCGAAAGAGCTTTTTCGGCACCGGCTTCCGCTGAAATACCTTTGCTCGACAAACTCCAGGACTTGGTTTCGATATTGCCAAAGCCCCAATAACTCTCCGCCACCCAGCGACCCTTGATCTCGTCGGGGAAAGATCCTGGCTTATAAGCATCCATGATATAGACCCGGTAGTCAGGATCGTCGGTCACACCGGTGTTGATGCCCTTGATGTGAAAATCCCACCAGCGCAGCATCTCCTGCAGGAATCCGATGTTCGGGTTGGGCACCGCAAAATGTGGATACTTGTGCGCCCACGGCCCGATGATAGCTTTCCGCGGCACCCGCAGGTTTTTCATCAAGCGCGGAATGGCGTTGGAATAAGCATCATTCCAGCCGCCCACTGCCAGCACTGGCACTTTGATTTTGAGATAATCCTCACACACACTGCCATGCTTCCAATAGCTGTCGCGGTGCGGGTGTTTCAGCCAGTCGGTGATCAAAAAGGGCTCATTTTCCAGCCGGTTGAGCCACATCTTTTTCCACTTGGTGCCAACAAGTTTAGGATCTGGTGGGCGCGAGGAATAGGCCAGCATGGTGGCCGCCCAGCCCATATTCTCGTTCAACAACGTGCCGCCCTTGAAATGAATGTCATCTTCATAGCGGTCATCAGTAGAGCAGATCGTGATGATGGCTTTCAGGGCAGGGGGCTGCAACGCCGCAATTTGCAGGGCATTGAACCCGCCCCAGGAAATGCCAAACATGCCGACGTTACCGTCGCACCACTTTTGCTGCGACAGCCATTCGATGACCTCAACCCCGTCATCCAGCTCCTGTTTGGTATATTCATCCCGCATCAAACCATCAGAATCACCATTGCCCCGCATATCGACGCGAATGCAGGCATAGCCATGCCCCGCCAGGTAAGGGTGTGTCAGCGCATCCCGCGTCGTTGTCCCGTCGCGCTTTCGGTAGGGCAGATATTCCAGCAAGGCGGGCACTTTTTTCCGGGAGGCATCGACCGGCAGCCACAGTCTTGCCGCCAGTTTGGTGCCGTCTTTCAGCGGAATAAAGAGGTTTTCGATCTCCTTCACCTTGCGCGGGAAGGATGTGATGGTCTTGATTTCCATGGGATTCCTGTCGTTTCAAGGGCGACTATGCCGGAAATCATGACCCGCCTCAACCAGACTTCGAATCTGAACGCCAGATAAACGCCACAATCAGACTTGGTTCAGCCGCCCCCTCGTAAAACCTGATCATCAAACGAATATCTAAGAGGGAACGAAACAAAATGAACAAGATCGCAAAAATCGCCGCCGCTGCCTTAACCTTAGGCTTCCTGGCCACATCATCTTTCGCTGGCAATGCTCTGTACGACGGCGAAGGCGCCGTGATCACCCCTGCCTCCATGTCGGCCAGCGACGAAGCTGATATGTCAACCACTTTCCCAGCTGTAAAGCGCGGCAAGATCGTGAACTTCAAATCTTCAAAGACCGAAGGTTCAATCATCATCAACACCAAGTCCAACGAACTCTACTATGTGTTGGGTTATGGCAAGGCCGTGAAGTACCGCGTTGCCACCGCCAAGAAGGGTTTCGAATGGAAAGGCACCCATAAGGTTTCGCGCAAAGGCATCTGGCCAGATTGGCGCCCGCCAGTTGAAATGCGCAAGCGCAAGCCAGAATTGCCTGCATTTATGGCAGGTGGCCCAAAGAACCCCCTGGGTGCCCGCGCCATGTACCTGGGCTCGTCGATCTACCGCATTCACGGCACCAACGAACCCTCATCAATCGGCAAGTCAGCATCGTCAGGCTGCATCCGCATGCTGAATGATGACGTGACCGAATTGTTCAAGCTCGTAAAGATCGGCACGGAAGTAACGGTGTTGTAAAACACTTGGAGCTTCTGAGCTGTATAACCCCTCCGGCTTAACCCGCCCCCTCGCGCCGGAGGGGTTTTTTATTTTCTACACGGCGAAGTATGCGTCGAGAATCCGCCGATAAATCCGCGTCGTCGCTTTCAGCTCTTCCACAGAAATCCGTTCATCAGTTTGATGGATCGTCGCATTGGTGGGCCCGAATTCCAGCACCGGGCAATAGTCTTTGATAAAGCGCGCATCCGACGTGCCGCCTGATGTCGACAGTTTCGCAACCAATCCAGTTTCAGCGGCAATCGCATCCTGCACCAAACCGACAAAGGCTCCGGGCTCTGTGAAAAATGCTTCCGCACCTTCAGTGAACTTCACACCCCAAACCCCGCCCATTTCCTCATAGAGTTTTTCAATGTGCCCGTTCACCAAGGCTTTCAACGAGGCAAAATCATGCTCGGTCGAATAGCGGATATTGAATTTCAGTGTCGCTTTTGAAGGGATCACATTTCCCGCTGGGTTCCCCACATCAAACGACGTGAAAGCCAATGTCGACGGGTCGAAATGCGCATTGCCACCGTCCAAGGGTTCAGCCGATAGTCGTTCAATCAACCGCGCTAATTTTGGAATGGGGTTATCAGCTTTGTTGGGGTAGGCGGCATGGCCTTGCTTGCCCTCCACTGTCACAACGAACGAAAGCGAACCACGGCGGCCGATTTTGATCGCATCCCCCAGTGTTTCAACACAAGTCGGCTCCCCCACCAAACAATGGTCAGGGATATGCCCCTTGTCTTTCATCCATTGCAGCACCTTCACCGTGCCGTTGACGGCGGGGCCTTCTTCATCACCCGTAATCAGAAATGAAAGAGAACCTTTGAATGTCGGGTTCTCGCGCACAAAGTCACAGGCCGCTGCCGCGAAAGCCGCAACCGATCCCTTCATGTCTGTGGCACCTCGGCCATACAGAAATCCATCTTTGATCTCAGCAGCAAACGGGGGCTGAGTCCAAATCGTTTCATCGCCTTGTGGCACCACATCCGTGTGGCCGGCAAAACACAAATGCGGGCCAGAATTGCCAATGCGCGCAAACAGGTTGTCGATGTCAGGTGTGTCCGTGTCTTTGAAAATCAGCCGACTGGAACTGAAGCCAGCAGCATCAAGCCAAGTTTGAACCGTCGTCAGCGCACCGGCATCTAACGGCGTCACGGACGCACAGCGCACAAGGTGCTGCAACATGGAAACAGGGTCGTGAAGTGTGTTTTTCATTTTACTCTTTTCCCTCCCCCTTGTGGGGAGGGCTAGGGTGGGGGTCGCTCGGAATTCCAAAATTATAGATGGTGCATATCAATTTTTTCAAGTCAGCGCGACCCCCACCCCGACCCTCCCCACAAGCGGGAGGGTGAAGAAAGTGCAAACAAAAAACGCCCGGCCAACTCTGACCGGGCATTGAACTCAGTCTTCAAAATCTCAATCGGGAATTGGATCCGCTCCAAAACGGTTTGCACCTTCCGTGCCACGCAAAAAGCCAAGCTCAACCAGCATCCAGATACTGCCGATCAAAGGTACAAACAAAATCAATGACCACCAGCCTGATTTGTTTCGGTCATGCCAGCGCTTGGTGTAAACAGCCAAGGACGGCCACAGCGTCAGCAAAATCACGATGCCCAGTGGTATCATCATGCCACTCATCGATTCCATGGCAGCGACACTTTGTTGTTCAGGCGTCATGTTGGGGTCCATCGCCATCATGTTGACCCCAAAAATCGAGAACACAATCAACTGCAGAACCCAGCTGATGATCAACATCACCAAAAACGCCAGCCAAAATGTTTTACGAGGTATGCGCCCGTCAAAACTTGTGAAGGTTTGTAAGTTCATAGTATCTCTCCGCTCGGTTAGCCCCCTCAAGATTATCGCCTGAGTCGGTATGCAAGCGCAACGAACGATCAGGCCAGCCCCAAACCCTGTTCCGCGATTAACCTTAACACTGGAGTCAGGCTGCGGCAGCCATCTCGTGGCACGCAATTTGCTGTTTTACAAATATAACTTTCACTCCAAGTAATGGATGACACCGACCATGTCCTTAGCCGCAATTCTGATCTGCACGACCCTGGTGACCAATGTTGGCAATACGAGCGTTGTAACAAATGATTGCCGCGAAGTAGCACCACCGATGGTGATGAAAGCCCCGACCGAAAACAAGACTGTCGCTTTCATGCAGCCACCCCCTGCAACAGTTAACGAAACCGTCGTTGAACCCTGGGCAGAAAAGGCTGAAACAGAGGTTCAGCCAGCCAGTTCCGTAGAATTGCAGGCAACGTTACCAGCAAATGACTCTCTCTCACCCACAGTGGACCCGAAACCTACAGTTGCCAAGTCCGCCAAACCCAACCGTGTGAAGGCGGCGAAGCAATCCCAAAACCGCAAGCTGCGCAAAGCGCCGCGTCGTGCTATGGGAATCCGCGAAGCCAATCGCATTCAACGTCCTGCCATCCAGCTTCGGCAACCAAAAAAATTGACCGCGTGGGAAAAGCTGCAAGGCATTCTGATCGGTCGCCCAAAAACCTGACCACGCGAGAAAAGTTGTCAGGTAGCGCGCTCAGTCCCGCAATAGCTCATTGATCGACGTCTTGCTGCGTGTCTTCTCATCCACGCGCTTCACAATTACGGCGCAATAGAGTGATGGCGATGGCGAACCATTGGCAAATGGCTTTTGCGGCAGCGAGCCGGACACCACAACTGAATAAGGCGGCACCTTGCCCATGTGAACCTCGCCCGTGGTGCGGTCGATGATCTTGGTGGATTGACCAATGAAAACGCCCATGGAGATGACGGATCCCTCGCCAACAATAACGCCTTCCACCACTTCCGAGCGTGCACCAATAAAACAATTGTCTTCAATGATGGTGGGGCCAGCCTGCATCGGTTCCAACACCCCGCCAATACCAACGCCACCGGACAAGTGAACATTCTTGCCAATCTGTGCGCAGGAACCAACCGTCACCCAGGTATCAACCATGGTGCCCGTATCGACATAAGCCCCCAAATTCACAAACGAAGGCATCAAAATCGCGCCCGGTGCGATGTAGGCCGACTTTCTGACGACGCAATTTGGCACAGCACGAAAACCGCCAGCGCGAAAATCCTTGGCGGTCCAACCTTCAAACTTTGATGGCACTTTATCCCACCACTTCGACGTGCCGGGGCCGCCCTTGATCAGTTCCATGTCGTTCAGGCGGAACGACAACAACACAGCCTTTTTCAGCCACTGATTGACGTGCCACTCTCCGCCTTGCTTTTCCGCAACACGTTGCTTGCCGGAGTCGAGCTGGTTCAAAGCAAACTCTACCGCCTTGCGAATGTTGCCTTTGGTTTTCAAGGTAACATCAGCGCGGTCTTCCCAGGCTTGTTCAATGATGGCTTGTGCGTTCTTCATGGTGCTCTCCGTTTATTCAGTTCACCCCTTAACTCGTCATTCCGGCGAAGGCCGGGTTCCAGCTGGCCAAGCATGACATTTGTAGAAAGCTGGATCCCGGCCTTCGCCTGGATGACGGGGGTTGGGGTTAATGGCGGTGTCAAGTTTTCAATGTTCTCAAAAATGTCGAAAGTTCATTTGTCGTATGATGAATATGCTCAAACTTTGAAGCACCACTCAAGTGCTTGGCATCATGATTGTCCTCGTGCGTTACCAACACCGTCACCATGCCCATGTCATGTGGCACTTCAAGGTTGCGGGCGATGTCTTCGAACATGGCGGCACGCCTCGGATTGACGCCATGTTTTTTGACGAAACTTTCGTAAGGCGGGCGCTGGGGTTTCGGCACATAATCTGCGTGAATGATATCAAACACATCGTCAAACAAATGCGTGATTCCCAGCCGGTCCATCGCCCGCGTCGCATGCGCCACGGTTCCTGCTGTGAACACCAATTTGCGCCCTGGAAGTTTCTCAAGCTCATCTGCCAACGCCACATCAGCTACAATCGGCGAGTAATCAATGTTATGAACATAATCCAAAAAACCATCGGGATGCAGGCCATGCTCTTCCATCAATCCTCGCAGCGTGGTGCCATGCTTGTAATAAAGCTGCTTTTGCAAAGCCTTGGCGTCCGCATAGGATACATTCATAAGCTTCGAAACGAATTCCCCCATCTTCACATCAATCTGGTCGAACAGGCGACACGACGCAGGGTATAGCGTGTTGTCGAGGTCGAACACCCAGGTGTCTATGGCATGAAATCCTTTCATACGCCGGAACGCGAAATGCGTGTGCCGACACCGTGTGGCGTCAACAATTCCAGCAACACAGAATGGGGCACGCGTCCATCCAGAATAATCACGCCCTCAACGCCTGACCACACAACAGCGGCTGCGCTTTCGACTTTCGGAATCATGCCGCCTGTAATGGTACCTTCTTCAATCAGCTGTGGCACGTCGCCAATCTTCAGTTCACTGATCAATTCCTTGTTCTTGTCGAGCACACCCGCCACATCTGTCAGCAGCAGCAAACGTTTCGCACCCGTGGCCGAAGCGATGGCACCTGCTGCAGTGTCGGCATTCACATTATAAGTTTCGCCATCATAACCAATGCCAACCGGAGCAACCACAGGAATGGCGTCTGACTTCATGATGGTGTGGAGAATCTCAGTATTGATGCGCACGGGTTCCCCCACCTGTCCAAAATCAACAACGGTTTCTTCGCCCGTCACAGGGTCTTTCTTCTTCTTGGTGTAGCGCTCAGCAATCAACAGGTTTCCGTCCTTGCCGGAAATCCCGACGGCCCTGCCGCCCGCTTGTTGAATGGATGCGACAATGGATTTGTTGATGGAGCCTGCCAGCACCATTTCCACAACCGACATGGTTTCGGTATCCGTGACACGCAAGCCATCGCGGAACTCCGCCTTCACTGCCAGCTTGTCCAGCATCTTGTTGATCTGCGGCCCACCGCCGTGCACCACGATGGGGTTCAGGCCGCACACTTTCAGCATCACCATGTCACGGGCAAACTGGCTGGCCAGTTTTTCATCGACCATGGCATGGCCACCAAACTTGACGACAATGATCTGGTCGTCATATCGCTGCAGGAACGGCAAGGCTTCGGTGAGAATGCGTGCTGTCTCATTGACGGGGATTTCGGCCATGCGCGGGTGTCCTCTGAATCACGCCCGCCTTATAGGGCAAAATCAAGCTATGGGAAGATGGCAGGGCTGCATGGAAGCGAATTTGAGGTGCGCCCCTCATTTTTCTCTTTGCGGCGGGGCACGATCAGCTATAAGCGCCTCGAAATCTCAAAACCGCTACAGGAGTAAGTCATGGCGAAAGTTCGCGTCGCAATCAACGGATTTGGCCGCATCGGCCGCAATGTGGTTCGTGCCATCTATGAATCAGGCCGCAAGGACATCGACATCGTTTCCGTCAACGATCTGGGCCCTGTCGAAACCAACGCCCATTTGCTGCGTTATGACTCGGTCCATGGCCGCTTCCCCCATGCTGTCACCACCAAAGGCGATTCGATCTCCATCGGCACCGACACTTTCAAAGTTACCGCCGTGAAGGATCCTTCGCAGCTTCCACACAAAGACCTGGGCGTCGACATCGTGATGGAATGCACCGGCATTTTCACCGCGAAAGACAAGGCCTCCGCTCATCTCACGGCTGGCGCAAAACGTGTCATCGTATCAGCCCCTTGTGACAATGCTGATGCAACCATCGTTTACGGTGTAAACCACAACGAATTGACGAAAGACCACATGGTCATTTCGAATGCATCCTGCACCACCAACTGCCTGGCGCCCGTGGTCAAGGTATTGAACGACTCTGTTGGCATTGACCATGGCTTCATGACCACCATTCACGCTTACACCGGTGACCAGCCCACCCTCGACACCATGCACAAGGATTTGTACCGCGCCCGCGCTGCCGCCATGTCGATGATCCCGACGTCAACCGGTGCCGCCAAAGCCATCGGCCTCGTCATCCCGTCGCTCAAAGGCAAATTGGACGGCACATCAATCCGCGTTCCAGTGCCAAATGTGTCGGTGGTGGATTTCAAGTTTGTGGCCAAGCGCAACACCACCGTTGAAGAAATCAACGCTGCAATCAAGGCCGCCGCTGATGCCGGTCCATTGAAGGGCATCCTCGGTTATACGCTGGAACCAAACGTATCAATCGACTTCAACCACAACCCACATTCGTCAAACTTCCACATGGACCAAACCAAGGTTCTCGAAGGCAACTTCGTTCGCATCTTGACATGGTACGACAACGAATGGGGCTTCTCCAACCGCATGAGCGATACAGCTGCCCACTTTGGTTCGTTGATTGCCTGATATTTTCCCCTCGCCCTTTACGGGAGAGGGTGTCTGAACGCAGTGAAGACGGGAGAGGGAAGTCACTACCCCTCTCCCTTTTTCTTTGTTACATAGCCTGAATGAAAACCCGCCCACTGCTCATCTCCCCGTCCATCCTCGCCGCTGATTTTTCCAAGCTCGGTGCCGAAATCCAAGCCATCGAAAAGGGTGGTGCTGACTGGGTCCACATCGACGTCATGGACGGACATTTTGTGCCGAATATTTCCTTCGGGGCGCCAATCATGCAGTCCATCCGCCCGCACACAAAGATGCTGTTTGATGTCCATTTGATGATCGCGCCGGTGGATCGTTACCTCCAGCAATTCGCCGATGCGGGAGCGGACCTCATCACCGTGCACGCCGAAGCCGGCCCGCATTTGCATCGTTCAGTTCAAGCCGTGAAAGCGCTCGGCAAAAAAGTCGGCGTATCTGTAAACCCCGGCACTCCGCTCTCCACACTGGAACACGTGATCGATGAACTCGATCTGATCCTGATCATGACTGTGAACCCGGGCTTCGGAGGCCAGAGCTTCATCCCCTCCATGCTCGACAAAATCCGTCAAGCCAAAGTCATGATCGGCGGGCGAAATATTGATCTGGAAGTCGATGGCGGTATCACGGCGAAAAACGCGGGCGCGATTTTCCAGGCAGGTGCCAATGTGCTGGTGGCAGGGTCGGCCATTTTCAAAGGCAATCACGCCGACCAAATCAAAGCCATTCGCAACGCCTGTGCGGTAACGGCCTAAACTTCAAGCTCGATCAAAAACGGCCCATTGCGTTTGAAGCTCTGCTGCATCAGCGCCGCACAGTTTTCCAGCGTTGATGCCTTTGCTGCCTCAACGCCCATGCCGTTGGCAATTTTCACAAAGTCTAAATCCGGGTTGCCAAGGTCCAGCATGTTCATCGCAGTGGGGCCGGGGTTTGCACCCACGTTGCCGTATTCAGCAATCAGGATTTGATACTTGCGGTTCGACAGGATGACCGTTGTCACCGGAAGTTTCTCGCGCGCCTGCGTCCAAAGTGCTTGTATCGTATACATCGCCGATCCATCAGCCTGCATGTTGATGACGCGGCGTCCGCCGCCCGCAACCGCAGCACCTGTGGCGCAAGGCATGCCATAACCGATGGCACCACCCGTAACCATCATCCAATCGTGGGGGGCTGCACCCAACGAGTGAGGCAAAAACTCACCGCCCAGACTAATCGATTCATCCGCGACGATCGCGTGATCAGGCATAACTGCTGCCAGCATTTGGCCAATGCCCGCTGATGACGGTAAACCCTTTGGAATGTCTGGCCTTGCAAAGCTTGGCATTGCAACCGGCAATGCGTTCAGCTCATCAACAAGTGCTGCCAAAGCCTCTTCGGCATTCTGCGATACATCGCACAAAGCGTGCACTTTCGCATTATCCGGATGATGGAATGAGGGCACACCGGGGTAAGCGAAAAACCCAAGCGGGGCTTGCGCACACACGGTGATGATGTGCTCAACATCTTTCAATGCCTCTATCGCCATCAGTGCGGGATACGGCACGCGCAACAAAGGTAGACGCCCGGCACCGCGTTGGTGCAAACCATTGAAACATTCCGCCATGACCCGACAGTTGGTTTTGGCTTGAATGGCCGCCGCATGAATTTGCGGAGCGGCCCACACAGCATTTCCGCCCAACAACAAAAGCACATTGCCTTTTTTGCGCAGGATGTTTGCAGCTTTGCGCACGGCATCGCGACTTATTTTCGGAGGCCGTATTGCCGACAGTGGCTGCGCTACTTTCCCGCCTTCGTTCCACGATGCATCTGATGGCAAAATGAGGGTCGCGATGTGTCCGGGAAAACTGCGTGCGGCTTGTATGGTGCGTGCCGCATCCCTTCCCACCTGTGAGGCCTTGCGCGACGTCTTTACAAAAGAAGACACAGTTTTGGCCAATGCTTGCGTGTCTTGCGCCAGTGGCGGATCAAACGGTTTGTGATAAGTCGCCTGGTCACCCACGATGTTGACCATTGGCGCGCCTGCTCTTTTGCAATTGTGAATATTTGAGAGGCCATTTGCAAGCCCCGGTCCACAATGCAACAGCGTCACAGCGGGCTCCCGCGACACACGGCCATAGCCATCCGCCATGCCGGTGACGACGTTTTCCTGCAGGCCGGGAATGCAGCGCATGCCGGGAATACGGTCCAAGGCCGCCACGAAATGCATTTCACTGGTGCCGGGGTTGGCGAAGCATACTTTCAGGCCGTGCCCTACGAGTGTGTGGACCAGGCTTTCTGCGCCGTTCATTTTCTGTTTTGTCATCGCGATAGAATAAGGTCTGCGGCTTTTTCTGCAATCATGATTGTTGAGGCATTGGTATTGGACGACACAACCTGCGGCATGATCGAGGCATCAACCACCCGAAGACCGGAAAGCCCATGCACTTTCAGGTCGATGCCGACAACCGATTGGTCGCTTGTGCCCATGGCGCAGGTGCCGCCGGGGTGGTGCTGGGTTTTTGCCATGCTACAGGCATATTCAAACAATTGCTCATCCGTTTTGCAGTCAGGTCCCGGGACACGCTCTGCCTGGATAAATCCCTTGAGGGCCGGTTGCCGCAAAATCTCGCGCGAGAGTTTCAATGCTTTCAATGAGATTTCGCGGTCATAAGGGTCAGCCCAGTAATTGGGGTCAATCAGTGGGTGGCTAGCCGGATTCCCATCCTTGAGACGAACAGTCCCACGGGACCGCGGCCGCATCTGCGCCGAGTTCAAGGTGAGCCCGGTGTTCTTCAACTTCGCAATTCCTGCCTCGATGCCGGAGCCCATGCCCAGATGCCATTGCGCATCCGGCATTTCAGCATTTTCGTCGACACGCCAGAAACCTCCGCTATCAAACAACGAGGATGCAGCCGGGCCCTTGCGCGTCAGCAGATATTGAAGCCCGGCAATCGCAGCCCACCACGGCTTGCCATATTTGTCATAGGTATAGTCGCCTGAACATTCACAGATGACGCAAAGGTCAACATGGTCTTGCAAATTGCCGCCAACACCGGGCAGATGATGCAGCGTATCAATGCCGACTTTCGAAAGTTCATCACGCGCGCCAATGCCGGAAAGCTGCAACAGCTTGGGCGAACCTATCGCACCTGATGAAATGATAACGTCGCGCGAAGCCCGCAAGACTGTTTCACCACCACCATCGACAATTGCAACGCCAAGCGCTCTCTTGCCTTCCAAAACAATGCGCGTCGTCATCGTGTGCAACATCACCGTCAGGTTTTTACGGTCGCGCGCTGGCTTCAGAAAGGCTTGCGCTGTTGATGAGCGGCGAGCATTTTTTTGCGTGAGTTGGTAGAAACCAAAGCCTGTGGGATCAGGCGCCACCAGATCATTGTTTTTCTTCATGCCCATGTCAGCTGCTGCCTGAATGAAAGCTTCCGCAATTGGCAAGGGTGCAACTGGTTTTGACACACCCAGCGGGCCGTTCTGCCCGTGCGTCTCATTGTTGAAAGTGTCGTTGTCTTCGGACTTGCGAAAATATGGCAGAATATCTTCGTAACTCCAGCCCCTGCACCCCATCTGCGCCCAGGTATCAAAATCCCGTGCATTGCCGCGCGTATAGATCTGGGCATTGATCGATGAACCACCACCGATCACCTTGGCTTGCGTGTACCACAGCACCCGGTTGTTCATGTGCTTCTGCGGCACCGTCGACCACCCCCAGGAGCCAATGCCCTTTGTCATTTTCGCAAAGCCTGCGGGCAGGTGGTAAAGGATGTTACGATCCGGTCCACCAGCTTCCACCAACAGCACGTTGCAATCAGGGTCAGCCGAAAGCCGATTGGCCAGCACACAACCCGCAGATCCGCCACCGACGATGATGTAGTCATATTTAACCAACTGTGCAGCCATATCTAAAACCTAAGTTACTGGTTGGTTACTTATAGGGCAATTTCATCAACAAGGTCAATCTGAACACGACGAGCAACCTGTCCCACTCCTGCCTGTGAGGGAGAGAATATCTGACACTTTCCCCTCCCTCACAGGGAGGGGCAGGGGTGGGTGGAGGCTAAAATCTCTACCTTAAAAATAAAATGCAAACTGCCCAACGGATTCTCATGTCCCAACCGCCCTATCATCAAAAAGGAGGACGGAATGAAAAACAATCCAACCGTATTGCGCGCCCGCGAATTGCGGCAAACGGCAAATCTTGCTGAACAGTGTCTGTGGAGTGTGCTGAAGGGCAAGGGGCTTTCAGGCTACAAGTTCACGCGGCAATTTGCCGTCGGACCTTACTTCGCTGATTTCGCGTGCAGGAGGCATTTTCTGTTGATTGAAATTGACGGCTGCCAGCATATTGAGAGTAGCGACGACGAACATCGCGATGCCTACTTGTTGAAAGAGGGATATTCAGTATTCCGGGTGCCGAGCTCGTTTGTGTTGCGTGAACGAAACGTAGTTTGCGAAAGTATCCTCGCGGTTTTGGAAGGGCGGATGGAAGATGTTGTTGAAGCACCTGACATGAAATTCCATCGCAGTGGTGTGTTACCAAGAAGGTTCACAAAACATCGCCCGTGGCTTCCACCCACCCCCACCCCTCCCTGATAGGGAGGGGAGACTCTCAACTCTCCTTCACCTCCCTAACAGGGAGGGGTCAGGGGTGGGTGGAGGCCAAAAGCGTGGGTGTGGAGGCCATGAGCGACACCGTCACCCCTTCACAGCGCCCATCGTCAAACCGCGTGACAAGTGGTTTTGAATGAGGATCACCAACAGCAGTGCAGGGAAGAAGGCGAGGAAGCCCACCAACGCAATCGCATTGTAGATAATTCCATCCGACCCGCCGGAAAAATTGGCCAATGCCACTGAAAGTGGATAGGCGTTCTTCGATGCGATGATCAGCGTGAACAAGTACTCATTCATCGCAAAAATCGCGGCAATCACAGCAGCCGTGATAATGCCAGGCAGGCACATGGGAATGATGATTTCCCACAGAATGCGCAGGTCAGAAGCACCATCAGTGCGCGCAGCGTCTTCAATCTCAGGATGAATGTCGATCATGTAACTGCGGATGATCCAAACCACGATGGACAGATTCATGGCGGCGTAAACCAACATGAGTGCCCAAACGGAATCGATTAGTTTCAATTTTCCGAACAGAAAAAACATCGGCACAACAACGGCTGCAGGTGCCATCATTTTGGTGGAAAGAATGTAGTTGCCAATATCGGCATTGCCTTTGAATTTGTATCGCGCAAGGGCATAGGCACACGGAATGCCAAGCACCAAACAGATAAACACGCTGCCAGAAATGGCTATAATTGAGTTGTAAAAATACAAACCAATCGGCCATTCAGTCCAAATCTTTGTCCACGTCTCAGTCGTCAGCGTCGGGAAATATATCGGTTGAGGTGCGATAATTTCATTGCGCGGGCGCAGTGCGATCGATGCGAAGTAAAGTATCGGCAAAAGTGCAAACACACCCCAGATGGTGAGGACAATCCAGCCCCATTTTGGCCCTTCAAGGCGCTTGTTCATGTTTCAGTTCCTGACCTGAAGAATTTACGGACGAGCACTTGTGCCAGAATGACTGTAGCAATCAACAACAGAACCGACGCCGCAGACGCGTAACCATGGTCAAAACTGCGGAAAGCCGTGCGGTAGATGAAGTAGCTCAGCGTTTCAGTGGCTCCTGCCGGTGAACCTTGCGTGATGATGTTGACAGCCGACATGTTGTTGAGAAGGTCAATGCCCCGCAACACCAGTGCAATCGCAATGATCGGGCGCAAAAGCGGCAGCGAAATATTCCAGAACATTTGCCCGAATGACGCGCCGTCAAGACGGGCCGCTTCTTCGATTTCCTTGTCTTGCCCCTGAAGGCCAGCAACCAGAATAATGAACAGAAACGGTGTCCACTGCCACACATCGGTGACGACCAGCACAAAGCGCGCATTCAGTGTATGGGCCATCCAGTCAATACCGCCGGTGGTCAGTCCAACCTTGTTGAAAAGGTCAGCAATCACGCGGCCATCGTTGAACAACAGCTTCCACAGATAACCCACAGCCGAAGGCATGAACAACATTGGCAACATGAACAGAATGCGCCAGCCCTTCACCCACGGTGAGCGATAGACGAGTGCCGCAAGCAGAAGCGCGATGACGAATTCAATGGCCAGCGTAATGGAGCCAAGCAGAAGGGTGTTCCATACGGCTTCCCAAAAATGCCTGTCGCCGAGCAAAATTTGATAATTTTCAAAACCGACATAATTCTGCTGCCAGTTGAATTTGCCCGTGAACAGCGACCGGTACAGCGCAAACACACCGGGCCACAGCGTAATGCCGAGCAGATAAATGCAAGCTGGTGCCACCATGAAATAAGGGAAGGCTTTCCGCATGAAGGGGGAGCGGCGGCGGCGCAT
>JANOPL010000092.1:0-35571 GCA_031421835.1 Hyphomicrobiales bacterium | reverse complement strand
CGGGGAGGGGCCGGGGGTGGGGTGGTTCAACCCGTTCGCTGCCTGAGCGCACCCCGTGAATTGAATCCTCTTCGAACTGGCTTTGCAAAACTTCGCGTAAACTTCAAATCCGGCGCTTCCACAAAATCCTCGATCCGATTTTCAAGCACGGCCAGTATCGAGTCACATACCGCAACACGATCATGCAACACGGAACCCACTGGCACACGATAAACCGAATATCCCGCCGCCAACATGTATTCGTCCCGTGCACGATCGTAGGCAGCGCGCTCCAAATGCTGACTGCCGTCCACTTCAATCACAACGCCTCGCTCACGACAGACAAAGTCCGCAAAGTAAGGCCCAATTGGCATTTGCCGCACGAATTTAAAACCACCCAGCCCACGCGCTTTCAACACGGCCCACATGGATTGTTCCGCCGGATTGGCCGTCTGACGTAACGTCCTTGCCCGAAATGTTGTTGTTCCCATTTTCTGTTTCTCCCTTTGGAGAATTAGACGAAACAGGAACGACTTTCCGTCGCTGATCAACGAAATAATTTTCAGTCATGACCACCTAAACGCCGGCATCAGATAATCCGGACGGGGGTGCAAGTCGCTTTCAACAACATCAGCACTGATGCCCTGCTGCACCAGCAGCGTGCTCAAACCTGCACCACGCCCACCCGCTACGTCATGCTCAGCACTATCGCCGATGCACAAGACGCGCGTCGGGTTGCCAAGCTTTTCCAAGGCAAACTTGTATATACCCGCGTAGGGCTTTCCGATCCATGTCACCGCACCGCCCTCCGCTTCGTAAACAGCGGCAATTGCCCCGGGGGCGGGTTGCAAGCCATGCGGGGTCAACATCAGCTTGTCAGGGTTGCAGCACACTGCAGGCAAGGTGAGACCTTCAAAAAATTTACGATAGTCGTCCAATGACGTCGAAGGCGCATTCGATCCGAGGATCAGGATGACCTCGGCTTTATGCACGTCATCCACAAATGTGACTGAATCAAATCCATAGTTTTCACCGTCCTTACCAATGAGAAAAACGCGTTCGACATCCAGAGACTGAAACGCCACTTCGCCGGAACTGACACAGTCCACAAATTGATCCCGCGCGATTCCCATTTTGACAATGCGTTCAACATTGGCTGTGGCGCGCTTGCCAGAATTCGTCGTGATGATAACGGGGATGTGCAACTGGTGCAGTTCTGCCATCACTTCAGCGACACCAGAGTAAAGCTTTTGCCCATCGTGGATGACGCCAAACTGATCAATCAACATGGCATCAAAATTCTGAGCGATGTCGCGAAGGCCTGAGATTTTACGCATCGTGACCGATGCCCCGCCAAGCCAAACGCGCCGTGCCCATGGCAGCATGTTGACTGGCAGAAGGAAGAGACTGCACACAAAGCTTCTGCAACCGGATGGCTGTCCAGATGTCATTGCCAGCGCCACCGCCAGAACTGCGAATACTGCGCAAGGGCGAGGCCCCAAGTTCTGCCAAGCGACGATAGCCCAGGGCTTCCACCTCCGCGATGCCTTCCAGAAGGCCCTGCAGAAAAACATGATCTTCTGGCGGACGCGGTGTCAACTTAGGCAGCATTCCCGGGTCATTGATCGGAAAGCGCTCTCCCGCATGGGGCAATGGATAATAGTCAAACCCGGTTGCAACCTTCGCATCCATGAACGGCGTAAGTCTGACGATGTCGTCTGCGGAAAAAAACTGTCGCAGCACCGCACCGCCACAGTTTGAAGCGCCGCCCGCCAACCACTGGTCTCCGATGCGGTGGCTGTAAATGCCGTACTGCGGCGCATACACTGGCATGGAGGATAAAAGCTTGAGTGTCAGCGTGGTGCCGAGTGATGTTGCCCCATCACCCGCTTCATGGGCTCCCGACGCCAGAAATGCCGCGCAGCCATCTGTCGTGCCCGTCACGATTTCAACATCATCAGGCAAACCGAACGCAGATGCCACAGCAGGCAATATCCTGGCCACACGGGTACCCGCAGGCAGCACCTGTGGGAGCTTTTGGACGTCTCCGCCCACATCGCTGATCCACTTCGGCCATGCGCGTTGAACCGAATCATAGCCAGACTTCAAGGCATTGTTCTCATCCGACACATCATAGCGACCACAGAATCGCCCAAGCAACCAATCAGCCTGATGCAACACACAAAACGCATCTTCTTGCATGGGCAACAATCGCGCCAATGCCGATGTGGCCCCATGGGCAGCGGTTTCAGGCGGTGCCACGGTTTTGATGCGTCTGACAAATGCATCTTCCGCAACGTCGTTATACATCGATGCCAAACCCAAAGCGTTGCCGCCTGCATCAACCGACAAGACCGTACCCGACGTGCCATCAATGGCGAGTGCCAACACGCGGCAATCCTTCAAGTCCAAAGCCTTGAATGCGTCTTGCAGCGCCTGCCACCACAGCTCTGGGTCCTGCAATGCGCGACCAAAGTCAACGAGCGGCACAATCATCGGAGCCGAAGCCATGGCCTTTAAAGCACCGCCTCTATCACTGGCAACAATCCGCACGCCAGATGTGCCAACATCAATGCCAAGTACGACTTCAATCATCAGAATTTAATGTCCAACATGGCCTTGGCAGTCAACTCATCGGTCACAACGATGTTTGCAAGTTTGTTCGACAACACGCCGTGCATCATTGCGACTTTATTTTTGCCACCTGACACCAACACCACGCGCGGTACCTCACGCAGATGCCCGGGCGGCAAGGCAACGCATCGCCTGTTCAAGGCATGCTCCACCACTTGCCCGTGAATGTTGAGCCAATGCGAACACAAGTCGCCGACAGCCCCTGCGTTTTGCAGCGTTGTCACTTCTTGCGCCGTGATCAAACCAAGCTTGGCCATGGTGCTGTTTTTGCCAAGCTCACCGACCGACACGAAAGCAAGATCAACCTTGCGGCCACGCTCATAGACATCGCGGAGCATCGGCTGGTTCATCAGGATTTCACGCGTGGCCTCCGTATCTGTGAAGGCGGGCCCTGCGAAGTAATAGCACTGCCCCCCCACAATATCAGCCAGGTGAGAGGCCGTTTCATGGGGGTTTACGGCTGATGAATGGGTAAGGCCACCAATCAAAGACACCACCGACAGACCCTTGTAATTCCGATGCGGCACGTAACGCAGAGAGTGCCTGAGCGTTTGGCCCCATCCCACGCCGACAGAAATCCCATCACGCAATTGTTGCGCCAGATAATTGCCCGCAGCTGCCGCAATGACGGCCCGTTGGCGTTCGATTTCAGAGGATGACGGCACCACCACCGCATCCAATAATCCAAAGCGCCGCTTCAAGGCGTCTTCCAGCTTGATCGATGCAGCCAGGCGGCCTGTGATTGTGACCTGCACCAAACCTGTTTGCCGCGCATGGGCCAGCAAGCGGTTGACGCGCACGCGTGTCAAACCCAGCTTCTTGCCAATTTGCGCTTGTGTGTTTTCCGCTACAAAATAAAGCCATGCCGCCCGCGTGGCCAATTGTTCTTCCACATTAACAGGCACATCCAGACCAAGATCAACATTGGGAGCTGCGGCGTGCATCACAGCCTCTGGTCTGTCGGCAGCTGGCATAGGCTTAACTCCTGTGCAACAAGGCCCAAGGGGGAATGAGTGGTGTGTTGTGGGTGAGGGCGGATAACAGGGACAACGTCAACGGCACGTGTCCTGCATCCAGTTTATTCGCGGCGATCATACCATGGATGGAGGACGCAACAGCCACTCCCAATTCGGCACCCTCCACTGTTTCTCCCTTCAGAGGGCCCGCTTTTGCTTCCGCATAGCTCAACCCGCGACCCAAGGCATTGCCGAGGCGGGAATTGCGGCCAGCCTGACACGTCACATAGAGGTCACCCACGCCGGGCACGCCCCACACACTTTCAGCGTCGCCACCCAAAGCCGTTGACAAGGCCAGCATCTCTTTGACAGCTTGATCAAATAGAATGGCCGCAGCGTTGTTGTTGCGGGCCTTGTTCTGTGTCTCGGCCAACACCTCATTGCGGCCATGGGCCCAACCCACAGCAATGGCGAAGAAGTTCTTGAAAGCTGCACACACCTCAACGCCCATCATATCGGTCGAGGTTTTGGGAAAATAATAGTCCCCGCCAAATTGTTGGCACAGATCATCCGCCAAAGCCTTGTTCCGGGATACGATCACAGTGCCAGTGGCACGGCGACCCGCAAGTTCACCTGCGATACAAGGGCCAGCGATGGCAGCCACCGGAACATCAAAGCCTAGTCGGTTTCGGAGTTCCTCGCCCACGACGTCGGGGAATGCCCGAAGTGTGTCAGCGAGAGGTTGCATGCCCTTGGTGATCATGACGATGGGTGTTGGCGTCTTGATCGCGGCCGCCATGCGTTCCACGGCCCATGCCACGCCGGCGGATGAAACGCCGAGCAAAATTACGTCAGTATCGCTCCCAAAGGCCTTTCCAAAATCGCTGGACTGAAAGACTTTGACCGACTGTGGCATTGTCACGTTCAATTTTGGATGAAGCCCGTTGCCTTGAATGGAAGTGATGATGGCATCATCCAAATGCGTGCCGACCAGCCGCACCTGATGACCCTGGTCAATCAAGGGCATGCACATGGCGGACCCCATGACGCCTGCTCCCAATATGGTGACCACACTCATCTGATCACGTTGCCGGAGGCGGCATCAAACAAATGCACTTTGCCAGCCATGGGTTTCAAGCCCAGCATCTGGCTCCGCTTCAAATCAATGCGTTCACGCACCACAGCGCAAATTTCATCAGCGCCCATATCGCCATAAATATGAATTTCAGGGCCCGTAGGTTCCGTGACCGACACTTTGATGGTCAAGCCATCTCCCACTTCCAAATGTTCCGGCCTCACACCAAAGACAATATCCTGGCCCTCTTGCGCCTTGTGACCCTTGGGCAAATCAATCTTGCTGCCATCACCCGCCAACAGCTTGCCCTTGTGCACCGTGCCTTTGATCAAGTTCATGGCAGGCGAACCAATGAAGGACGCCACAAACAAATTATCCGGACGATCATAGACATCCAAGGGTGCGCCCTGTTGTTCAATCACGCCATCTTTCAAGATCACAATCTTGTCGGCCATAGTCATGGCTTCGATCTGGTCATGTGTCACATAAACCGTCGTGGTTTTCAAACGCTCATGCAGATCTTTGATCTCGGTTCGCATTTGCACGCGCAGCTTTGCATCGAGGTTTGACAAGGGTTCATCAAACAAAAACACCGAAGGGTTCCGCACAATGGCGCGACCCATGGCAACGCGCTGGCGCTGCCCGCCCGAAAGTTCACGAGGGTATCGGGCGAGATAGGGCTCGAGATTGAGAATTTTTGCGGCCCAGGCCGTCTTTTCATCAATCTCGGACTGCGGCTTCTTCGCCAGCACCATCGAAAAACTCATGTTGTCTTTGACCGTCATATGCGCATACAGCGCATAATTCTGGAACACCATGGCGATGTCGCGATCTTTCGGATGAACGTCATTGACGCGGCGGTCGCCAATGTTGATGTCGCCGGATGTGATGGCTTCAAGTCCGGCAATGGAACGCAGCAACGTCGATTTTCCGCAACCGGAGGGCCCCAGCAAGACCACAAACGAACCATCCTCGATATCGAGGTCGACACCGTGAATAACCTGCACGCTGCCGTAGCTTTTTTTGATATTGCGAAGTGTGACCGATGCCATGATGGAAGTTCCTATTGCGGATCGTTTAAGAGAAAATCGTCAAGCAACCCTGCGTCATCCGCCAGATCGAGAAATGACCACCGGTTGCGAATGTCGCGGGCGTGCTTCATTGCGTTGCGCCACACGTTGCGTGAGAGACCAAGTTCCGTTGCAGTCGTGGGTCCACCAGCCGAGGCGATGATGGATGCCATCTTAGCCGGGTTTATCATCATAGCTTTGAGTTCTTCACGAAGTTCGGGCCAGATGACGTCAAGCCTGCGGTTCAGCATTGCTGCGCCATCCGCATCAAAAGATTTCTTGATCGCCTGATCATACATCATTGGCCCGATGCTTTCGCCATAGCGCTTGGCAAAATCAGTCCGGTCAATTTTTGTCGTTTTGATTTTGGGAGGCTTTTCGAAACTCAAAAGATATTCATGCAAGCGCGCCAGAGCAATCGATGCCACACCCACCTGTTGGCCATGCGTTGTGCCGGGGTGAGCGTCACCGGCGAACATGTCAATCCAGTGGGAGACCTGGTGCTCTCCCATCGAGCCTGAGTGTGAGGAGCCCACAATGTTGTTGCCAAAGCTTGCCAACGTCAGAACACGATGAAGATAGCCATTGGCTTCGACAGAATGCGTTTGATAGTCCGGCGCTGTTTTGATCATCAACGTCTCATCATTCTCCACATTGAACAGATCAAATGGAGTTTGTGCAAAAGGCGTTCCAAAAAGTTTGTGCGCAGCCCACCATTCAACCTGCGCTGTCGGGCGGCATAAACTGTCGCCAAGGCCCGCAGCAGCCAGCCATGGAGGCGCCGCGGCACTCACGCTCAAATCCACGAACACCGCACGCGGCGCGTGGGCGGAAACTGAAGTTTTATAGCCATTGGCCAAGGTGACCGAGGCAGTCCCGGCGCCATAACCGTTCATTGAACCCGCTGTGGCAAAACTCGCATACTTGCGACCGTCTTTGAATGTCGCATACTTTACGGTGTCCGATAGTGAACCCGAACCCACGACAACACAACCGTCGCAGTGGCGCGTGCGGTCCTGCATCAGTGCGATTGTGGGTTCATCGCAATGGGTACTCCCGGGGAAAATGACTTCTTCAACATCACACCATCCTGACAATTCTTTCGCGACGCGGCGGCCCATGGCTTCGACAGTATTGGTGTCGCTGACCACGGCAAGTTTACGCCCTATATGAAGAGGTGCCACCAGATCAGCAGCACCACCTTCAAGTGTTTCCTCAATACGGATGGTTTCAAACGGCACGGTACAGGCCTTGCCTGTTTCAGGGTCCCGCCATTCACCTGAAATCACATCTCGGATCAGGCTGTTCCAGTCTTTCATCATCAGGACTGCCTCCGCGCGAACTCTTGCATCCGGGCGTTCCACGATGACATCTGGGGCCACAAATCCTGATAGATCGATAGCAACTCAGCATAGGCCTGGGCCTGCTTCGTCCGTGGACGGAAGGTTTTTGTCGGCTTTCCACTCATTGCAACCGAAGCAGCGGAAATCGATTTAAACCATTCCGCACCTTTGGCAGCGGCCATTGCAGCTCCCAATGCTGAAGCCTCGGGCGTTTCCAGACGTTTCACATCACGGCCCGAAGCATCAGCCACAATCTGGCACCACAGATCAGATTTCGAGCCGCCTCCCACAATCGCAAAATGATCAATCGGCGACGTAACAGCCGCAACGCGATTGGTCATCATCGCCTGTTCCAGCGCAATGCCTTCGAGCAGAGCCCGATAAATATCGCCGCGGGTGTGACTGCCCGAAAGCCCCGCCAATACGCCACGACCATCAGTGTCCCAATAAGGCGTCATGATGCCCGAAAAATAAGGGATCAAAACCAAACCGCGCGACCCAAGAGGCACAGCTTTGGCTTCCTCCTCAAGGGCAGCAAATATGCCGGGGTTCTTGGCGGGATTTTGGTGGAACATGCGCTCCACAAACCATGTGATCAAATAGGTGCCGGTTCGAATTGCAGTTTCAAAACTGAACCCGGTTTCGCCAACAGCAGACAGACTGCGAAACGATGGATCAATTGCGTAAGTTTCACCATAGCTCCCGGACACAGCTGCAGTTCCCAAATTCAAATACGCGCGTCCCTTCAAGAATGTGTTGGCACCCGCCCCTGCGCATTGACCGTCCCCGCCACCCGCCACAACTGGCGTTCCGGCCCTCAGGCCGGTCAGTTTTGCGGCAACAACGTTCACCTCGCCCATCACTGCGCCGGAGGCCACGAGCGAGGGCAATTGCGCGCGAGTCAAACGCGCCGCTTTTAACAACTCATCTGACCAGTCGTATGATTTCGCATCAAGCAACCCCATGGGACTTGCGGATGACAGAGATGTTTTCCATTCGCCTGTCAGAAAATGCGCGATGACACCATGTACTTCCGCCGTTTTGGACGTGCGCGACCACACTTTCGGCTCATGCTTTGAAAGCCAGCGGCAGCGGGTGCGGCAGGGCGTAATATCATTGGGAATACCGGAAATCTGATGCAGACGTTCCGCACCAACCTCGCTTGCAATTTCTTTGACCTCAACGTGAGCCCGCTCATCCAACCACAAAGTGCCGGGGCGCAAAGCTTTGCCCACCGCATCAAATTGCGCGAAGCTCTCGCGCTGATTGGAAATCGAAACGGCGGCGATGCGGTCTTTGGAAATTTTGCGCGTCAGCTGTTTCAGTGACATCGCGACAGAACCTGTCCAATCCGAAACCTCTTGCTCAAACCAGCCCATCTTTGGATTGGACAACGGAACTGATGCGCGTCCTTCGGCAACGATATGTCCACGGGCATCAAAGGCAATGGCTTTTGTCGCCGTAGTGGACTGGTCGATGCCAACAACGAGATCAGGTTTCATGATATTTCAACAGATTGAAAAGGAAAGAGGCAGGCCGAAGCCTGCCCCTGAGTGTGTCTTAGAGTCCAGCTTCAGCGACCTGGGCGTCGATTGCGGTTGCAATCGCGTCCATGCACTTCTTGGCGTCGCCACCGAAATCCTGACCCGTCAGCAACTTGCCGAGGTTCACAGGAATTTCGTTGTTGGAGAAGCCAGCCCACAGCGGCATGTCGGGCTCTGAGGCCATGTCGTTGTTGATGGTTTCGAGAACAACCGGCAAGTGGCGTGTTGTTCCTGGTCCCACAACTTCCTTGGCCTTCACGCGTGGATCGGCGAAGGACGAGATGCGCATCGGGGCAAAACCACCATCCAATGTACAACGCGTCATGATATCCTTCGAACAAGCCCACTGCATGAAGATCCAGGCGGCGTCCACGTTCTTCGAATATTTCGAAAGACCGAGGACCGAACCACCCTGATGACCCCAGTTTGGAATTTCACCAAAGCCTGCTTCAGCGACAGGGCGAAGGGCCTTGCCTTGAATCGGGCGCTTGGCTTCCCACAGGCCTTGAACTTTCGAGTCTTTGCCATCAAGACCGGGCATGAATTCATCCCATGAGTTGATGAGAGCAACCTGGCCCGAAGCCATCATCTGCCATTGACCATCCCATGTGGAGTTGGTCGATTCAGCAGGTGAGTTCTTCAGCAGTTCTTGGTAAATCTGCAGGCCGCGAACACCGGCTTCATCATTGCCTTTGAACTTCTTGTCAGCCCCGAAAATCGAGCCGCCTTCGTTCCAGACAACCTGCGTCCAGTCGCAGTTCAATGAATAGTGACCGGACTTGGCCTGAAGGCCCGTCCCGAAAACACCATTGCCTTTTTCCATTTCCGTGATCATTTTCACGGCGGCAACAAATTCTTCCACGGTGTTTGGTGGAGCAATTTTGTGCTTCTCCAGAATGTCCTTGCGATACATCGTGGTCATGATGGGAATGTCGAAGGGAATACCAACCCACTTGCCTTCGTAAACAGCAAGACCGTCTACCAATGGCTTCGAGAAGTCGTCCCAGTCCATGCCCGGCATGGCGAGGTCTGGCTTGTCCTTGTAGTATTGGATCGGGTCGATGGTGTCTTGCGCGAATGTGGCAACCCATGACTGATCGAGATAATAAAGGTCATAAGACCCCAATTGCCCCTGCACGTCTTGTGTGGCCTTGGCCAGAACCTGTTCCAACGGAACGATTTCGATTTCAACTTCAATGCCTGTTGCAGCTGTAAATTCGCCCTTCAACTTGTCGAGCACAACTGTAGGCGGCGTGGCTTCCGAAGTATAACGGATCTTTGTGCCCTTGAAGGGTGCTGACACATCTTTCAGCCACTTTGCCATATCGGCATCTTGGGCAAACGCATCGCTTCCCATATAGCCACCACCACGGTTGCGGCGGGTGTTACCCAGAAGACCCGCACTGAAGGCCGAGAAGCCAACGCCTGCGAGGCCTGCTTTTTTCAAGAACGAACGTTTCGAAATCCGCCGTGCTGCAAAGTCATTTGCGAGATCGGCAATATAGGTTTTCTTGTCAAATTCTCTAAAGCTCATGATTTCCTCCCATTGGTTTAGAGTTCGGTCGTCTCGTCCTATGCCTATTCCTTGAGTGATCCCAAAGTCAGGCCGCGAACCAGATGGCGTTGCACCAGCAAAATGAAAATGAAACTGGGAATCGCTGCTGCTGTTCCCAGCGCTGCGATAAAGCCCCATTCATTGCCGGTCGAAGTGACGAAGGTTTGAATCTTGACAGGGACAGTGCGGATCTCTGTTGTGAGAAAAAGCGACAACAAGAATTCGGTCCACGAGAAAATAAAACATAACACGGCCGCCGCCGCGACACCGCCTTTGACCATTGGCAGCACAATCTTGGTAAAGCTTTGCCAACGCGTTGCCCCGTCAATCATGGCCGCCTGGTCCACGTCGTGCGGCACATCGTCGAAAAACGACTTCATCAACAGCAGCGCAATGGGCAGGTTGATCAAGGCATAAATCAGGATGATACCGATATAGCCGAGATAAATGTTCTGATTGTCGCGCATGCCAAGTCCGGCGTAAATCGTCACCAAGGGGACCAACACCGCAATCGGTGGCATGAAGCGCTGGCCCAGCACCCAATTGAGATAAGAGTCGCGACCCGTAAACCGCATGCGCGACAAGGCATAGGCTGCCAGCACCGCCACAAACATGGTGATGATGGTCGAACCGAGCGAGATAATCAAAGAATCAACAATGGTTGCGCGAGAATCGTAAGCTTCGGCTCCGGCAACGCCCATGCCCAAGCCGTCATCAAGCTGCGACCGCGAACGACCAAACAACGTCACTGCGTAATTGATCACCGTTGGCGTAAAATCAAACCAGACCACGCGGTCTTTGTCGAAGACTGCTGATATCGGTTTGATTGATGTCAGGGCCCACCAGAAAATAGGGAACATGAAAATGGCGGTTACAAAAACCGACACGGCATCGCGTAAAAACTGCCATGGCCGCGAGAGTTCCATCAGAGCTTGACCTTGAAAATACGCATGAAGACGGTGGACGTGAGTATGACCAGCACCAGCGTCACCAGCGAGATGGCCGAGGCATAGGGAAAGTCCGCGTTGCCGAAATAGATGCGCCCTGCATAGCTCGTCATGGTTTCCGTGGCCGTGCCGGGGCCGGAGTCGGTCATCACTTTCACATAGTCAAAGGCCCGCATCAGATCGATGCCCCGGATCAAGACGGCAATGGCAATCACCTTCGACATCATCGGCAGGGTGAGTTTGAAAAACGCTTGTACTGGCGTGGCACCATCAATGGCAGCAGCTTCAAACGGCTCCTTGGGGAGCGAACGCAAGCCCGCCAACATGATCAGGACCATGAACGGAGTCCATTGCCAGATCTCAGCGAGAAGTACGCTGGCCATGGCTGTTGAAGCGTTGCCAAGCAATGAAAAGCCGGGCGGCATGAGACCCAGCCCGACAATACCTTGGGCCAACACACCAAACGATCCATTCAACATCAACAAAAACATCATCGCAGTCACCGCAGGTGGAATCACCAATGGCAATGTCATCATTGCCCGCATCAAGCCGTAACCTCTGCGGTCTGAATCAAGCAGCAGGGCAATCAACATGCCCAAAAGAAGTTGAAAGAACAGGGCAATGCCAGTGTAGAGCAGCGTGTTGTAAAGCGCGTTCCACACCCGTTCGTCATTGAAAAGTTTGACCCAGTTATGATCGGGATCGAACACCAGCTTTCGCGTGGCAGCGTTCTTTTTGTAAAGCGAAGTTTCGATGGCTTTGTAGAGTGGGTAAATCCCGAACACCACCATGAGGGCTGAAGCTGGGAACAACCACGGAAATGGATGTTCACTCGTCAACCACCGGGGCAACCAAGCTTTGCGTTCGGTGCTCATGTCTCAATGCTCATGACAAGGCATGCCTTGAAAAAGCTGGCGGATCAGAGCCCAGAACCGGCACTTGCTGCAATCGAAAACTCCCAGTGAACTTTTGTAATTCTAGCGTTACATCTGTAACGCGACGTTAGAATCCGTTTCCGCATGCTGTCAATCACGATCTTTAGAACCAGCTGTGTGTCGCAACACAAAGCGCTTTGAGTATCATTTCTTTTTCTTCTTTGAGGTCTTGGCATCCGCCAGGGATGGCATGCTGTCGTCGCGCCTGACAGGTGCAAACACCGCAAGTGTCGTTTGATCCTGGCCTTTCAAATCTGAAGCCTGCTTGCCGTAGCTGCCAAAACGCTTGAGTACCGAGTTCATTTCAGGCTCTTCCAGCACCACGGGCTTTCCCGCCAGCAACGACGCCCAGTATTGATGAGACAAAGCTTCTATTTCGCCTGCCCGCCACAAAGCTTGATCCAGATCCTTGCCAAAACAAATCTGTCCATGATTGGCCAACAAGCAGCCTGTTCGATCTCTCAGCGCTTTCAACATGGTGTCAGAAAGTTCCTGTGTGCCAAACTGCGCATAATCTGACACCCGTAACGATGATCCCCCGCCGATTCCGATCATGTAGTGGAACGCCGGAATGTCTTTCCGCAGGCACGCCAGTGCCGTGGCATAGGTTGAATGCACGTGCACAATGGCTTGCGCCTCGGGCCGCGCCTTGAAAATATCCATATGCATGCGCCATTCGGTGGATGGGAAATATTCCCCGCGATAACCGCCCTCCAAATCCATTTCCACCACGTGCTCGGGCTTCATTTTCTTGTAGGGAATACCTGAGGCTGTAATCAAAAAACCTTCGTCAGTACGCACACTGACGTTACCGGACGTACCCTGATTGATGCCTTCTTCATTCATGGCCAGGCAGGTTTTGATCACGGCCTTGCGCAGCTCGTGGTATTTGATCTTGCTCATGAATGATCTCTCCGTTTCAACTGGTCGATAAACTGTAACAGCGGAAAAGCCATTGCGTCCAGTGCCGCAACATGAATAATCATGCTCACCACGCATGCATTCAACACCGGACACGATGACAAACGCTCAAGATCATTCATTCAAGACACCTCGCGGCATTGCCGTTGTTGATGTGGGCTTCACCAACAGCAAGGTCATCCTCTACGACGAGACATTGAAGATCGTCGCCGTACGCAAGATCACAAGTCCCCACCATGACGGACAATGTTACCGTGAAATCGATGTCGATCCGATTCTCAAATTTGCGCGCAACGCCATTTCCGAACTTGATACGTTGCTGCCCATCGACGCCATTGTACCAACAGCCCACGGGGCTTGTATCGTGTGCTTGAAAGCGGATGGAAGTTTGGCTGTTCCTGTCATGGATTACACGTCCGAGCCACCACCGGAAGTTCTCCAGGCCTACGCTCATCTCGCTCCAAACTTTGAAGAAAGCTATTCGCCGCTGCTGCCGATGGCCTTGATGCACGCAATGCAATTGTTTTGGCAGCAATCCAAATTGCCAGAAGAATTCTCCAGAACCAAAACTATCTTGCCATTGATGCAATACATTGCCTTTGGCTTGGGCGGGCGGGCGGTGACGGAAATATCGTCCATGTCCTGCCAATCCCATCTTGTGGATATGCGAGATGGCAACGCGTCATCCATCAGCCGACATTTCGGCTGGGACAAGCTTTATGCACCACCTGCAAAAGCCTGGGACGTTGTTGGAGCTTTCACTTCGAAATTGAACGGGCGCGGAAACATTCTCGCAGGTGTGCATGACTCCAACGCCAATTTTCTTCGTTACCTCGCCAGCGGCAAACAACACTTCACATTGCTGTCAACGGGCACATGGATCATCGGCTTTGATACCGATGCCGACATGTTGAAACTGGACCACACACGAGACATCGTCGCCAACAAATCCGTCTTCGGCAAGACTGTTGCATGCTGTCGCTTCTTCGGCGGCAAGGAATTCGAAGTATTGAGCGGTGGCGCTGATGGCAGCGTCGCCGACATCGAAACCTCCGCAGAACTGGTCGCACGGGGAACATTTGCCTTGCCTTCCTTCACAAACTCTGGCGGCCCCATGCCCGGCACCGGTCGCAAAGGTCGTGTCATCGGTCCTCCCGCAGCAACCGCATCTGAACATGCAAGTTTGGCATCGCTTTATTGCGCACTCATGGTCTCGGAATCGCTGGACGCCCTCCACTCCCGCCATGACGTCATCGTCGACGGGCCATTCTCCCAGAATAGTTGTTTTCTGTCCGTGTTGCAGGCCCTGCGTCCGTCGCAATCCATTTGGGCGTCGGAGGCGCGGGACGGGACTGCGGCGGGTGCTGCGTGCCTCGCCATGATGCCAGATGGCATTCCACCCCACATCAACGTGACCATGCGCAAAGCGCAACAGGTCAAGATTTCAAACCTTGCGGCTTACCAGACGCGCTGGCGAAAGTACGCTTAACCAGAACGCAACTTTCAACGCGCATCATTCAATCCTGTTTGTCAGTTGAGTGAGGTCGCGTCATGGATCTTTCGTTACAAACCACATCACGGCACAAAGCCGTCGTTCTGACATGTCCGCCCATGGATACCACGGGTCTGGCTGAGGTTATCCGTCAGCGTGGCAATGTTCCCCTTTCGATCGGCGGCAAGGCCATGCTGGAATTGTATCAGCAGGACATTACGGAAAGCTGGCGGGAAGCCACCAAATTGCCGACCCAGCGGGCGGCTTCAATATCATGGCAGCTCGCCCGTGAAATCGCTGACGATGACGAGCCAGAAACTCATTCCACTGCGGCGGCGGCATTGTTCCTGTTGGCTCTCCGGCAAAGCCACATTGATCTTGATCGTGCCCTGTGTGGCTGCCGCGTCGTCTGGAACGACAATGCCACCACCCAAAGGGTGGAATACCTGAGTTGATCTCAGGCGGACTGGACGCCAAGATATTAGAGTGCTTGATTCAGAGAATGGATCAAAACGACCTCGCAAAACCCCGTATGTCCGGCGCTGACTATGGCCGCTCGCTGACAGGTCTCGGCTTCAACCTGATTGTCAGCGACCTGGAAAAGGCGATTCACTTCTGCCAACAAGTGATTCAAGCTGATGTATTTTTCCAGACGGACGTCTTCGCCGCGATGAAACTTGCAGGCCAAGACTTCATGTTACACATCAACGACAGCTACCGTGGCAACGAACTCCATGCCACCCTGACATCGAACGCCCCGCGCGGTGTTGGCATTGAACTCAGATGCTACACCATCGACCCTGATGCGGCTGAAGCTCGTGCGCGCGCACTTGGATATACAGTTTTGGCGGGCTCTTTAGACAAACCCCATGGCTTGCGCGAATGCATGATTCTGGACGATGATGGTTTTGTCTGGATCCCATCGAAACACTTGGAAAAGAATGCCTTTGCTTGAACTGCCCAACGGCTATTATGAGCTCCCACCGGGGAAACTCGCCAACATCGCTCATCGTCTTGAAATGCGCGAAAAACCCAAGCGGGCGATGGCACCGTTTCCGTCGGATTTGCATTTTGAACCTGCGGCAAAAGCTGATCCGGTCGCTTATCGTGCGCTGTTTCGCGCAATCGGACAGGATTTGTTATGGTTCTCCCGTTTGCTGATGTCAGATGAAAAATTATTGAGTACGCTCACCGATCCCGGCACCGAGTCTTTTGCGCTGAAACGTGGCGAGGCCATCATCGGCATTCTGGAGTTGAGCTTTCGGGATATGCCCGACTGTGAACTCTCGTTCTTCGGGCTCATTCCATCTGAAGTTGGCGGCGGTCTGGGGCGCATCCTCATTGACGAGGCGATCCGGCGAGCATTTGAAAAACCCATTTCCCGCATCTGGCTTTCGACCTGTACGCTTGATCATCCCAAAGCCCTGGGCTTTTACCGAAAGGCCGGTTTCAAGCCCTACGCCCGCTTTGTGGAGGTGCACGACGACCCGCGCCTGCAGGGAAAACTGCCACTGGATGCAGCGCCGCAAATTCCACTTCTGCCATAAAAAAAGCCCGCGACGTATGCGCGGGCTTTCTCAAATTTAAGCAGTCGTCAGCCCTTGGCTTTGTCGCCAACTGATTTCATCCAATTCCCGGACTTACCACCGCCAGCACCGCGTGGTTTTCCAAAGCCCTGTTTGCCACCGCCAGCAAATTTGCGATCACCGAACTTTGGTGGTGCCTTGTGTTCTGTAGGACGTTCCGTACGCGGACGATCTACCCGCACTTGTGCACCTGGGGCTTTAACGTCGCCCTCGGCTTTTCGCGCAAATTGCGTTTGGTCAATGGACTGGGTGGGCATGCCAACGGGGTTCCATTCCCGCTTTTGCAAACGACCGTCAGCCCGAACACCTGGACGTGGTTCACCATCCTTGGCATGTTGCGGGCCCTTACCACGATGGTGTGGCTTCTTCGCCTGTTCACCACCCGCTTTTGGCATATGGCGGCCACCACCTGACTTGCGCTTGGGCGCATCGGCAGGGTTCCAGCCAAAATTCGGAGCCAACGGATCAACCTTCAAACCCAAGGCATGCTCCTTAATTGGAACCTGTTGGCGAATGGTCTTTTCGATGTCGCGCAACAGTCCGCGATCTTCTGGAGTGCAAAAGGCAATGGCTTCGCCCGCAGCACCCGCACGGGCCGTGCGGCCAATACGATGAACATAGGATTCAGGCACGAAAGGCAAATCAAAATTGAAAACATGCGAAACGCCGTCAACATCAATGCCGCGTGCGGCAATATCAGTGGCAACCAACGCTAAAATCTTGCCGTCCTTGAAACCAGCCAAGGCTTTTTCGCGATTGGCTTGCGACTTATTGCCGTGAATGGCAGCCGAGCGATAGCTTTCCTTGTCCAAGGCCTTCACAACCTTGTCAGCACCGTGTTTTGTCCGTGTAAAGATCAATGCGCGGGTAATGTTAGGGTCACGCAACACATCGACAAGCAACTTCACTTTGTTGGCAGGGTCCACATGAATAACGCTTTGCACCACACGCTCTGCTGTTGTTGCGGCAGGCTTGATTTCTACACGCACTGGATCATTTAAAAGCGCTGCAGCCAGACCTGCAATCTCCTTCGGCATGGTGGCCGAGAAGAACAGGTTCTGCCGTGTCTTTGGCAACATTGCCGTCAACTTGCGAATGGCGTGAATGAAACCAAGGTCAAGCATCTGGTCGACTTCATCGAGCACAAAAATTTCAACCTTGGACAAGGTCAGGGCACGACGGTCAATTAAATCAACCAGACGTCCAGGTGTCGCCACCAGAATATCAACGCCGTTGCGCACAGCTTCAATTTGCTTGTTCAGCGACACGCCGCCAAACACCACGGTGCTTTTCAGTTTGGTGTTGGCACCATAGGTGCGGAAGCTTTCAAGAATTTGCGAACACAGTTCGCGTGTGGGAGACAGGATCAAGGCACGGCAGGAATTTTTGTCCGGGCGCTTGTTATCCTTCATCAACAGCTCGAGCATGGGCAAGGCAAAGGCAGCAGTTTTGCCCGTACCCGTTTGCGCGATGCCCAAGAGATCGCGTCCTTGCAAAAGTGTAGGAATGGATTGGGCCTGAATAGGCGTTGGTGTTTCATAACCCTCAGCCGCAACGGCTTTCAAAAGCAGCGGCGAGAGGTTCAGTTGGTCAAATGTCGTCAAGACAGATGTCTTTCTCAATGGATGTCAAAAAGGGACAAGCACACGCAGCCACATCCTGTGCCGCGATGCTCATACAGTCCCACGTGAAAGGATTGCTTTCAAAAATATCTGCAGGGCCGAATGGCATCCCTTGGCGGGAGCCTCACGTTATTCTCAAATGGCCAACATAAAGCAGATCAAATGCATATGATCGCTGCGCTGCACAAAGTCAAGAAACTTCGCATCATGCCATGAGAGAACGGATAATCCCTGGTAAATCCGCCATATCGTCAAACACTTGGGCAGCGCCAAGCTCAGCCAGTTGCAGCGCATGTTCTGTCCGGTGCAAATGGGCCCCCGTGAAGCCTATTGTATAGCAACCAGCTGCAACGGCCGCCGTAACACCGGTCAAACTGTCTTCAACGACGATGCATTCATCAGGTAGAAATCCTGCACGTTTGGCTGCTAGAAGATAGACATCCGGGAAGGGCTTGCCGTTCTCGACGTCTTCGAAGGTTGTAAGACGGTCGCCAAAGTAAGATATGAGACCCGTTACCTGCAAGGCCAACAACGCGCGCGCGCGCGGGCCATTCGTGCCAATGCTCTTGGGCAAATCAATGGCGGCCAGCGCGTCTGCTACACCAGAAATTGCCTTGAGGTCGCGCTTATAGGCCTCAACCATCTCATCATCTTTGCGTGCTTCAAGATCACCCGGCAATGTCACGCCGCGCTCCGCTTCAATCTCATCAATCATCGCCTGAAAGGTTTTTCCAACAAATCGGCGATGCATCTCCACCTCAGTGATATGCACACCACATTCAGCCAACAACGTTTGATCCGTACGCATTGAAATTTCTTCGCTATCAATCAGCACGCCATCACAATCGAATATAATATGCTTAAATCTCACTGCCCCAAATGCCTCAGCGCCTTGATCACATCAACATAAACAGCTTTCTTGAACGGAACGACGATCTCAAGCGCCTTGTCCATGTTCATCCAGTCCCATTCATCAAATTCCTGCTTGTGGCCTGGCGGTTTCAAATCAATCTCTGTGTCTTGACCTGTAAAGCGTAGTGCGATCCATTTTTGCTTTTGTCCGCGATATTTGCCACCCCAGCTTTTGCCTATCAAATGCTCAGGCAAATCATAGGTAAACCAACCCTCTGCTTCCTCAAGAAACTCCACAGACTTCACACCGGTTTCTTCGTAGAGCTCACGCATCGCGGCAGCGCGTGGATCTTCACCCTCATCAATACCGCCCTGTGTCATTTGCCACCATTTGCAGACGCCATCATCGTTCTGTTTTTCAAAGCGGCGACCCATCCAGACTTTTCCGAATTTATTGATCAGCATGATGCCCACACAGGGGCGATAAGCGGTGATGTGATTCTGGTTCATAGCCTACTTTATAGTTCAGCCCGCACGGCCTTTGTAAGAGGCCGTGATTGGCACCAGAATAATGCCGCGCTCGGCAGCTGCCTTGGCCCATTCTTTGACCGTGTCGATTGTCACATCAAGTCCGGTTCCTGTGCCAATGGCAAAGCCGGTGCCGGTCGCTTCTTCTTCAAGCAACGTCAATGCTGCAATGATGGCCTGCGGATTGGGATCTGAATCGATCACCACCTTCGCCCGTTTGATCGGAAGCTGCATGGCCCGCGCGGTACCTTCTGTGGCAGACAACGCCATCGATCCGTCTTCAAGGAAAAAGACCCCGCGCTGCTTCAACTCCACCAAAAGCGGCTTGATGGCTTTGGGCATCGAAAGATACCGGGAGCCCATGTAATTCACCACACCGGCGTAACCCGTGAAGCGGCTTAAGTGCCAACGCAATGCATCAATATTTTCAGCGTCCGACGCATCACCTGAAAGTGTCTTTGGACCTGGGTTGTTGGCCGGAAAGCCGATGGGTTCAAGCGGCACCTGCAGAAACACTTCATGTCCCTCGGCGCGCGCGCGGTTCACCTGTTCCTGCAAGTTGTTGCCATAGGGCGCAAAGGCCAATGTCACATCCGCAGGCAATTCCTTGATTGCGCGAAGTGTCAGCTTTTCATTGAGACCCATGCCACCCAGCAGGATGGCAATTTTTGGCGCATCAGAGTGAATGACATTGAGCGACGTCGTGCGTTCATAAACTCGGGAGGCTTTTTCGCCACCCTTTCCAATGCGCGGCAACGGCCCATAGCTTGAAAATTCCGTGACCTTCATTTGCGGTGCGGGTGTCAATGGTCGTCGCGGGCTGACCACAACGGCCGCATCCTGTTGATAAGTGTCCTGCTCAATGGGTTTTTCAACCACGACGGCTTCATCGCCGATCTGTTCGAGATCAGGTGGCGGCGCTGCGGCTGTGTCTTGTTCCGCGGGATTATCGCTCGCGGCCGTTGCGTCATCAGCTGCTGTGGTTGAAGCTGTTGATGTCACTTGTTTTGCAGGCGGCACCGAAACCACGACAATGGGTTCGCCCGCAAACGGCATCGGCTGGTTGACGGCCCAAAAGCCTGCTCCGGAAAAACACCCCGCGATGGCCACATAGGCGCACGAGAGCAAGCTCGGGCGCTTGGCCCAAAGCCTGTTCGCCAGCCCGCGTCTTCGCAAAGGCTGTTTCAGTTCATCGCGGCGCATGAAGTTTCAAAACCAAAGATTACCAACGTTTCCGATTCGTCAGCGCCCAGCTAAAGGCTGAAGCGTTAACGTCGTGTTAACCATGGTAAAAAGACCGGAGACGGGCTTAGTTGGCCTTTGTCTTGTCGTCTTTCTTCTCGTCTTTTGGCTTGACGTTTGTCACCACTTTGACGCCGTTGATCAAGTCCACCGCGGCTTTGATTTGCAGGTCCTTAGCGCGGTCTTCCGGCACGTAGGCCGACGACCCACCACCCTCTTCGCCACCGGCTTCATTGGTGATGTGGCCCTTCAAGTTGGCTTCGCCCTCGGTCGAAACGTTTTTGCCTTCAAGCTCTGGTGGCAGCGGTTGTTCGATGACGATGTCGGCATCAATGCCCTTGGCTTGAATCGAGCGTCCCGCCGGCGTGTAATAACGCTGCGTGGTCAGGCGGATGGCACCTTCATTGCCCAACGGAATAATCGTTTGCACGGAACCCTTGCCAAAAGACCGGGTGCCAATGATCGTCGCCCGCTTATGGTCTTGCAAAGCACCGGCAACAATTTCCGACGCTGAAGCAGAGCCCCCATTGATCAAAACAACAATGGGCTTGCCACCGGTCAAATCACCCTTTTGCGCATTGTGGCGCTCCACATCCTCGGTGTTGCGGCCGCGCGTGGAAACAACTTCACCCTTTTCAAGGAACGCATCAGACACCGACACAGCCTGCAACAACAAGCCGCCGGGGTTGTTGCGCAAATCAAGCACATATCCCTTGAGCTTGCCGTTCGCCTTCTTGTCCAATTCAGCAATCGCCTTGGTCAAACCAACATCCGATTGTTCAGTGAACGACGACATGCGGATATATCCTACAGTATCGCCTTCCATGTTGAATTTCACGGATTCAACCTTGATCACATCGCGCACGATCTTGACATCAAACGGCTCTTTGCCTTGCCGCACAATCAACAAATTGACAGGTGAGCCAACGGCACCGCGCATTTTGTCGACAGCTTCATTCAGCGTCAGACCCTGCACTTCGGTTGTATCAATTTTTGCAATCAAGTCATTGGCCTGAATGCCCGCCTTTGCAGCAGGCGTACCATCGTAGGGAGCCACAACCTTGACCAAACCATTTTCCATGGTCACTTCAATACCGAGCCCGCCGAATTCGCCACGGGTCTTTTCACTCATATCCTGGAAGCTCGACGCATCCATATAGCTCGAATGCGGGTCCAATGATGTGAGCATGCCATTGATGGCACTTTCGATCATTTTCTTTTCGTCTGGCACTTCAACATAGTCGGCGCGTACACGGTCGAACACATCGCCAAACAGGCCTAGCAGCTTGTAGGTGTCAGCCTTGCCTGAGGTGGCGGCACTGGCGCCCTGAAAAGCCTGCATCATGACGACAGCAGAGGCGGCACCTGCCAAAATCAATCCAGTTGCGCGAAGGGTCGAATTCATTTTCATCTCATAGCCTCTTGTCTGGTGTTGATCCACCACGGGGCGGGGTCAACAGGGTCTCCGTTGTGTCTGAACTCCACATATAGCATAGGAGTTGTGGCATTTGTCAGGTCCTTCGTCAGGCCGCCAGTCTGCGCCATTTTCGAAGGCTTGTCTCCCATCTCTCCTAACGGTTCACCCGCCTTGACGGATTGTCCGTGAGTGGCATCGATTTGGGTGAGCCCGGCCAACAAAACAAGATATCCTTCACCTGGATTGATGATGACCATTTGCCCGAAGCTTCTGAATTTGCCCGCAAATTCTATGATACCGCCCACAGGTGCTGTGACTTGCGCCTGCTTTTCAGTTGATATCACAATTCCGTCAAGTCTGCTGCCAAAGCCGGTATCAAGCCCAAAAGTCTTGCTCAACTGTCCCTGAACCGGAAAATTGAGCTGCCCTTGAGATTTGGAAAACGCCATCAAGGGCTGATTCTGTTTTTCTTTGAGTTGGCGCTCCGCCTCAAGCCGCGCCTTGGTTTCAGCACTGGCCTTGGCTTCGGCCTCATTGCGCTGAATTTCCAATGCAGCCAAAAGCTGTTTCAGCGTGGTGGCTTTCTCCACCAACGCTTCAGTTCGTTTTTTTTCTGTTGCCAGGTCTTGTGAGGCCTGGGCTGCCGCCGCTTGCTTTTCGCCAATCAGGCGTTTGATCTCGCTGCGGGAAAGGTCAAGTCCCGCAAGCGTATCCGCATGACTTTTCTGTTGCACATCGAGGTCAACCTGCAGCGCTTTCAGTGCTGCGAGTTTGTCATGAAGCGAAGTTGCCTTTTGCTTGAGTTCTGGCATGACAGCACCAAACATCATGGCAGAACGCAGCGCTGTGAGAACATCATCAGGTGCGACCACCAAGGCCGGAGGGGGATTATGTTCGAGCCGTTGCAATCCCGCCAGAACCTCAGCAATCACATCCTGTTGTGCCGCAAGGTCAAGGTTGCGTCCGGCAATTTCTGTCTTCAGTTTTTTGAGCCGCTTTTCAACCTTGGCAAGGTCGCGTTCCTGCATTTTTGCTGTGGCCGCCATATCAATCAACTGATCTGACAATTTGTCCTGCGCCAATGCAGCCTCAGTCGCATTGGCCTCCAATTGCAATTGCTTTTCCCGAGACAATGCCAGGTCCTGTTCCACCGCTTGCAGCGAGCTGGCATCATCGACCTCAGCCCAAGCAACCCCACCCGCTGCGACACAGGCGAGCAGCGTGAAAGCACAAAGACGGCTTTTGATGGACATGCGTAAAATGATGAAAGACACCCGTGTTCAAATTGGGGCCATCGCTTAAAACAATGAATCAGACCCTGTGGTAGGGATGATTGACGATAATCGTAACACTTCGGTAAATTTGTTCAAAGAGCATGACTCGGAGGAGGCGGTGCGGAAACGTCATCGGCCCGAAACTGAGTGTTTTGAAAGCCTTCGCGCGTGTTTCAGCCGCATGACCATCGGGCCCCCCAATCAGAAAATTCAGGCCCCGACATCCGCTGTGCGCCTGCTGCTCGATCAATTTGGCAAATTCAGGCGAGGTCAAGCCCCGTCCGCGCTCATCCAACACAATCGCGACACCATCATCAGGCACCGCTGACCACAAGCGCTTGGCCTCTTCAGCTTTGCGCAAATCAGCCGTCGCCGCTTTTGATTCGGCCCAGTCTTGCACTTGGAAACCGGTGATGCCAGCGCTTCGCCCCGCACCGTGAATGCGCTGCTCATACTCTTCCGCCAACTCTTTCTCGGGTCCGGACTTCAACAACCCGATGGCGGCAATGCCGATCTTCATTCCGGAATATTTGCGGCCCAGAGTTTTTCCAGATTGTAGAAGCTGCGCACTTCCGGCCGGAACACATGCACAATCACATCGCCAGCATCGACAAGCACCCAGTCGCACTGGGGCACACCCTCAATGCGAATGTTCTTCATGCCATGTTTGGACAACTCATCAACAACCTGGTCAGCAATGGCGTTGACGTGACGATTGGAGCGGCCCGTGGCAACGATCATCGTGTCTGCAATCGTCGATTTGCCGCTTAAGTCCATGGTCACAACCTGCTCCGCCTTGGCATCATCCAGCTGTCGCAATACCGCCCCGATCATGGGTGGCCAGACAGGGGCAGCTACAGCAACAGCCTTTTTGGGTGAAACAACTTTCGCTTTCGCAAGTTTCTTGGCCTTGCGTTCAGCCGTCTTGGTCATGCCCGTTTTGGCGACAGGCTTTGCGACGGCAATTGGCTTCTTGACCCTGGTCGCAACAACCGGCGCTTTTTTGGCAGCCGGCTTTTTAACAACGACCCTGGCTTTGGGCTTGACAGCCTTGACCGCTTTTTTCGCGATTGGCTTTTTGGCAATCGGCTTTTTGGCAGCAGCTTTTTTAACAGCCGCTTTCTTCGCCGGAGCTTTTTTGACAGCAGCTTTTTTCACCACGGGCTTTTTCACGGCTTTTTTGACAGCTGATCTTTTAGCAACAGTCTTTTTTGCAACCGACTTCCCGGCTTTTTTGGTTGGCTTTTTCGCGGTCTTCTTGACTGGCTTTTTCAGGGTCGTCATCCTTCAATAAATAACATTCGAAATGGTCTTCTAGGCGCTGAAATGAATCTCATCAAGACGTGGTTTTGCGGCGCTTGCGAATGGCGGTCGAACTTTCCTTGCGCAACGGCATGGTGATGAAGGTCCATGCCGGTGTTTCACCATCAAACACGGATGATGGGGCTGACACACGCCGCCCGGCAAATCGCGTTGCGGCGACCCCGCGCAGAGCCTTGATCGAATAGCCAGGTCTGGCCAAAACCGCGAGAGGAACCATGGCAACAATATCCAGCCAATGATGCCAGCGGTGCAACTGCCCCAAACTGTCAGCCCCCATGATCCAGACAAACTGGGCATCACCCGACACTGCCTTCAAACGCTCCAATGTGTCTTCCGTATACGTGGTTTGCATTTGCTTTTCGAAATCGGTGACAACAAAACGCGGGTGCCTTGCAATCCGCCGCGTGTACGCCAGGCGCTTGTTGTACTCATCCGTAACACCGGGGTCCTTCAACGGATTCTGCGGCGATACCATCCACCAAACCCAGTCCAAGCGAAGAGTCTTCAGGGCGTAAAGCGCCACCGCATAATGACCTTGGTGTGCTGGATTGAACGATCCGCCAAACAGGCCAATGCGCTGGCCTCGGCCCCGGGGTGGCAGTTTGATCATAGGGGCCTGATCTGCCCTGACCCGCGTATTTGATATTTGAATGTCGTCAACTGCTCGACCCCCACCGGCCCTCGCGCATGCATCTTGCCCGTTGCGATACCTATTTCTGCACCAAATCCAAATTCACCACCATCGGCAAATTGCGTCGAAGCATTATGCAAAACAATGGCTGAATCCACGGTCTGCAAAAACCGTTCGGCTGCTGCTTCATTTTCAGTCACGATCGCATCCGTATGTTGCGAACCGTATTCGGCGATATGATCCATCGCGGCATCCACACCATCCACCACTTTCATGGACACGATGGCATCAAGATATTCTGTCGACCAATCCTCTTCGATGGCAACTTTGACCCGAGGGTCAGTTTGTTGACACGCTTCATCCCCACGGATTTCGCATCCCGCATCAATCAGTGAACGGATGAATATCGGAAGCGCTGTGGTGGCAATAGCCCGGTCAACAAGAATTGTTTCAGCAGAACCGCACACGCCAGTGCGCCGCATTTTCGCATTCAGCACAATTGTCTCTGCCATGCCGAGATCTGCTTCGGCGTCGATGTAGACATGGCAGATGCCTTCCAGGTGGCTAAACACGGGAACCCGCGCATCACTCTGCACCCGCGCCACGAGGCTCTTGCCACCGCGCGGCACAATCAGGTCGATGCAACCGTCAAGCCCTGTCAACATATCACCAACGGCAGCGCGATCCGCAGTCGGCACCATTTGAATGCAATGGGGGTCGAGCCCCGCTTCAACAAGACCGCGCGACAGACATTCAGCAATGGCAGTTGATGTCTTGAAACTGTCGGAACCACCACGCAAAATCGCAGCATTGCCGGATTTCAAACACAGCGCCCCGGCATCAGCAGTCACATTGGGGCGGCTTTCAAAAATAATTCCGATGACGCCAATCGGCACGGCAACGCGAGAAATCTGCATGCCATTGGGTCTGGTCCACTGCGCTTGCACTTTTCCAACAGGGTCCGGCAATGCCGCGATGTCTTCCAGTCCCTGGGCCATTGCTTCAATGCGTTGAGGTGTCAGTGTCAACCGATCAGTGAAAGAGGCTTTCAAGTCCTTTTGCCGCGCCACTTCCAAATCCCTGGAGTTCGCCGCAAATATGACATGCGCGTCGACGCGGATGGCCCTCGCCATGGCGAGCAGGGCCGCGTTGCGTTGTGCTGTTGGTGATGTGGCAAGCACTCGCGCCGCGGTGCGCGCATTTAGACCCATTGCCGTCATCACCGCCAACATCACTTTTCTCCCGTCATCATCACAAGATCATCGCGATGGATAATCTCATCTCGTCCCGCAGCTCCCAGAACCTTCATGATCTCAACCGACTTCAAGCCCTTGATTTTTTGTGCATCACCTGAATCATAAGCCACCATTCCCCGTGCAACCTCAAGTCCATCACCCGTGACGATACTCACCGTATCGCCACGCCCGAAAAGTCCCACAATGTCTTTCACCCCGGCAGGCAACAGACTTTTGCCTTTAAGCAAAGCGCCCTTTGCACCCTCGTCAATCACCAGCCGGCCTACGGGTTGCAGGCTTCCGGCAATCCAGCGCTTGCGAGACTGCAAGGCTGAAGCCGCAGCGACAAACCATGTCACGCGGTCGCCGTCGATAATGTGTTGCAGCGGATGATCCTTGTGTCCAGACGCGATCACCATATTGCAACCCGCACCCAGGGCAATTTTGGCAGCTTCGATTTTGGTGATCATGCCACCTGAGCCGACACCACTCACAGGCTTGCCCGCCATCGCCTCAATCTCCGGCGTAATCTCCTTTACCTCGGAAATAAATTCAGCACCTTTTTGGTCGGGCGGTGCTGAGTAAAGTCCGTCGATGTCTGACAACAGCACAAGGCAGTCCGCTGACATCATCGAGGCCACACGCGCTGCAAGGCGATCGTTATCACCATATCGAATTTCTGAAGTGGCAACGGTGTCATTCTCATTAATGACGGGAACCGCACCTTGCTCCAACAGGGTTGTCAACGTCGCCCGTGCATTCAAATGCCGCCGCCGTTCTTCGGTGTCGTTCAACGTCACCAATACTTGCGCAGCCACAATATCAAGCGCCTTCAATTCTTCTGACCACGCCTGTGCCAAGGCAATTTGACCAACTGCGGCAGCGGCCTGACTTTGTGGCAGTTCCAGTTTGCCCTTGTGAAACCCAAGTTTAAATCGTCCCAGAGCAATGGCTCCCGAAGACACGAGAATGACATCAGCACCTTTGGCTTTCAACGCAGCGACATCCGCCACCAGCGACGTCAGCCATTGTTGCTTCACCTGTCCGGACTTTTGTTCTACGAGTAATGCCGAGCCAACCTTGATGACAATCCGCTTGGCTTGAGCCAGCCTGTTGCTCACGGTTTCCACTCCTCCGCCATGGTGACAGCTTTCACACTGTCCTGATGCCGCACATTGGCGCGTGTCACCACCGTCATGATCTTGCTCATCAGTTTATCAGTGTTTTTGGCGGCGGCAGCAGAAATCAAAACCGGTTTGATCTTCAGCTTCGTTTCAAACGCCTTGAGCTTTTTTTCGAGAGTCTTCTCATCAATGGCATCAACCTTGTTGAAAGCAACGACTTCCTCTTTGTCAGCCAGAAGCTTGCTGTAGGCCTTCAACTCTGCCCGTACCGTGCGATAAGCCATGACGGGGTCATCGCCCGTCACATCAATCATGTGCAGCAGCAACGCACAGCGTTCAATGTGCCCCAGGAATCGCGTCCCCAAACCAGCGCCCTCATGCGCGCCCTCAATCAGGCCGGGAATGTCAGCGAGGACGAAGCTGTTGTCATTGGCCCGCACCACACCCAATTGCGGGTGCAACGTGGTAAAAGGATAATCAGCAATCTTGGGCCGCGCCGCAGAGACCACAGACAGCAACGTTGATTTTCCGGCGTTCGGCAAACCGATGATACCTGCATCGGCGATCAGTTTAAGGTGCAGCCAAATCCAGCGCTCTTCACCTTCCTGGCCTTGATTGGCGCGACCGGGCGAGCGGTTGGTGGCAGATTTGAAGTAGTGATTTCCAAAGCCCCCATTGCCGCCTTTCGCCACCCGGTAGCGCTGTCCCGCAACTTGTAAATCGGCGAGTACGGTTTCGTGGTCTTCGTCGACAATCTCGGTGCCGACTGGAACCTTTAAGACAATATCTTCAGTCGACTCGCCCGCCCGCAGGCGGCCCATCCCATGCCCTGCCGTGCGCACCTTGAAATGCTGCTGATAGCGATAATCAATCAGCGTGTTGAGGTCGTTTGCCGCTTCCACCCAGACATCACCACCCGTGCCGCCATCACCGCCATCAGGCCCACCAAACTCGATGAATTTTTCCCGGCGGAAAGACACAGCCCCGGCACCACCGTTGCCTGCCTTCACATAAATTTTTGCCTCATCGAGAAATTTCATAGCTCACGTCCTGTTCAACTGGCGTCCATACATGAAGTTGCGAGGAAGTTGAACACTTTGCTTATTCCTCAGGTTCAACACGATGGAGTTGCGCGCGCGAAGAAAGGATTGAACTTTTAACTTGAAGTGGCAGAATCAACCCCTTGTTTTTGAACGAATATCGCCCAAAAATACATCTGATTGAAACACATTCTCGCCACAATTGGGCGTTTAACAGCACTCCTTCCCTGACATCGGCGGTCAAGAAGCACTGGAGCCTGCATTACAGCAGACCCCATTCGACTTGTTGTTTGTCACTGAGGTAAAAGGAGAAATACATGAAGAAAAAACTTTTGGCCGGACTTTCTGCGGCCTTCATTGCCACTGCCATGTTGGCAGGCTCGGCCCAAGCATCCAGCTGCGCTGACTACGGCACCTGCCAAACTGTTGGCAGCAAGAAAAAGCTGACAGTGAAGAAACAGCGCCAAGCCAAAACCTACAAAGTTTCAAAGCGCAAAACTGTTCGCACCGCATCTGTGCGAAAATTGTCGGGCAAGCGCGTTCGCACACAAGCTGCATTTGCAGCTGCAGCCCCGCGCGGACGCGGCAATGTTGTGGCTTTGATCAAATCACAGGCCCCTCGTTATGGTGTTCCGACGTGGTTCGCCTTGCGCATTGCCCAGATTGAATCAGGCTATAATCCCCGCGCACGTGGTGCAGCCGGAGAATATGGCGTGTTCCAATTGAAATGTGCAACAGCCCGCGGCATTGGTTTTCGCGGAAATTGCAGCGCCTTGCTCAATCCTTCAACCAATGTGCAGTACGGCTTGAAGCATCTGTCGCTGGCGGTTCGCGGCTCACGCGGCAACTTGAAGCTGGCGGCGTCAAAGCATAACGGCGGACTTGGCCGTAAATCTTTGGTGAAGAAATACGTAAGCCGCGTATTCTGATCTGAGCAGGTTAGAAATTGAGCCGCCGGTCACACGGCGGCTTTTTTATTGAGCCAGTCGGTGCGCAAAAGCTGTACTGTTGTCACAGGCACTGCATGTCCACGCGCTTTGGAAAAATGCGAGCACGCCCCTGTAACGACAAAGCCCACATGGGCAAGAACTTTTCCTGATGCCGGGTTCTCATTGAAGAAGCATGAACTGAGACTGTCGAGACCGGAGTGGATGAAGGCCAAATCGACCATGGCGTTTGCGGCTTCAGTCATCAGCCCTTTGCCCCACTGCTCCTCGATCAACCAATAGCCAAGTTCAGCACTTTGTTTATCGTCCACCCAATCATAGCTGATCAAACCAATCAGGCGGTCAGGCTGCGCCTTCAACGTGATCACCCGAAAGGCCGAACGCTGATCAAGCGCTAAAGCCCATTCCAAAAAATCTCTGGCATCAGAGAGATGATAGGGAAACGGAACGCGCGCCAAATTCTTGCTGATTTCGTAGTTGTCAATTTTCGCAGCAATCTCATCCGCATCCAATTTCGACAGCGGACGCAGCAGCAATCTTGCGGTTTCAATCCTGCCTTTCATCTTTCAAGCCTCAAAGCAAAACGGGAGAGCAAGTTGCCTTGCTCCCCCGCACAACACAAATCAGAATGTGTGATAAAACTTATTCAGCAGCCTTGGGAGTTACAACTGAAACCAGCTGCTTGTTGCCCTTGGTGCCACGGAATTCAACAACACCGGGAACCATTGCGTAAATCGTGTGGTCCTTGCCAATGCCAACGCCCGTTCCCGGATGCACTTTCGTGCCGCGCTGACGAATGATGATGTTGCCGGGAATTGCCGCCTGCCCGCCAAACAACTTGACGCCCAAACGCCGACCGGCAGTATCACGACCGTTGCGGGATGAACCGCCTGCTTTTTTATGTGCCATGGATTATTCTCCTCTGGATATCAATTATGAACGCGCGCGGTCGGTTTTTGCACGCGGTGGTTTGCCATCGGCCAATTCCTTGGCCTGTTCAATCCATTCTTCGCGGGCAAAACGACCCTTTTGCTTCAAGTGAGCCTCAGCCGCTTCAACCTGTTCAGGTGTCATGGCAGCAATCGATGCGAACGTGTTGTAACCAAGTTCGCGCATTCCAGCTTCCATCTTGGGGCCAATGCCGCCAACGAGGGAAATATCGTCAGACGATCCACCAGCAGCAGGAGCAGCGACAGCAACTGGCTTGTCAGCCTGTGCAGCTTTTGGCTTGGCAGCAGCTTTCGCACCACCGGTCAAAATATCAGTGATCGTGACGGAGGTCAGCAATTGGCGATGACCGTTGCGACGGCGGTAATGCTTACGGCGGCGCTTCTTGAAAATATAAACCGTATCGGCTTTTTCCTGGGCGGCGATTTCGCCAACCACGGTGGCACCGGCCACAACCGGAGCACCAATATGCACATCCGCACCATTGGCGACCATCAACACGTGTTCGAACGTGACCTGGTCCCCGGCAGCGCCTTCCAGTTTTTCAATCAGAATTTTGTCGTTGGTGGCAACGCGATATTGCTTGCCGCCTGTCTTTATGACTGCGTACATTATAATCTTCCTTCTTACCCGCGCCCTTCGGAGCTGCTTTCATAACCCATTGAAAAAGCAGACTTTCCATTCTGGTTTGCAAACAAACCGGGGTCACCCTCGGACAGCGCAACGGTCCCGAAAGAAGATTTCTCTCGGGATTTTGGGCTCATAAAGCGGAATCGAGGCTGAAAGTCAAGGATTGCCGATGGTAGAAAATCTAACTTTTGACGCCCTTTGCGCCGACCTTGAAGATGGCGAGAAGCACAATACCGGCAATGGCGTGACCCAAAACCGTGAAAATCAGTGCTTTTTGAACCTCGCTTGTCCCCATCATGCCAACTTCACGGAATGCGAAGTTGCTCAACATGGCGGAGACTGTCAGGATGATGAAACTTACTGGCCCTGAAAACAATGGCGCTGCTGCAACGACCCGGGTCATCATCCAAGCTGACAAAATACCAAAGGCCACAATGGTGTTCAGCGTCAAATGGGGGGGATTCCAAGCGCTGAAATCACTCCAAAATCGCATGAATGTGTCAAGAGCATTTTCCATATTCAGGGTCCTCGCGCCCGAAATAGCAGACAAGTCTTTCTAAAGCTTTTACACTTGACCCATCATGGCTGTTTCTGGCGGCCACGGTTAACCGGAACTTTCTGCCCCAATCGATTTAGCCGCACCAACTCCAACACGCGGTTAAGTTCCCCGCCTGCAATCAACACCAAGGCCGCGAGATAGACAAAGAACATGATGATGAAAATGCCAGACAGCGAGGCATAGGTCGACGTGAAACTGTTGAAGCGTGTAAGCCAAAGTGAAAACGCCCAAGACATTCCCATCCAGCAAATCACGGTAAACCAAACGCCTGGTAACACATGGCGGAAACTGAGGCGCTTGGCCGGAAGTATGCGATGTGCGGCATGGACGCCCACCAACATCAACAACACCGCGAGCGGGTATCGCCACTGCTCGACGCTTGTAAACTGCAGGGGAAAGTTACCCGTCAGGTCTGTTACGATGCGGACGAATACGGGATAGACAACCACCAAAAGCGAAAGCGCTAAAAACAAAACAGCACTGCCCACGACGCCCACAACGCTCAGTGCATAAAGCTGCCAACTCTTGCGGGTCTCCAACACGTCATAGGCGCGGTTTAAAGACACCCTCACGCTGTCAACGCCTGCCATCGCACTCCAAATCGTCAGCAATAGACCGATACTCAAAAAGTCGACCCGTGGCACCGTGAGAATAGAACGTATTTCACTTGTCAGCGGTGCCACCACATTATCGGGTGCCACACTCAATAGCAATTGTACGGTGTGCTCCACCCAAGCTTCGCTGCCAATAAAACCCGCAATCGCCGTTAGAAAAATCAAAAACGGAAAAGCTGAGAACATCATGCGAAACGCGATATTGCCAGCAAGCGGAATCGCTTCGTCAGCGACCAACCGCTTCATGGTCTCCCACAACAGTTGCGGGGGTGAGATCGAATTTTCCGGAGTGACATCAGTCATCGCCAAGCCTTAGCAGCACAATTCAGATTTGCAAAAGCCGCTTATGGCGAAACGGCCTGCTGCTTCAAACGCTCAATTGTATCCCGGGCGCGGTCCCTGTGTTCGGACGTGACATGATTTTTGACCAATGTCAGTGCCGTCATCAACACTGCAAGATCATCGGTAAAGCCCAACCCCAATATCACATCCGGGATCACATCAATTGGCAGAATGAAATAGGCCAATGCCCCAAACACTGTGCCTTTCACTTTCAGGGGTGTCGCTGCATCCGTGGCGCAGTACCATGCTGCCAACACTTCATCGGCAAACGGGATGCGGGCCAGGTTCTGTTGCAGTTTCGGCCAAAAATTCATGCGCACAGATTTTTCGTCAGAAATGGCCATGGTTCCGGAACTCCCTCAATGGTTTTAAGTGGGAGCGATGGATGGAAATTCAAGTGCCGCGCTGGGCCAGCCAAAGCGCACCCATCAGGACGATAATCGCTACAAATTGCAACATCACCCGCCAGCGCATGAAGTTTTGGGACCGGTTGGGAGAGCCACCCCGCATCATGTTGAAAAGCCCGAGCACCAGCACGACCGCAACGGCAGCCACAGCGAGAAAAGAAAGAGTGTTCATTTATCAGAAATCCCGTTCATAAAAGCGTCCATCCAACGTTGCGGCAACAACCGACGCGCCGCAGCGACCAGATAGGTTGGCACGGTCACGTAATAATGGGCGCGAGGGGTTTTGTGCTCAAGCGCAATAATCAATTTTTCCAAAACAGCTGACGCCGGACGTTTGAAGGCAGTGTTTCCACCCCGTTCCAAACGCTGTCGCTGCCTCTCAAATTCAGCTTTGTAATGCGAAGCGCTGATATCCACATTGCGCTCAAACGCGGCGCGCGCATTGGGCACAAACTGGCTTTCGATAGGGCCTGGGTTGATTGTGACCACGTGAATGCCCGACCCCCGCAGTTCCAGCCGCAAAGTATCAGTCAATCCCTCAATGGCAAATTTTGAAGCGTTGTAAGGTCCCCGCCATTTCATCGCACCCAGTCCCAGAACCGACGAGCATTGAATAATGCGCCCAACACCGTTCAGGCGCAGCAGGGGCAGGCAAGCTCTGGTCAACTCATGCCAGCCGAAAAAATTGGCCGCAAATTGTTCCTCCATCACCGCCCGGCTGATATCCTCAACCGCTCCGGGCTGCCCGTAGGCGCCATTGTTGAACAGCGCATAAAGTTTTCCCTCGGCTCGTTTGGCAACTTCCGCTGCGCAGGCTTGCACAGATGAGGAATAGCGATAGTCCAAGGCAAGTGCTTCAAACCCCTCGGATTCAAGCCTTTTCAGATCGTCAGGCTTTCGGGCTGTGGCAAAAACCCTGTAACCCCGCTGTTTCAAACCGGTGGCACAAACAGCACCAATCCCGGTGGAACAGCCAGTAATGAGAATGGATTTTTGCGTCATTCCGCTTTCTACAGGCCGGACTGGCCAAAATACAGGCGGCAGTTTGCCCCTCTGCCAAGGCTTCTTGTTGCGTCCTTCCTGTTGCGTCGATGAATCGGCTTTTGTATGGTCGCCGTAATTGGGCCGGAATTTCCGGCGATGGAGACTGTCGCAATATCACTTTTCGGCAGTTGTTAAGGTTTTGAGGCTCATTAAGGTTCCATGTTACACGGCATTTCATCTTCTGTTTTGATTGCGGCGGCGCTGCTGTCGCCGGTGCAGGCTTTTGCACAGACCGCGGATAACCCCACATCACTGGGGGCATCGGGAGATTGGGAAGCCTTCACTTACGAATCCGAAGGCTCAAAAGTCTGTTATGTTTATTCTCAGCCCAAAAAGTCAGACCCGGCCTCGGCAAAGCGCGGTCCGATCTATTTCATGATTAGCCATTGGCCTGGCAAGAAAGTCAAAGCCCAGCCGTCAACCTTCATCGGCTACACCTTCAAGGAAGGGTCCGAGGTGAAACTGTCCATCGACACCAAATCGTTCAACTTGTATCCCGTCGACAACATGGCTTGGACCGATAAGCTCGACACTGAAAAGGCAATTTTGGCGGCTTTGAAATCCGGCAAGTCGATGTCGGTCTCCGGCACATCAGCCAAGGGCACGGTCACCAAAGACACTTATTCACTCAGCGGCATTTCCGCTGCCATGGATGCGATTGACGGTGCATGCAAATAACATTCTGATTGCCGCAACACTTTTGTGTGCCATGACGGTGGCAGCCCAAGCCGATTGCCAGCAGCTTCAATCGCAGAATCAACGTTTCACGGCCTGCAGTTTCGACCGCGAAGATGCGAAGTTTGAAGTTTTCAATTTGAATGCTGAAGGTGAGCCTTACCGCTATCTCTCGTCTCTTGCGCAAGATTTGCAAAGCCAAAATCAGAACCTGCTCTTTGCCATGAATGCGGGAATGTACGACGAAAACCAGCGTCCCATTGGCCTCTACATCGAAAAGGGACAACAATCAAAAAAACTCAATCGCCGGGGCGGCGGTGGAAATTTTCATTTGAAACCCAACGGCGTGTTTTATGTGAAGGATGGGAAACCGTTTGTCGTTGAAACTGAAGCCTATGCAAAATCAGGTGTGAAGCCGGACTTTGCCACCCAATCGGGCCCGATGCTGGTAATCAATGGAAAAATCCACCCCAAATTCTCACCCAGCGGTACGTCGCGTAAATTGCGCAATGGTGTGGGAATAGACGATCAGGGCAAGGTCACCTTTGTGATCTCAGACAATGCCGTCACCTTTTGGGAATTCGCTTCACTCTTCAAAGATGATTTGAAAGCCAGAAACGCCTTGTTCTTCGACGGTTCAGTCTCCAGCCTCTATGCACCGGAGGTCAACCGCTATGATGGCTTCCTGCCCGTAGGCCCTATGGTCGGGGCCATCGAAATCAAGTAAGGCGTCACCCATGAACACCTCCCTGATTTCGAATTTGCCCGAACGCTACATTCAAAACGATTTGCGCCCCAGTCTTGTGGGGCTCGATCGCACGCAATTGGCTGAGATGATGGCTTTGATTGGCGTCACCGAAAAGCAGCGCAAAATGCGGGCGCGGCAATTGTGGCATTGGATTTACAACAAGGGTTTCACGTCATTTGACCTGATGACTGATATCTCGAAAGAGTTGCGCGTAAAACTGGACGAGGCCTTTCAAGTGGGCCGTCCTGAAATTGTAACAGAACAAAAATCATCCGATGGCACCCTTAAATGGCTGTTGAAGCTGGCCCCCGATGAACGAGGTCAGCGCCACG
>JANOPL010000091.1:0-34505 GCA_031421835.1 Hyphomicrobiales bacterium | reverse complement strand
ATCGGCCCAGGTTTCAGGTTGGAACTCGAGAGATTGCTTTCGCGTCAGGTTGGCTTTGGTGAAATTGAAAAACCCATTGCAGCCTAGATTGGGGTTGGCGGAACCAAAACACGTTTCATGTGTTTCCTTCACACACAAAACAGTGGAGAGTTAAAATGAAAAAGACAATTTTTGGATTGCTTGCTGCGGCAACACTGCTCGGTGGAACTGCAAGCCTGGCAGAAGCGAAGACGAACTTCAGCCTGTATTTCGGCGTGCCTTATTTCAATGAGCAGGTAGGCCCCGATTATCGCTATTATCAGAACCGTGGTTGGTATCAAGACCGGGACTGGTATGAGCAACAGCCGCGCTACAATCGCAACAGAATATCCTGCAATCAGGCACGCAACATTGTCAGAAACCAAGGTTTCCGAAATGTCGTTACCAGGGAATGCGGTGGAGCGTCCTACACTTTCAGCGCACGGCGCAACAACCAACGTGTGATCATTTATGTCAACGCTCGCACAGGTCGCACTTCACGCGGCTAATCTTAAGTCGACAGTCCAACAATCTGACATCGAAAGGTATTATTTGCCATGGCTACTCTTAAAGACAATAGACCGCTTCCTTCAACAGGTGTTGAGCCTGAATTTGAACGCGGCGCAGGTTCAACGCACTACACCACGGTGAAAAACCAGACCTCCGGACGTGAAAACCAAAATATGTGGATTTTCGTTGTCATCGCTTTGCTTGTTCTTGCCGGAGGTTTGTATTACTACATGGGCTCAAACGCGAACCAAGGTGTTGTCCCTGAAGTGACACAGACAGCGCCGCCGGTTACGTCCACGACACCTGAAGTCGTAACGCCGCCAGTCACGTCTACGACACCCGAAGTCGTAACGCCGCCGGTTACGCCTGCGACGCCTGAAATCGTGACACCGCCAGCAACCACGCCTGATCCTGCAGCGGCGCCTAAAACCACTCCGTAAATCAGGTTATTTGCTCCCTCCGGGGCGAAAACATCATCAACAATTATGATATGCGGCCCGCATTTTGCGGGCCGTTTTCAGTTCCAACACCTGTTGCCTGACATTCGTCGTAATGGCGGTGAGAGGCCGGAACGATTTCCAGATGTCAGCGTTATTTCAACTCAAACATAATCGATCACGAGGAGAAGACAGATGACACAATCCAGCAAAAGCCATGTGCGCGAACTGCTCGAAGATTTTGATACCGCGATGTTGATCACCCATGCGGTGAAGGGTTCACTGAATGCGCGGCCCATGGGTGTTGCAGAAATTTCAAAATCAGGTGAACTGTACTTCGTGACGGCAGCGCCGTCCGCCAAGGTGAAAGAGATCCAGAAAGACGCGCATGTGGCCTTGATCTTTCAGGACAAAAAGACATTCGTTTCCTTGAACGGAACAGCGGTTGTAGTGAAGGATCAAGCGCTGGTGGACAGGCTTTGGTCAGAAGCATGGCGCGTGTGGTTTCCCGACGGCAAAAGTGATCCTGCAATCAGGATGTTGAAGATCTCGCCGATTGATGCGGAGTATTGGGACAACTCGGGCACAAAAGGCATCAGTTATGCCTTTAAAGCAGCCAAGGCTTACATCACTGGCGAAACGCCCGACGTCACCGAAAAACAGCACGGAAAAGTTGCGCTTTAATCAACCAGACGGTCAGCAGCTTTCGCAGGCTGCCAACCTTACAATCTGACCGTCACAATCCACCAGATAACTTTAGGAGCTTGTCATGAAACACCAATCAGCGACTGAAGGTGCCGAAAGCACCCCCATCATAGATCCACCATATTCACCAGATCACTCAGTGATATACCTGGGCGGGCGCCGCAAGGAAGAATTGGACCCGGTTGATATTCCAATTCCCGATGAAGAAATTATTGACCCAGTGAAAATTGAACCCACCGGTGACTACCATAACACTGAACGACCTTCGAATGTTGAAGGCACAGACAATGAAGCAGGTGGCGATAATGAAGAGACCGATGCTGACCTGAATGTCAATTCTGGACCGTAATCCAGTGACTGTCTCAAACCAAACAACAGCGAAGTCGTTTGTTTGTTGTTCGCGACCGGGTATGATTTCGAAATGATTGGTAAGTTGCCCTCAGCCGGCCCGTCAAATGGTATCAAATCCTGCCGTTCGAACGAAGCTCTTCACCCCAACAGGTGAAGAGCTTTTTTTGCTTTCGCCTTTATCCGCAGCAAGAGACGGGCATCTCTTCGACGGCTCAGGCCACATTTTTGCCTGGGTTACCGCTTGTGGCTTTTTGTGATGCGATCAGGCAGTTTTGCAATTTCTTCCTTTGCACCTTCATCGCGTTGAAACACACCTTCGCGTAAAACTTTCGTTGCGGCGCGCTGTTTGATTTCAGGGTCCGTCCGGGTTGGCGATGTCTCGCTGTCTGCTGTCAGCTCGGTTTGTTCGATCTGGTCACCATCCTCGCGGGCGCGCTTGCCAAATTGTGCCAGGGCTTCAGGCTGCATTTTTTTAACGTCAGTGTTCTTCATGATCGGTGTCCTTTCAAAGTGTGTCGTCAGCAACGAACACTGAGAAGTAATGTTCCGCAGACCGATACCAGCGCTGTTGCCGCCAAACTTATTTGCCCACAGGCGAAGATGGGGAACCGTTCAACAGCAGCGGCGTTGTACTCACACACAAGCAGTTGAAGAGAGACCCCGCTCATGACACATTTACGTAATGATTTTGAAGATCAACTTCGTCCGCCAGTTGCACCAGGCCGTTTTGAAAACGAACAGGTAGGTTTGATCAATCTTCCGCTGTCAGGCACGACGCCCAGCTATTCTGCACCCCATCGCAACACAGCCTATTTTGAAGGTAAAGACATCGCCGCAGCCGTGTTGGCATCTGCCATGATGCTCGGACCCTTGGTTTCCCAGGCATTGGGTTTTGGTCAGTGAGGCCATTCAAAGCGATTGAACATTTGAAAGCAGGCTGATCCTGCTGGCGTTACGCCTAAGGAAATACTGAAGTGTGTTGACGTATTCTGTGGGGTTGGCACTGAAAACGTGCAATAGAGACGTTGAAGTTGAGAAACAGATGCGTTTGTTTCGATCAATTCGCCAACGCAAGGTCTTTCATGACCGATGAACCCACTGTATTTGATGAAAATGGTGCTGTACCGGCGGCCTTGATTGCGTCCGTGGAGCGTCTTGCCCAAGACCCGCAGAAACATCTGGTGATCGGCATCGGGGCGTCAGCTGGCGGTGTTGAAGCGCTCGGTCGTTTTTTTGATGCCATGCCACCTGACAGCGGCGCAGCTTTTGTCATTGTGCTGCACCTTGACCCCGCACGTGAGAGTCAAATGGCGCATGTGTTGAGCGCCCGCACCCAAATGCCCGTGGTGCAAGTCGCAGATGACATGCCCATCCAACCAAACAGGCTTTACGTGATTGCGCCCGACAAGGACTTGACAGTCAGCAAGGGGGTTTTGCATTTGGTTGAACCTGCAGAGCGCCGGGGTCATCGCCATCCCGTCGATGTGTTATTCAGGTCATTGGCAGCCGAACAGGGCGAACGGACCATCGCCATCGTGCTTTCAGGTACCGGCAGCAACGGAACAGATGGTCTCAAGGAGGTCAAGGCGGCAGGTGGGCTGATTCTTGTACAGGACCCCACGACCGCAAAATTCAATGGTATGCCGCGCAGCGCCATTGCCGCAGGCCTGGCTGACCACATCCTGCCGCCAGACGCCATGCCAAGTGTGTTGCTGCGCTACATCAACCAGAACTACATCGCCCAGCCCGCCGGTGGAGAAACCGCAACGTCAGCCGCACAGCCTTTAATTGATCAGATCTTGACGCTGCTGTTCACGCGGGTCGGCAATGATTTTCGGAACTACAGGCGAAGTATGGTTCAGCGCCGCATCCAGCGCCGCATGGGCCTGAAAAACATCGCAACCCTTGCGGACTATAAAACAGAACTGATGTCCAATCCCGACGAAGCTCCATTCTTGGTCAAGGATTTGCTGATCAATGTGACCAGCTTCTTTCGTGATGCCGAGGCTTGGGCCAATCTTGCGGAAACCGTCATCGCGCCCATGGTCGCCGCGCGTGACAGCGGTCAGTCAATCCGGATTTGGGTGGCGGGATGTTCCACCGGGGAAGAAGCCTACACGCTGGCAATGGTGATCAGTGAAGCGGCTGCGAGCGCCGAAAAGACATTTGACGTAAAAATTTTTGCAACGGACGCCCGTGAAGACAACCTGAAAACCGCGCGTAACGGTGTCTATCCGCAAGCCGCAGTGACCGGGCTTTCATCGACACGTCAGCGCATGTTTTTCGACAAGATGGATATTTCATACCAAATTAAAAAAGAAATTCGAGGCATGGTGGTATTTGCTCCCCAAGACCTTTTGCGTGACCCACCATTCTCGCATCTTGATCTTGTGACCTGTCGCAATGTCCTGATTTATCTCGAACCTGAAACCCAGCGGAAGATTGTTGCACTGTTTCACTTTGCCCTGGTTCAAGGCGGATGTCTTTTTCTGGGCAACACTGAAACACTTGGCCGCCACGACGCCATGTTTGAGGTTATTTCCAAAAAATGGCGCATTTTTCGAAGAGACGGCCCCGTACGGCTCGATGTTTTAAATTTTCCTTTGTCAACGGATACAACTCATGACAAAAAAACCAAAAACGGATCTGCAATGTCACTGAACGACGGCACGCCCGCTTCTGCCGGAAACGTCGCCCGCAAGGCCTTGCTGGAACAGTTTTCACCCGCTGCCGTACTCATTGACCGCAATTTTGCCGTTGTCTATTTTCACGGCTCCACGGGAAATTATCTGGAACAACCGACTGGTGAACCCTCCAGAGAATTGTTCTCAATGACTCGCGATGGTCTGACCGGAAAATTGCGGTCGGCACTTAAAACAGCAACAGCTGAAAATCGGACCGTCGTCTTCAGCGCCGCTATCAAACGCAGTGGGGCGGTGTCACAGGTGAATGTGCAGGTTTGTCCACTCGCCCCAGATGTTGGTCATCATGGTTATATATTGATCAGTTTTCTACCGGATATTTTGGCAGGCACCCACGCTGCCAGCGACGCGGCGATCAACATTCCAATAGACTTGGCGTTGCAAGGAGAACTCAACGCCGTACGACGTGAGCTGCAAAATACAATTGAACACCTGGAGACCACCAACGAAGAATTGAAGGCGTCTCACGAGGAAGCAACCTCGATGAATGAAGAATTGCAGTCAACCAATGAAGAGCTGGAAACGTCGAAAGAGGAAATGCAGTCCTTTAACGAGGAACTCCATACGGTGAACAGCCAACTTCAAAACAAGGTCCAGGAGCTTGAAGACAGTTCCAACGATCTCAGCAATTTATTGGCGGGCACCGAAACCGCCACTTTATTCATCGACGAGAATATGTGCGTCAAGTGGTTCTCACCGGGGACACAGGCGCTGTTCGACTTCATTGCCTCAGACATCGGAAGACCCCTTGCACATTTTGCTCGAAAATTTGAAGACGCAAACCTGTTGAATGATGCTGAAAACGTCATGCGCACGCTCGACGTTGTCGAAATTGAAGTTGAAGCATCTGACGGCCGTTGGCTGATGCGCCGCATGTTGCCGTATCGCACTCTGGATGACCATATCGCTGGCGTCGTTATAACCTTTGTCGATGTGAGTGAACACAAGCGCATCAGCAGTGCCAATCAAGAGGCCCGCATTTTTGCCCAGGCCATCATAGAAACCATCAGTCAGCCTCTGCTGGTTCTGAATGACACCCTGCATGTGGTTTCAGCCAATCCCGCGTTCCAAAACCTGTTCAATGTCACAGAAAGCGAGATTGTTGATGTGTTGGTCTTCGAACTGGGTGGGGGAGTTTGGAATATTCCTAAACTTCACGCGTTGCTGGACCTCGTGATCTCAAAAAGTGAAAGTTTCAGTGATGCTGAAATTGAACATGAATTCGGTAGTGCCGGCCACAGATCTATGTTGGTGAACGGACGAAAGCTGCTGCGCGGCAATGGCCGACCCGGGCTCGTGCTGCTTGCGTTTGAAGATGTTTCAGACCGAATGGTTGCTGAGCGGGCCTTGCAGGCGAGTGAGTTCCAATACCGCACACTGTTCAACTCCATTGATGAGGGGTTCTGTGTGCTTGAGCGCATCGGCGGTGTTGATGGACATCCCGTTGATTTCCGGTTTATCGAAATCAATCCGTCGTTCGAAAAGCAGGCGGGAACTGGAGATGTACTCGGCAAAACCATCAGGGAAATGTTCCCGCTGGAACCTGAAGACTGGTACACCATTCACGACCGCGTTTTAACAAGTGGCGAAGCCATTCGTCATGAGCACAGTCTCGGAAGTACGGGCAGGGTCCTCGAGCTTTACGAATTTCCGTTGCACGACGCCGGAAAAAGCAGGCTCGCCATCATCTTTCAGGACGTTACAGCACGAAAATCAGCGGCGGCGGCGGGCCAGCAATTGATATCACTGGTCGGCTCGTCTGATGACATGATTGCAAGCATTGACGTTGATGGAAATTTCACGAGCTGGAATGAAGGAGCAGCTCGCATTTTTGGCTACACCGCCGAAGATATCATTGGCAAGCCGATGGAACTGCTGCTGGGCGAGCAACATTCCGCTCAATCTCCGATCCTGAAACACTTTGAGAGCGCACAGGACAACGTTCATCTGGAAGCAGAGCGTCGGCGCAAAGATGGAAGCATGGTGTGGATTTCTGCCACGGTATCACCGATAAAATCTTCGACGGGAAAAGTCGAGGGCGCGTCAGTGATTGCGCGCGACATCACGCAACGGCGGCGGGCTGAGGCCCATCGCGAAATTCTGGTGGGTGAACTCAACCATCGGGTCAAAAATACACTCGCAGTTGTGAGCGCCATAGCCTCTCAAACTCTCACCGGTGCCACATCCATGAAGACAGCGAGTGATGCATTCTCTGCAAGGTTGCAAGCTTTGGCGCGCGCGCATGATCTTCTGATACATGGAAATTGGTCGGGCACGGATTTGGCAAGCGTCATCAAGGCCACAACTTTGCCCCATGACACCGAAGGACGTTGCTTCCAGATTGGAGGTCCGCATGTTCCCTTGCAACCGGCATTGGCGGTTACATTCTGTTTGGCACTTCATGAACTTTGTACAAATGCTGTGAAATATGGAGCGCTCTCCGTGCCCGACGGACGTGTGGAGATCAAATGGCATGTGTTGGACGAGAGCAGCGATGCCATGCTCCACGTGACATGGACCGAAATGGGCGGACCACGTGTGGTTGAACCGACGCGCAAAGGTTTCGGAACCCGTCTGGTTCAGAAGGCGCTGGCAATGGAACTAAACGGGGATGTGAGCGTCATATATGCGCCCACCGGCGTGGTTTGCAAAATCAATGCACCTCTACCGGATGGGATTTTGAAAGTGGAAAAGTTCGATGCACGTTGGACAGATTGAATTGCGACGCATTCTGATTGTCGAAGACGAAATGATTCTTGCCCTTAATCTTGAGGACATGCTGATGGAGTTGGGCCATACGGTTGTGGCCATTGCCACGCGCATCAAAGATGCCATCGACCTTGCAAAGAGTTGTGACATTGATCTGGCAATCCTTGATCTCAATCTGTCAGGTTCTCTCAGCTTTCCTGTCGCCGAGATTCTGCGCAAGCGCGGCATTCCCTTCATGTTCGCGTCGGGGTATGGCGAAAATGGGCTTGTAGAAGGCTTTCAAAATGAATTTGTGCTGACAAAACCCTATCTTCCACGTGATCTCAAAAATGCAATGAGAGACCTTGGTCTGGTGTCAGGACACTGACAACCCGGCAGGTGGGTTTCACCGCTTGTCAAACTAAAGTCACTGGTGGTCGTCAACGCAATTCGGGCGACAAAAATATTTCCATATCGGTTGAACCTGCGGAACCTGACGACGCATTCGGCGTTGTGTGAAGACTGCGACTCACACGCCACGACATGTGTTCCAAAAGAGGGTAGACCATGAAATCCACTATCATCGCCGCTGTTGCTTGCTTTGCACTCACCGCACAGGCCCATGCCATGAGCGACGCTGAGTGCACTTCCTTATGGAAAATCGCCGATAGCAACAGCGACGGCACCCTGACTGGCGTCGAGGGCGAGCGCTATTTGGCGCTACTGCGCATCGCAAATCAAACAGTTGACGCCAATGGCACGCTTACGGAAACACGATTTCAGGAAAGTTGCAAAACTGACATTTTCAAAGTGGCCACGAGCGAGCCTGGAGCGCCCCTCGCAGGTGCCAACAGCTTCACTGAAGATCAGGCCAAAGACCGGGTTGTCGCCAATGGATTTGCGACGCCCTCTGCAATGACCAAGGACGAAAACGGCATATGGCGTGGCACCAGCGTGAAAGACGGCAAAAGCATCACCATTGCTGTTGATTACAAAGGAAATGTCGTTGCGCAATAAGCCCAACTCAAGAAACGCAAAAAGGATAAATTCAGATGCAGACGATTACAAAAGTTTACGCCAGTTATGACCGTGCACGCAGCGCTGTGAGTGATTTGGAATCGGCCGGAATTCCAATGGCCGATATCAGCGTGTTGGCCAACGAGTCGGCACGTGAAGATGCAACGCTTCAAGTCGAAAACGAAACGGAAGCAGGTGCCGGTGCCGGAGTGGGTGCGGTTGTCGGTGGCGCTGCGGGCCTGTTGACGGGACTGGGACTTATGGCCATTCCGGGCCTCGGGCCCGTTGTGGCAGCAGGTTGGCTTGCATCGACAGCGTTGGGCGTGGTGGCCGGTGGGGCAACAGGCGGCATCGTCGGATCGCTGATCAATGCCGGCGTGAGCGAAGATGACGCCCACGTCTACTCTGAGGCCGTCCGTCGCGGTGGCACCCTGCTGTCAGTCAATACGCAAGACCACAATGTTGCGACGGTGCACAGCATCCTCGATAAATATTCACCGTTTGATCCCGCCGAACGTGGTGCGGCCTATCGCAATGATGGCTGGAATAAATTTGATCCCGAAGGCGGGGCTTATGGCTTTGTCAATTCAAACGACGATCGTGGCCGCCCCTCCCTTTAAGCAGCCTCTTCATATCAACATCAACCAGGAGAAAAACTATGGCTAAAGCAGCAAAACAACTTGATGACCTGTTTCATGACACGTTGAAAGACGTCTACTTTGCGGAAAAGAAGATTGTGGCAACGCTTCCCAAAATGGCAAAAGCCGCGGTGTCGCCAGAACTCAAGAAAGCTTTCGAGAAGCACAAGATCGAATCGGAAGGGCATATGAAACGGCTGGAAGACGTGTTTGCATTGATCGATGCAAAACCCCAGGCGAAAACGTGCGACGCGATTATGGGCATTGTGAAAGAAGGCGAAGGAATCATTGAGGATTACAAAGGTTCCCCGGCTCTGGATGCTGCACTCATTGCGGTTGCGCAAGCGGTGGAGCACTACGAAATATCACGTTATGGATCGTTGAAGTGCTGGGCAAAAGAGCTCGGCATGAGCGATGCCGAGAAGCTTCTTGATGCGACGCTGCAGGACGAAAAGAAAACTGATGCAGCGTTGAGTGAACTCGCTGTCTCCGTGATCAATATGCAAGCAGAAGCCGCGTAACCCTGCACAAACGACATCACCACGGACTATTTTTTCCGTGGTGATGCTGCGCGTCATTTTATGAGCGTGTCTCGAAACTGGTTCCCACGAGGAGAAAAACAATGAACTCGATTATTTACATTGTAGGATTGGTCGTCATTATCATGTTTGTCGCAGGCTACTTTGGTCTGCGTTAAGCCTGCAACGCGTGTTAATGTCGACCGACTTTCAGCAGCGTTGTCATAGACGCTGCAATATTTCCGTCGCAACAACTTCGCCGTTCTCCGCACAATTTGCGAGCCCTTGGCTGAATGGATGCTTCACCAGAATTTGCGGCAACGAGATGCAGTAAATCGACGTCAACTCTGGACCAGCGAGCGCGAGCTTGAACGGTGACAAAAGTGGCCGTTTTGGATCTAGCAAATTTCCAGTCAGCGATGGGAATGGCAAGTTCTCCAGTGAAGCAGAAGCCTGTCCGCGTGCATCGATCATCACGTCGAAGGCCATCGTCTCCTCTGACGTTTTTATTCTGACTCCTCCCCCGTCACGATTGCTGAAAACGGCATTCTCGTCGCTGGCTTTGAGTGACAGTACGCCAGCATCAAACATTGCAATCACCCGGGCCAGCGACAAGTGCGGAACCGCGGCATAAGAATCTGCAAAAACCGGCAGCAATGTCTCTGAAAACAATTCCCAATCGTCGTCATTCAAGGCGCGCAGGGCCCGATCAAAATTCTCATGGCCGCGCAACAATACGTAGCGAGAACCGATGGTTCGGCGTTGTTCAACGGATTGGCGGGCTTTGGCAAAATCCATCTTGATGGCAGCTTGGCCCCCAAGTTCCTGGCGTCTTTTGAAATATGCTTCAGAAAAACCCGCGATCGTGCGGGACGTAGGGCCCAGGGCTGCCCAGAATTGCGGATCTGCGTCCTCAAGTTCCTTGCAGAGAAGTTCAAAGAGCCGCTGCAAAAGCATGTCACTGCCCTTTGCCACCTCAGCATCAACCGCTTTCGGGGAAAGAATGTCCAACGGTGCATAGGGGTATGGATAGTAAAAATCGCCCTCGGGCATGATGCCCATTTTGGAGATCATGGTGATTTTCAGATTTGAAACACCGCTGTTGGGCTGCCATGACACAGAGCCACTCTGATCATCAAATTGTCCATGGGTTGAACCCAAGGCGACGACGATATCGATGGCCGACAGTGACGACCCGAGTATACCGATGTGACCGGGTGCAAGGGCCGTCACGTTTGTATAGGGCCATGGCGACAGCAGTTCAGCGTCACCAATTTTTGGACGGGTTGGCCAGGCATGACCTGTGGCAATGACAACATGATTGAAACACATGTCGTGTTGTGATTTGTCCGTCTTGATGGAAACGTCGCCCGTTGGCATCACAACAATATCTACAACAAGCTCGGGCGACCTTATTGAAATCTCGTGTCCCTTCCGCTGGAATTTTTCAACCAGTATTGCGAATTCGTCTGCTAAAAATTCCCCAATGAGCACGCGCGGATAGAACGCACGTGCACTCAATTCGTGGCGCGACAGTTCCCATTCTCCCAATTCGCGTCTTGGCAACGCTTCGAGCCACTCGATGAGTGATCGGGTCACTTTCGGAATCTCGCGACTGAACGCATTACACAGCATGTACTCCGCATTCATGTCCGCCCGGTAAGGCATGCCCTTGCCAACTTCTGAACTCGACTCAAAAATGGTGACATCAAGGGCCTTCGTTGAGGCCAAAAGCTGTTTCAAGGTGTAAATGGCCGTTGCGCCAGAACCGATGATGCATATTCGGTTCCGGGTCATGGTGTCGTCGAGGTGTAGAAGGCCAATATCAAAAATGCAGCAACAATGGCTGCCAGACTGAAGCCCAAGACATATCTGACACCTTGTCCACCAATGCCCTGTCGCACGCGAATGGTTTCCTTCGACCCTTCTTCGGGTTCACGGGTGACTTTGGGCTTCTCAGGTTGCATCGGGCTCATTGTTTTGAATTGGGGCCTCTGGACGCGGGGACACATCCAGAGACCGGGGGACAGATGTGCAAAGAGACAGCCGCATCAAACCCGCAACTGACAATCCCGGCACAGCCATCAAACGTGTTGGCCCAGAAAATGTTCCATCGACGATGTCCGCAACTGGGCGGATTAATGCAAGGCTTTCAGCCGCACAGGCACTGCCGCTGGCCAAGCAATGCGGCAATGCAGACCCGTTGGCAAAAAATCCATTTTAACATCGGCGCCAGCGAGGCTTCTTTCGATCAATGTGGTTCCGAAACTGCGTTCACCGATGTTGGTGATCAATGGTCCACCACTCTCTTCCCATGTGAGCAGCAGCTTTGCCTCGGTCGTTGCCTCTTGATCAATTTGCCACGAGATATCGATACGACCCTCCGGCACCGACAACGCGCCATACTTCACCGCATTTGTCGCCAATTCGTTGATGATGAGACTGAGAGGTGCGGCGTGTTCGGGTGCCAGGTTTATGATGCCGCCTGTCATGCGCACCCGCTGGCCCGTGAGATAGTGCGTCAGTTGATGACGCAAGAGTGCTCCCAACTCTGCTCCACGCCAGTCATTCTCCGTGAGTACATCGTGGGCGGCGGACATGCTGTTGAGCCGCCCTGAAAACGCCTTCGCGAACTCTTCGGGATTGCGCGAGGCTTTTATCGTGGACCTCAAGATGGCTTGCAGGATTGCGAATGAATTTTTAACGCGGTGGGCCAATTCGCGGTTCATCAAGAGTTGCAGTTGATCCCATTCCTTCCGCTCTCTGATATCGTGCAGTGCCACGGAGATTGCCACAACAGAGCCATCAGGTGCCTTGACGGGGGACATCGCCATTGACACATCAATGATGCTCCCATCCTTGTGTTTGCGCACCGTATCAAAAGGTTTGACAGTCTCCCCAGTCCCCACCAGTCGCAGAAACTGCAGCTGTTCATCATGTTGATCCTTTTGGGCCAGAAGCGAAATGTGTTTTCCCAAAGCCTCGCTTTCGCTGTAGCCAAACAGCTTCTCCGCCCCAGGGTTCCACGCTTCAATGATACCGGCAAGGTTCGCACCATACAGCGCGTCATGGGACGCGGCAGCCACTGCTGCCATTCGCGCAATGTTTGCAGCAGAACGGCGGCGTTCGCGGATGTCACGGTTGGTTTCCAGAACCATTGTCTCGCCATCAAACTGAATCAGTTGATAGCGACTTTCGACCACAACGAGACTTCCCTCATTGTTGAAATTGTCGATTTCGCCGGACCAGTTCAAGGTGTTCTGAAGGTGATCCATCAGCTGGCTAAAGGGAATGGGGTAAAGTGTGCGCAACAGCTCTTGCGGTTGTCTGCCCAACGCCTCTTGGCGGGTGAAGCCGTAAAGTATTTCAGCCCCCCGGTTCCATTCAATAATCCCGCGCTCAGGCATCCAGACAAAAATCGGCTCGAAAGACAGTTCAATCAGGTTGGCCATGCGCTGCTGCGACATTTCCATTTGCTTTCGCGTCGATACGTCGAGCGTCGTTCCTGCCCGGCGAACAATGGCTCCACTTTCATCACGGAAAATGCGACCTGAATCCATCATCCAGCGGTAACGACCATCCTTGTGCCGAACACGATATTCGTGGACGTAGTGATCATCCATGGGATCGCTGTCGGACATTTCGATGCTGCGAATGCGCGCGAGATCGTCGGGATGAATGAGATTTTGCCATGCCACGGGGTCATTTCCCAAGTCTTCTGGTTCCCATCCTAAAATGACTGTGAGACTGTGACTGCGCCACACATGGTCATTCGTCACATCCCAATCATACACAATTGCTCCCGCTCCCTCTTCCGCCGTGGTCAGTCTTTCATCCAGAAGCTTGACCTGGGCGGCTGACTCCATGTGGCGGGTGACGTCTTGCGTCACGCCGACCGCGCGCTCCGCCACGCCTTGTCCGTTTCGCAGAATTTTTCCAGCCGTACGCCAATACTTCAGCTTCTCATTTTGTGGTCGCCCGCGAAACACCATCTCGAAACGGTCAGCGCCGCTTTTTACGAAGCCCTGAAACTCGTCCAATAATCGTGACCGATCATCCGGGTGAACAAAAAAGTTGCCGCGTTCTTCACCGTGAAGCAAATCCTCGGGGGAGCATCCAATGATTTCTGCCGCATTTTCGGCCCATTCCAATCGTCCGGTCTGTAGGTCCACTTCCCAGGCGAACATTGAGGCGGATTCCGTTGCCAGTTGCAGGCGTTCAACACCCACCTGAACACGGGACTCAGCCTGTTTTAACCGGTCAATGTCAGTTGCTGTGCCAAACCAGGTCTTGATCGTTTTACCTTCACCTTTGACAGGTGTTGCGCGTGACAAGTGCCAGCGAAAACTGCCGTCTGCCATTTGCAAACGGTGCTCCATCTCGTATTCACTCCCATCCCGCATGGCCTTCGCCCAGACGTCAAGGGTTTGAGCGAGATCATCGGGATGAATGAGCGGCTTCCACTGGGATTCTGAGATTCTTCCGGGAGAGGCCTGGTAGTAGCGGGAGCGGCGTTCATTGTAGTAGACCACATGTCCGCTGGCATCGGCGATCCAGACAAGTTGTGGCAATGCCTCGGCCAACGTGCGGAACTCGGTATTATTCTGCTCGCGTGGCACGTTGTGTTGTTTCTGTTCGGTGATGTCTGCCGCAATGCCTACAATTCGTGTAGGCGCTCCACCTTGCCGCTCCAACACCTTGCCGCGCGCCATAATCCACCGCAGGCGGTTGTCGGGCAGGATCGTACGATATTCGAATACATAATCGTTGAGACCACTGCACAATTCACCATGCAATTTCAACAACCGCAACCGGTCCTCCGGATGCATGATACGGTCGTCCAATTCGATATGAAAACGAGATTGAGGTGTTGGGGCGACGCCGTGCATGGCCATGGTTTCATCTGACCATTGCCTGCGGTTGTGGAGCAGGTCCATTTCCCACGTCCCAAGTCCAGTTGAGCCAAATGCGAGCCGCAACCGTTCATCGTTCTCGTGGATTTTTATGGGAGCTGAATTTCTCAATATGCCACAGTCGCCATAACAGTTTGTCTTTTGTTGGTCATTACATTTAGCTTATCAAATTTGCCCGGTCATTCAATGTTGGCATGTCGAATGGTTCCAGATCACGTTATCGATCTGAAATTTCGCTCATGACAGTGATTGAATCAACAGGCGCCGGAACCCTCGCCACATGACCGCGTTCAAATGGACTGCGTGTTGCGTGTCAACCGGACGCGATGATAGAGGAAACATGCTGATTTTTCCGGTCTCTCAGCATGGCCAACGAAATGGCAGGCGGGTCATTATGACATCCGCAACCCGCAACTTCGATTAACAACGGGCAAGGGTTTGGATCTTCTCAATTTCTCAGCCGAATATGTGAGCAAATAATCTTGGGGGAACAGGAACGAAATGCGCGGTCATGCGTTCCACTCCAGCATCATTAAACACGCAAGGAGACACCATGGCACGCACATCAACAACCGCACGCAAATTCGGCGGCTCATCCTCTACCCGGACGCAGAGACCAAGACGTGCCAACTCAAGCGCTCAGCTTTACGGCGATGCCATTGGCCTTGCAGGTTCGCTGCTGCGTGGACGCCAAGAAATTGGGGCAGAAAAAATTGACTCACTTGCTGCTGCTGCTCGCGATTTTGCCGGCCAGCTTCCTGACATTCCCAACATTCAAAATTACGCTCATGCCGCTGCGGACCAGATGGAAACGCTCGCCAATTATGTGGCCGAAACCCCACTCGAAGAGATGGTATCTGACGCAGGTGCATTTGCGAAACGCTATCCCTTGGCCACTGCCGCTTTCGCGGTTGCGGCGGGGTTTGGCCTGACCCGCCTGTTGGCCGGGACTTATGTCGGAACGTCCAATGCTCCAAAAGCGCGTCGGGCAACGGCACCTTCGAAAGCTGCCAAGACGTCGCGCAAGCGGTCGGCTTCTGCTTCCAAGTCGAAGGCCAATGGTCGCTTTACCGGGAATGCGACGGTCAATGCGGCGTGAGAAAAGTAAGAGCGGGACTGTGATGGACTCGCTTTACCAACTCTCGGGAAACGGTCGATCCTGGATTGCTGCTGAAGCTGCGTTGGCAAAAGCAGAACTGAGGGCTGACGGACAGCGGTTCCTGATCATCGTGGTGCTGGCCGCCATGGTAATGGGCTGTGTTTTTTCTGCCATCATGTTGTTTTCGCTTTTCCTGGTTGCAGTGCTTGCACCCTTTGTGGGCGGACTTTCTTCCGCAGCAGGATTACTGGCTTTGGGATTTTTCGCCGTCGCTGCGGCGACAGGACTGGTGATTTATTATATGTCGCGACGGCAACTGGGCATTTCGAACTTGGCAAAACGGTGGTTCAATTTTGCCGCCCACGGATTGAGTGCTAAGCCATGAAGCAGATCGAGGCTTTAAGACGCGAGGCCAATCTCAACGCGTCTGCCTTCGCTGTTAAAATTGACGAAGCGAAGGAGCAGTTGAAGCCTGCGAAAATGTTGGATGAAATGGTGGGCGCTCTGGACCCCGGCTTTGGACTTTTGAAGCACATGCAAGGCCGTGCGCGCGAACATCCGCTCGCCGTTCTGGCTGTTGCTTCTGCGACCATGCTTCTGCTGCGGTACCTCAGCACGGATGCACGGTTGCTCTCACCCATCAACCACACCGCTGCCAAGCGATCCCGCTTGGCAAGGTCAACTGCCAAAGGAGACGATCATGGTCAACACATCAACGCAAAATAGCACTGGCACCGTCAAAACCGCCAAGGCGAAGAAAATCGGTTCAGCAGGTCGCAAGACTGTTTCAACAAAGTCCCGCACACGGGCCGTCAAAGGCGGTCGCAGAGCCGCAGATGTTGGTGTGGCAGCCAATCTTTATCAACAAGGGCGCGAAGCCGTTGCCGGGGTTTATGAGTCAGCAGCGCAAGCCAGCAGGGCATTGCCCAAATTGTCAAAAAACATGCATCTTCGTGAACGCAGTCAGTCTGCCTATCTGACGATGGAGCGTCACCCGCTGGTTTTGGGTGTCGTCGGATTGGGTGTTGGCATGGTGCTTGCGGCACTGTTGCCTTCGATGTCCAGTCATCGCGGAGATCGCTCAGGAACGTAGAGCGATTTATTCATCGTGGCTTTTACACTGATGATACGACAAGGTCCGGCAAGTTCAAATGAAGGGCCGGACCTGGGGTGGGCTGGAATGGTAGCGGGCGATCTGAGCCAATTCTTTCTCTTTCAGTACCCTCAATGTCCGTTGCCGCCAGCTTATGATCCCCAGATCATAAAGCTTGCGCAGGGTTTTGTTGGTATGAACGATGGAAAGCCCTAAAGCGTCCGCAACATGCTGCTGGGTGACTGGCAGTTCGAGTGAGCCATCGATGATCAACTCCAGCTCTTTGGCGCGACGATGCAACATCATGACAAAGTAGGCCATGCGTTCAAGCGCTGTCCGCCGGCCAACACTGAGAAGCTGGTCGTCAAGCATGCGTTCCTCGCGCGAAACCAACCATGTCAGATCAAAGCCCAAGCCAGGTTGGGTGGAATAAAGCGACCAAAGCTTTTCGCGGGGAAACACACACAGCTGCACATCCGTGAGAGTGTCAACGGTATGTTGCATTTCCTTGAAAGCCGCCGATTGCATGCCGACAAAATCACCGGGCATGGCGAAATTCAGAATTTGACGGCGTCCATCAGGCAGCGCTTTGTAGCGAAACATCCAACCCGACAACAGCGTGAACACATAGGGACTGGACTGCCCATCCTGCAGCAGCGTTTGTCCTGCCCCCAGCTCCATCTCGCCGATCTTGAACTTGCTTACAAATTTCAGCTCTTCGGGTGTAAAGCTCCGAAACACGGGTAAACGTCGCATCGGGCAATCTGCACATGCAAAACTCCGTTTGTGGATATGTCCCACACGGTTTGAAGGCCTGTTTGCCGTTTTCAAAACAGTTTCCACCTATGTCCTAGTTAAATGCAGCAGTGTCGAATCCGGTTCAAACGCTCTCTTTTTGACAGAGAGATTGTAGAGCATGAATCAAAGAAATCACAATCCCTCAATCAAGCCCGGAAAGATAATCATTGTCGAAGACGAAATGCTGGTGGCGTGGGATATTGAACAGACTTTGAAAGATGTAGGCTTTAGCGACATTACTCATGTCGCAAGTTTGGCTGGAGCGCGTGCCGCCCTGGAAAAACCTGATGGCCACTTTGCGCTGGCCATTATTGACATAAAGCTGGGAGACGGTGACGGTTCAGTGCTGATTGGTGACTTTCAATCCCGGCGCGTTCCGGTTTTGATTGTCACGGGGTATGGTCATTTCAAGTACGCTGATGTGAAAGTGCTCCTGAAACCCTTTTCAAGCGCTGACCTTACGCAGAACGTTTTACAACTTGTCAGAAGCCTTAGCCTCGCCTGATACGACGTCGGACGTTTGATTGTTATCTTCAGGATATTTTTCTGAAAGAAACTCTCCGATTCCTGAAAGGCTTTCCAGATGGTCACAGAATATTTTTATCGTAACAAGCACCGGCACGGCGATCATGGTGCCCGCAATTCCCCAAATCCACGTCCAGAATGCCAGTGCCAAAAGAATTGCTACCGAATTAAGTTGCAAGCGGCGGCCCAAAAACAGGGGTGTTATGAATTGGTTTTCAATGCCGTTCCAGAATGCGTAACTTAAGGGAACGAGCGCTGCAAAAGACAAAGTGTCAAAGGTTACAATTGCGATGAACGTTGACAGCGCCATACCGGCAACTGCGCCCACATAGGGAACGTAGTTGAAAGCAAACGCTATGACGCCCCATAATATTGGAGACGGCATGCCCAAGGCATAGAAACTCAATCCAACTGCCAGGCCCAGACCTGCGTTTACGATCGTGACGATCACAAGATAAGATGAAACTTCCTGTTCGACATCATAGACAATGCGCAAGGCTGTCTTCTTGTCGGTGAGTGTCGGCAGAACCCGCACAAGTTTTGCATAAAACAAGTCACCCGATGCCATCAAGAATGCGGCAATGACAAGCGTGAGAATGACGGTGGCGACGACACTCATGGAATAGCCTGTAATCTGGCCAAGATAGGCCAGTGGCGGGCCATCACGGATGACCACTTCCTGTATTGAGGAGTTCACATCGGCCTCGACCACCACCTGAATTTGCGATGCGAACTTCATGAGTGACTGAAAAGAGTTTTGAATGTCGGCCAGCTTTCTGCTGAATGTCTGGGCATAAACAGGAGCATTTTGCATCAGATCCGCAACGGGAGTTGACAGCATGAGGGTTAAAAGTGCCCCTCCGCCGACCACAATTGCAACAAACCCTGTGGCAGACAGCCATTCCGGCACACGTCGGCGCGCCAAGGCACGAATCGCCGGTCTGAATGTTATGGCGATGAAAAAGGCCAAGACAACGGGCAGAACAAAATCGCGTGCAAAATCAAGGAAGACAGCAAAGGCAATCAGAAACAATCCCAGAAGAATGTTTCTGATCTGGCGATCGAGGCGCGTGCCCTGCGACAAACTATTATTTTCCATCATATATCGGCAATCAAATTTCAGCGTTGAACTGAAACGGCCTCGCCTGAATTAAGTTCCAATCTCGATTGCGGGTGCCCAAATTCATGAACTGGGTCATCGGTCAATGGGTGACGCCTCTATGGCAATTTCTTATCTGTGCAATAAATACTGTGCAGAAGCTTCAAAACCGCTTTCACTTCCTTGCTTGCCAGTGCGTAGTAAATGGACTGTCCGTGACGACGTGTTGCGACGAGCTTGAGATTGCGCAATTTTGCAAGGTGTTGAGATAATGCGCCTTGCGTGACACCACTGTTGGACACGAGCTGATGTACGGGTTTTTCACCTTCGACCAGTGAGCAGAGAATGAGCAGCCGCACCGGGCTTGCCATTGTGCCCAGTAACGCTGCCACTTCGGTGACCTTGGTGGTCATTTCCTCCATATCCATTGACTTGGACAACATTGTTGCGCGCATACCTGGATTTCCTTGACATATTCGTCTATTCGAATATATAAAAATACCTGAGGATGCAAGTAGAATACTCAACCAGCCCCACGGGGAGCGCACAGACTTAAAATGATGACTGAATTCACACCATTCGCTTCAACGATCGGTGGTGCCATGATTGGCGCTTCGGCTGTTTTGTTGATGGCCACGCACGGCCGCATAGCGGGTATCAGCGGCATCGCTGTGCGCATGTTCCCACCATACCTCGATCAAGATGCGACGGGGCGCGTCATGTTTATCCTGGGCTTGGTTGCAGCGCCTTTGCTCTATGCCACGTTGAGCGGAGGCTGGGCACCGATGACGATCGCTGGCAGTTCTGCATTGCTGGTTGTAGCGGGCCTGCTTGTGGGTTTCGGCTCTATCTGGGGCGGTGGCTGCACATCAGGCCATGGCATATGTGGGTTGTCGCGCTTGTCATTCCGCTCACTGGTTGCTGTCGCCACGTTTATGGCCACTGCCATCATCACCGTTTTCATCATCCGTCATCTGCTCTGAGGTTTATCATGTCTTTGCTCGTGCAATTTCTGATTGGCCTGTTGTTTGGTTCGGGTCTTGTGGTGGCAGGCATGTCTGATCCGGCAAAGGTGCAAAACTTTCTGGACCTCGCCGCTATTCCGTCTGGCGGATGGGACCCCAGCCTCGCTTTCGTCATGGGAGCTGGCACACTTGTGACCTATTTTGGTTATCGGTTTGTGCTGAAGCGCAAACAGCCAATCTTTGACCCGGAATTTCATGTGCCGGAAGCCACGCAAATCGATATGCCGATTGTTGTGGGTCCTGCCATTTTTGGTATCGGCTGGGGTTTGGGTGGCTTCTGCCCGGGACCAGCCTTCACGGCAGTGGGTACGGGATCGGGTCTGGCAATAACATTTGTAGTGGCCATGGTGGTGGGCATGGTGGCAGCGCGCGTCCTTGCACTCAAGCAAGGTGGCGTCAATGTGCCCGCCTCAGATGCATGAATTTTTTTGAAAGGTGCAATCATGACATGCAAACCTGACGTGACCGCCTTCTTCGACGAACCCACAAATACAGTCACCTACGTCGTGCGTGATCCCCGTTCAACAGTTTGCGCGATTGTGGATAGTGTGTTGGACATTGACTATGCAGCGGGTCGCATTTCCCATGACTCGGCTGATCAGGTGATCAACTTTGTTCAGAAGAACGGGTTGACGGTGGAATGGCACATCGAAACCCACGTGCATGCAGATCATCTCTCGGCGGCACCCTATTTGCAGAAAACGCTTGGGGGCAAAATCGGCATCGGTCGCAACATTACCATCGTTCAGGAAACCTTTGGCAAGATTTTCAACGAGGGTACGGAGTTCCAGCGCGACGGCAGCCAGTTCGACACATTATTCGATGATGGTGACCACTACACCATCGGCCACATGACAGCCTATGCCATGCATACGCCTGGCCACACGCCAGCCTGCATGACCCATGTTGTTGGTGACGCTGCTTTCGTCGGTGATACCTTGTTCATGCCCGACGGTGGTTCGGCCCGGGCCGATTTTCCCGGCGGTGATGCCCGCACGCTTTTTCGTTCAATCAGGCGCGTGTTAACACTCCCTGATGATACGCGCTTGTTCATGTGCCACGACTATGGCCCCAATGGTCGTCAGATCAAATGGGAAACCACGGTGGCTGAACAGCGTGAGCATAATATTCATGCCAAAGACGGAATCGATGAAGACCAGTTTGTGGAGATGCGAGACGCGCGTGACAAAACGCTTGAGATGCCGAAGCTCATCATCCCCTCGCTGCAGGTCAACATGAAGGCTGGCGAACTGCCGAAACCTGACGCGAGCGGCAAACGGTTTCTCAAAGTCCCCTTGAATGCGCTTTGACGTTGCAACGCGGGTTGTGAACGGCAGCGTTGATATGGGTCCATGTCTCAAGACCTACGTCCTGTAGATCTCAAAAATCAACTCGCTCTCGATTTCTCTCACGCCAATGTTCTGAAAGCGGCCAAGGCAAGAAGCGAACGTATCGATCATCGACATCACCTCGTGCATCGGAGTCGCTGGAAAACGGTGGCGTGTGTAAGCGATGTTTGACTTGTGGCCCGGACGGTTCTGGTGGAAGCGTTTGATGCCCGCACGCAATTCGCTGGCAAACCGGCCCAGTGGCCAGGTCAGCTTGTAGAAGGATTTGTCGGTGATGTCACTCCGCACTGTGTTGAAAGCTTCAACAAGGCGCTCTGATGCCAGTGGTCCGTTTGAGGCTGACACATGCTGTTTCAGCAACCGCTCCCGTTCGTCGTTTCTGAGTACGGGACTTTCTTTGCCCGTCTCTATGATATGCAAGACCTCAAAAATCTCGTCCTCACTTTCACACTTGAGGCTGAGATTGTTGGGAAGATGGATATCAAACTCCGCTGACTGGCGGGGCATGAAGGCGACTGGAATTTTGTCCAGCACATAGGCCTCGATGCCCGTGGTGCAACCATTATGAATGACCGCTTTGCTGGCCAGCACCCAAGGGAGAACGCCACCTTCGCTGATGACTTTGCAGTTGTGAAATGGCTCGACGACTTTCCGCCAGACCTCATGATTTTCGGAAGGGTGGGGGCGGAGTACAAAATTCAAGCGGGGGAAGCGTGTCGCGAGCTTTGGCAACAGCTGCAGGAACGCCTCGTAGATATGAACGCGATGAGCGAAATAGCCTTCCGGCGGGGCGGGGATGTTGAGTTTTTGCCCGGGTCTTATCGAAAGATTATTCAGGAAGTGATTGATGGAACCAAAGTTTGTATTGATCAAAACAAAAGGCCCATGTGTTGCTTCGAGTTCACTTTGTTTTGCACGGTGGGCGCCGCGCAACTCACTTCGCAACAGGTCGATACGGCCATTGCCCGTTTCAAAAACGGGAGCGCCATGATAATTTGATGACTCAGTCCATGCCCTTGCGTTGTCCGGCCCCCAAGCAAACAGAGCCAATGCCGATCTGAGCATGCGCCCGTCGACACGGGCCTCGCGATATTTTTCTCTTGAAAGATAGATCAAGGCTTCTTCATCCATGGCCACGAAGGGATGGCCCAACAGCTTCAGAAGTGTCAGAATTTTCTTGGATGAAAAGCGCACATCCTTGCCAAGATAAATTGAACGCGGAAACTGTGCCAGCTTCATGTGGATATCGTTGCGTGATCCGACGATAGCCGACCACCCATCTTCGGCCAAACAACAGGCGAGCAAAAGCTTCGATTCAAACTCGCGCGATTTTATTTCGCAGGGCAGAATTGCGCGTTTGGGAAAGCTCGTCATTATTTTTTCTGCAGGGCGAGGTTTTGCACCACATCTACAACGCCGCTAATATTTTCCACTTCATAAAACCGCTCGGTGTCAGTGGAGACGATTTCATGCTCATGGTCCCACAGAATATCATAAGGAACGTACACGCCATAACCACCTGCGTTGATCATGGGGAGCACATCGGACCGGATTGAATTTCCAGCCATCACCATGCGCTCAATTTTTCCTCCATGGCGGGAGCAGATTTTTCTGAAGGTCTCCGGCTTTTTGTCTGATACAATTTCAACGCCTTCAAAATAATGAGCCAAACCAGATGCAAGCACCTTGCGTTCCTGATGGTGCAGATCGCCCTTGGTGATCAACAACAAGCGATGGTCACCATGCAGCACTTTCAGCGTTGCTTCGACGTCGGGCAGCAGTTCGATGTCATGGTCCAACATATCGCGGCCCATGATGATAAGCTTCTGCAAAGTTGCTGCATCAACGGCACCCCCCGATACGGCAAGCGCTGTTTCGATCATTGACAGTGTGAAGCCTTTGACACCAAACCCATAAAGCGGAATGTTGCGCCGCTCGGCCGCCATCAACTGTTTGGTGGCCTCGGCGGGACTGCTGAAGTTGCAGAGCATCTCGCCAAACTGTCTTTCGGCTGCATCAAAATGAATGAGGTTGTGCCACAGGGTATCGTCGGCATCAAAGGCCACAAGGTCCAGGCCGCTCATAGGCGTTCCTCAATCGCATCCCAGACCATGGCGGCAATGTCGTTGCCGCCGAAGCGTTTGACTTGCCTGATGCCGGTGGGAGAGGTCACGTTGATTTCGGTCATGTAATCGCCAATCACGTCGATACCTGTGAAAATCAGTCCTCGCCTTTTGAGATCGGGGCCGAGGGCTTCACAAATTTCCTCTTCGCGCCGGGTCAATGTTGTTGGCGTGGCAACACCACCCGCATGCATATTGGAGCGGTGGTCATGGGAGGCTGGCACACGGTTGATTGCACCCGCCACCTTGCCATCGACCAGGATGATGCGCTTGTCGCCATTTCGCACTTCAGGCAAGTAACGTTGCGCGATGAAGGGTTCAGGGTAAAGCTGTTGGAACATTTCCATCAGCGAGCCAAAATTCATGTCATCACGCGCAGACTTGTAGATGCCGACACCGCCGTTGCCATAAAGCGGTTTCAAAATGATGTGGTCATGCTCCTGGCGGAAGGCTTCAATCTCCGTGATGTCTCTGGTGATCAACGTTTCCGGCATGAATTGCGGATAGTCCAGCAAGTATAGTTTTTCAGGGGCGTTTCGCACTTCAGTCGGGTCGTTGACCACCAGTGTTTTTGGGTGAATGCGATCAAGCAGGTGAGTTGCTGTGATGTAACCCATATCAAAAGGCGGGTCCTGCCGCATGTGAATGACATGTTGTGACGCAAGGTCTATTCTCTCAGTCGGCGAAGCCGTAAAGTGATTTCCTTTCTCATCTCTCACCACAATGTGCTCACCTTTGGCTTGCAACACGCCCTCACGCAGGGCGAGTGATTTCACATGATAGTGAAACAGGCTGTGGCCGCGGCGTTGCGCCTCCAACATCAATGCAAAGGTGGAGTCACCTGAAATATCGATTGACGAAACCGGGTCCATTTGGACGGCGACATTGAGTTTCATGGTTCAGAGATTCCCATCGAATGCATTCTTGATGTGTGTGGGCCAGAGGTAAGAAGGAACGGCGACAATGTCAAACCTTTGAAATTCAACGCTCGGCACATCATGGCGGCACACAAAGAGTGAGGCAGCTGACGCAATACGGCGGCTCTGCTGGGGCGTCACAGCCCACATACTATCATCAACTTTAGATCGCGCTTTCACTTCGATGAACACCAGGGTTCTACCCTTTCGCATGATGAGATCTATTTCACCGACCGCGGACTTAAAACGATTGGCGATCAGGCGATAGCCTTTCAAGCGCATATACCAAACGGCAATGGTTTCGGCCCGGTGACCGTGTATGTGGGCGGCCTGGCGCGTCCGCCTCACGCTTTGCCTTTGAGGGCGAGGATGCGGGCGTAAATATCATCCCGCGGAAGGCCCAGTTTCTTTGACACCAGAGAGGCCGCTTTGCTTGAAGGGTGATCAAGCAATGCCTGTTCAATGGCGCTGGTAATTTCGTCTTCAGACAATGCGTCTGGTGCCTTTTCTTGTGCACCAACCACGATGACGAATTCACCTTTGATTGTTGGTTTGGCGAGGAGTGTTGCAGCAATCGACTTCGCTGTTCCCCGCAAGGTCTCTTCATGCAGTTTGGTGATTTCTCGCGAAACGGACAACGGCCGTTCGCCCAGAACTTTTTCGATGTCCAGAAGCGCTTCGACAATGCGATGGGGCGATTCATAAACAACGACAGTTTCGGTACGTTGGTCAATGTCTGACAACACTTTCAGGCGCTCATTTCTTTTCTGCGGTAGAAATCCGAAGAAGGAAAATCGATCTGTGGGCAACCCGGAAAGTTGTAGCGCGGGTAACACGGCTGACGCACCTGGAAAAGCTTCGACCTTTATGCCTGCAGTCACGCAGTCCCGCACCAAGGCAAAGCCGGGATCGGAAATGAGGGGTGTTCCGGCATCACTCACCAGCGCCACCACTTGGCCTGACCGAATGCTCGCAATGATCGCTGTGCCGGCTCCTTCACTGTTGTGGTCGTGGTAGGGCTTTAGTTTGTTCTTAATGCCAAAGCGTTCCAGCAGCCGAGGGGTGACACGGGTGTCTTCGCAATAGATGACATCTGCTACCGCCAGCGCATTCAGGCTGCGCAAAGTCATGTCGCCCAAATTGCCAATGGGGGTTGAGATCAGATAAAGGCCGGGCTCCAATCGTTCAGCGGTATAGCCATGGGCCCCGATATGATAGGTTTTGTCGCTCATGGCCGATAGCTTAAATCAATCCGCCAATTCAGCAATGACCGCGTTGAGCAAGCGGCGCCCGGCTTGTGTTGCAGCCAATCTGGCGTTGCCGCGCATCTGGACCAAGCCCAAATCCGCCATGGCAGTGATTTTGCTCTGGTCCATGGATTTGCCCGCAAGGGTTTCATACCGATTGAGGTCAATTCCTTCAGCTATGCGGAGTCCCATCAGCAGCATTTCGCGCGCCTGGGATGCGGCGGCGGTCGCCTCGTCTTGCACAAGCCCGTGGCCTTGGGACTGTATCAATGCGCGCCACGTTTCGGGATGTTTTTCTGTTGCTGTTGCAAACGTTGCTGCACCGTCGTGCAAACGACCATGGGCACCGGGGCCGACACCTGCGTATTCTCCGTACCGCCAGTAGAGCAGATTGTGCAGGCTTTCATGGCCCGGTTTTGCATGGTTGGAAATTTCATAACAGGGCAGGCCTGCTTTTTCCGTCAGCTCTTGGGTCAGGTCATAAAGATCAGCGGAGAGATCATCATCGGGTATGATCAATTTTCCCGCGTCATGCAAATCGGCATAGCGTGTTTCGGGTTCAATGGTGAGTTGATAAAGCGACATGTGGCCTTGTTGTTCTTTCAGGGCGCTGGTCAGTTCATTTTTCCACTTTGTGAGGGTTTGGTGCGGCCTTGCATAGATCATGTCGAAAGAGACACGCGGAAATATTCGTGCCGCCAGCTTGAAGGCAGCCAAGGCTTCGTCGGGCGTATGTTGACGACCCAATGCTTTCAGATCAGCTTCATCCAAAGCCTGCACACCCACCGACACACGGTTGACGCCTGCGGAACGATAGCCACGAAAATTTTCGGCTTCGACGCTGGTTGGATTGGCTTCGAGAGTGATTTCCGCATCCGGCTGAACCGGCCACAGTTCTGCAATGGCATCCAAGACGTCTGCGACCGCTTTGGGTGGCATCAGCGATGGCGTGCCACCGCCAAAAAATATTGAAGACACACTGCGGCCGGGTGTGCGGGTGGCTGTATATTTGAGTTCAGTCACCAGTGCTTCGGCAAAACTATTGGTATCAACTGCTTCATGGCGCACATGGCTGTTGAAATCGCAATAGGGGCATTTGGCCTTGCAAAAGGGCCAGTGGATGTAGAGGCCGAAGGCGTTCAAAACAGATCCTTCAACAGCAGTTGCAGTGCGCGGGAGCGATGGGAAATCCTGTTTTTCTGTTCGTGGCTCATTTGTGCAAAGGACACCTCAGCGCCTTCCGGCACAAACACAGGATCATAGCCGTGACCGAACGCACCCACGGGAGGCCACGTTAAATGCCCGGGTACGGTTCCCACATATATTCTCTCGGTGCCATCAGGCCATAGCACCAACAGTGTGCAATTGAATGACGCACTGCGTTGCTCAGCTGTCACGGCCCCTGCCGCCTGCAGCTTTTCCTCGACGTTCCGCATGGCCATCATCCAATCCCTTGACGGGCCTGCCCAATCTGCGGTGTAGACGCCGGGGTCACCGTGCAATGCATCAACACACAAGCCTGAATCATCAGCCAGCGTGATCATGCCTGTGGCCCGCATCGCGGATTGCGCTTTGATGCGAGCGTTGCCGATGAAGGTGTTTTCAGTTTCTTCAGGCTCTCCCAATTTGAGTTCGCCCGCACTTGTGACATCGACCCCCAAGGGCCCCAGGATTTCGCGGAACTCCTCAAGCTTGCCTTTGTTATGGGTGGCAATGAGGATTTTTTGCCCGCGCAAACTCAAGTTCATGCAACAGCCTGGTTTTGCTTGGCGACAAGCTCAACAATGCCATTTTTGGCAAGTGACAAAAGCTCATGCAATTGCGCTTCACTGAAAGGCTCGCCTTCTGCTGTACCTTGTATCTCGACGATGCCGCCACGCCCCGTCATGACAAAATTCGCGTCGGTGCCAGCATCGGAGTCTTCGGGATAATCGAGGTCAGCAACGGCCATACCTTTGTAGAGACCGCAGGACAGGGCGGCGACGTTGTCTTTCAATGGCCACTTTGCAAAAAGCCCCCGGGCTTCAACACCTTTGAGGCAATCATAGAGTGCGACCCATGCGCCAGTGATGGAGGCTGTGCGGGTGCCACCGTCTGCTTGCAGCACGTCACAGTCCAGCGTGATCTGGCGTTCGCCTAGAGCTTCCAAGTCGACAACAGCACGCAACGAACGGCCGATGAGGCGTTGAATTTCCTGGGTGCGGCCTGATTGTTTGCCATGGGCGGCTTCGCGTCTCGTGCGTTCATGGGTGGCCCGAGGCAGCATGCCATATTCGGCTGTGACCCAGCCTTTGCCCTTGCCCTTTAACCATGGCGGCACCTTTTCATCGAGGGAGGCTGTGACCAGCACGTGGGTGTCACCAAACTTCACGAGGCAGGACCCTTCAGCATGTTTGGTGAAACCACGAGTAAAGGTCACGTCGCGGAGTTGGTTGGGTTGTCTGCCGGAAGGGCGCATTGAATTTTCCTTTTTGTCGAATGAGCCCGCTTCTAAACAACGTCACTTGTAAAGGAAAGCGTTGAGACACTATCTTGGCCGCATGACCATGCAAAAACCAACCGAAGCCTCAACCTCGCTGTTAACCTCAATGGATCAGCGGGCGCGGGATGTGTTCAAGCATCTGGTTGATACATATTTAGAGACCGGGGAACCTGTGGGTTCGCGTACCATTTCCAAAGGCATGCCTGCAACGCTGTCTCCGGCTTCGATCCGCAATGTGATGATGGACCTGGAGGAGGCGGGGTTGATTGCCTCGCCCCATACATCAGCAGGCCGTATTCCAACGGATATTGGCCTTCGGTTTTTTGTCGATGCGCTTTTGCAAGTGGGGTCGATTTCGTCGGAGGAACGGGCCCGCATTGATGCGCAGGTGAAAGCCTCCAATCGCCAGCGCAAGGTGGAGGATGTGCTGGGGGATGCGTCGTCATTGTTGTCGGGCCTTTCCCAGCATGCAGGTGTGGTGTTGGCGCCGAAACTCAATGCACGCCTGAAACACATGGAGTTCGTCAATCTGTCAGCGGGGCGCGCGCTGGTGATCTTGGTGACGGAAGATGGCAACGTGGAAAACCGCGTGATTGACGTGCCGCAAGGGTTGCCCGCCTCAGTGTTCATGCGGGCCACAAATTATCTCTCTGCCAAGGCTGAGGGCAGAACGCTGGCGGAAGTGCAACATTTCGTGGTGCGTGAGGTTGAAAACCTGCGGCGCGAACTGGATGATGTCTCGGCGCGGCTGGTTCAAGGCGGCCTCGCAGTGTGGTCGGGGGAAAACAACCCGGATGACAAATCACTGATTGTGCGGGGACAGGCGAATTTGCTTGAGGATACAAAAGCCGTGGCCGATCTGGACCGCATTCGCCGCTTGTTTGAAGACATTGAAAACAAGAAAGAATTGGCAGGGCTTTTGGGTTCAGCTGAGCAGGCCGAGGGTGTGCGGATTTTCATTGGAGCAGAGAGCCGGATGTTTTCGCTCTCTGGATCATCCTTGATCGCCGCACCTTTCCGGAATGAGGATGACAAAATTGTTGGTGTGCTTGGCATCATCGGACCTACGCGACTGAACTACGCCCGCATCATTCCAATGGTGGACTACACAGCAAAAGTCGTGGGCAAATTGTTGTCATGAAGTGTTTGGTGGTTGTTGCCCATCCTGTTGCGACGAGTTTTGTTTCAACGCTGGCTGCAGCTGCGATTGAGGCCGCACAACTCAACGGTCATGATGTCAGTGTGCAGGACTTGTACCAAGACGGGTTCCAACCCGCGCTTACATATATTGAACGTCAAAGCCATTATTCTGGTTTCAACCGCTCAGCACTCGCCAATGAAATTGAAAAACTTCAAGAGGCTGACGTCCTGGTTCTGGTCTTTCCAACCTGGTGGTTTGGCTTTCCTGCTATTTTGAAAGGCTGGTTTGATCGGGTTTGGGCACCAGAAGTGGCTTTCGACCATGCCACGGATTTGGGAGCCATAAAGCCGAGGCTTCATAAGCTCAAAAGGACAATCGCAATAACGACGCTGGGATCGCCATGGTGGGTGGATTGGCTGATCATGCGGCGTCCGGTGCGACGCGTGTTGAAAACTGCGATCCTGGGGACTTGCGCTCCAAAATGTCAGTTGGATTTCATGTCTTTCTACAAAACTGAAAAATTGAGTGCAGACGCCGTAGCCACTGCCATCGCCCGCGTCAAAGCCGTCGTTTCCACTTTTTGAGTTTTCAGTGTCCCGATGAAGAGCTTGATTTTTGTTGGCCCACAGCCGATATGCTGCCTTGAAACCCAATGATTTTTGGAAGTGATGCATGAGCGATACCCCTGAACAGGACAACGTGAGCCTTGAGGCTTTGGCCGATGAACTGTTGGAGCAAGCCGAAGTTGATCCGCGCGATGAAGAAATCATCGGGCTGAAAGAGGAAGTGGCAGCGGCCAAAGATCGTCTGTTGCGTTTTGCCGCTGAGTCCGAAAACCAGAAGAAACGACTGGAGCGCGAAAAGGCCGAGGCGACGTTATATGCGGCGTCAAACTTTGCGCGGGATTTGCTGGGTGTTGCGGACTCTTTGTCCCGCGCGCTGGCCGCTGTGCCTGAAGAAGAGCGCGAGATCATCGATGACGTGATGAAGAAGTTTCTGGACGGCATCGAGATGACAGAACGGGAACTCAACAATGTGTTCCAGCGCCATAACCTCAGGAAGCTTGAAACCATCGGCCAGAAATTTGACCCCAATTACCATCAAGCGATGTTCGAAGTGCCGACCTCCGAAAAGCCACCGGGCACAGTGATGCAGGAAGTACAATCAGGATATGCCGTGGGAGATCGGTGTTTGCGGCCCGCCCTGGTTGGAGTAGCGAAAGCTGAGTGACTATCGCCGTCCTCAACGTCTCCATTGCGACGTTGAGGACGGTTTTTAAACTTAACGTGCGGCCTTCGTGGCCTTGCCCCACCAGACCAGATCCTTCAACATCAGAGCAGCCGATGGTTTGATCACGTCGACGATGGTGTCGAAGGGTTGCTTGCCCATGCCGGGGTGTACCTTCACAAATTCGCCGCCTGCAATGTGTACGCTGTTCCGTGTACTGACCATTTGTAGTTCTGAGGCAATGCCACGGGCGTGTTCAACGGCACGGGCGGCACCCATCATGCCGTAGCCCACAAAGCCCACGGGCTTGTGGCCCCATTCGACGGAGCATTGGTCAAAGGCATTTTTCAATGACGCGGGAACCGAATGATTGTATTCCGGCGTGACGATGATGTAGCCGTCAAATTCGCCGACTTTTTTCTGCCAAGCAATGGCGTGTGGGTCAGAGCTTGGCATCCAGGCGTTGGACGCCATTTCGTTGAACATGGGGAGGTCAAAGCTTTTGAGGTCAACCAGTTCGGCATCAATATCAGGATCGGCCTTGGCCAATTCATAAATCCATTGGGCGGGTACGTGACCAAAACGTGAGTCACGGGTTGCGCCAATGATGACACCAATTTTCAGTTTCGACATAGGTTCTCCATAAAATGTGATCAGCGGGCCACCTGATAGCGCCCCGCTTCACCCGTTCATGTAAGGCGTTGGATCTGTAAGTCAAGAAGTCACATTAAATAATGGAACCTTAAGCGGTGCCACCGTCGCCGACCAAGCCAGCGGCTGCAATTCCAGCCAGTGCTGCGATTTCATCGTTATCAGAGGTGTCACCCGACACACCAATAGCGCCAAGAATAGTGCCATCTTTGTCTTTGATCAGCACACCACCTGCGACGGGGATTATCCCGCCTTCGATGACCGAAGCGGCACCTGTGAAAAAGTGAGGACGGTCTTTGGCCAGTTTCTCCAAGCTTCGTGTGCCCATGTTGAAAGCGAGCGCGCCTTTGGCCTTACCGCGCGCGATATCAAATCGAGCCAGCGACGAGCCGTCAGCAATGGAGGCAGCTTTCACCGTGCCGCGCGCATCGAGGACGACAATGCCGAGTGGTTTGAAGTTTGCGGCCTTTGCGTGGGCGAGGGCTGCGGTGATGATGGTGTTGGCGGCGGTGAGGGGGAGGGTCATGAGTTACTCCAAAATTGTTTTGACGACGGCGTTACTACGCACGGAAGTACATGCTAGGGATAGCACACAGGGGGCAATGTTTTTTCGCGAGGTTTGCCATGGCTGGAAAGTTTCTACATCACATCTCTCTGGTTTCGAAAGATTTGGAGGCCGCGACTGAATTTTACAGGGACGTGCTTGGGCTTACGGAAGTTGAGCGGCCGGATTTTCCCATTGCAGGTCGCTGGTTTCGGGCGGGCGGCGTTGAGATTCATTTGATCGACAGGAGCAGCGGTACGTATCGTCCCGGCAGATCAATTGATCACAATGACGTCCATTTTGCCGTTCGGGTTCCTGATTTCGAAGCAGAAATCGCGAGGCTGAAACAATGGGGCTATGTCGAAGAAACTGAAGCAGGCGGTGAGAAACAACTGCGTATCAATCGCCATGGAAAGGCCGGCTATCCGCAGGTCTACATCATTGATCCCGATAATCATGTGATCGAAATCAACGCCGAAAAAATCTAATGCCGCGTCACCCGCCGCATCGTCAAATTAATCCGCCCTTTATCTTTCAGCAAACTCGAAGTTCCCGCATAAACCCGGTCTACCCCGTGGAAACACAATCGCGACTCGCCGCCCATTACCAGTACGTCGCCTGACTCTAACTTCACCGATTGGGTTTTGCCGCCCCTTGCCGTACCGCCCCAGCGGAACAGAGCCGTGTAGCCCAATGAGATGGACACAACAGGGGCGGTGAAGTCTTTTTCGTCGCGGTCCTGGTGCAGGCCCATTTTGGCATCCGTGTTGTAGAAGTTGACGAGGCAGGCTTCGGGGGTACCTTTGTAGTCTGCCACCTCGCTCCAGAGCTTCAGCAACACGTCTGGCATTTGGGGCCATGGATTGCCGGTGACGGGGTGGGTGGCTTGATAGCGATAGCCGCCCGTCTTATCTGTGACCCAACCCAAGCTGCCCATATTGGTCATGCGCACGGAAAAGGGCTTTCCGGTTTTGGGCATTTCGGGGGTGAAGAGCGGGGCTTCGGTGACGGCTTGGCGCAGGTCTGCCAGCAGAGCGGCTTGGCTTGCGGGGTCAAACCAGCCCGTATAGAGCTTCATGCCCTTCGAAATTTCCAGAAATTCCCCCATCACGACTCCTTGATAGCCTGCAAACACCCCCCTATATACGCCGAGAACGCCGATGGGAGTGATCCGGTCGGGACTTGTATTAACGGAGGCGGGACCTGAGCAGATCAGGCCAAAGGTAGGGCCATTCAGGACTACCCTGACCCGCCAGCCACTAGGAGACTGAATATGGGAAAAGTCATTGGGATTGACCTTGGCACGACAAACTCTTGTGTCGCTGTCATGGAAGGCAAAAATCCAAAAGTTATTGAAAACGCCGAGGGTGCCCGCACCACGCCGTCGATTGTTGCTTTCACCGCAGATGGTGAAACGTTGGTGGGCCAGCCTGCCAAACGCCAAGGTGTGACCAATCCTGAAAACACCTTCTTTGCGATCAAGCGCCTGATTGGCCGCCGCATGGAAGACCCGATGGTGGCCAAGGACAAGAAGCTTGTGCCCTACTCCATCGTTAAAGCTGACAATGGTGATGCCTGGGTTGATTCCCGCGGCACAAAATATGCGCCGTCGCAAATCTCGGCCTATACCCTGACCAAGATGAAGGAAACGGCTGAGCGCTATTTGGGCGAGTCAGTGACACAGGCCGTGATTACGGTGCCTGCTTACTTCAACGACTCGCAACGCCAAGCCACCAAGGATGCTGGCAAGATTGCTGGTTTGGAAGTTTTGCGCATCATCAACGAACCAACGGCAGCGGCCTTGGCCTATGGCCTCGACAAACGCGAAGCCGGCACCATTGCGGTTTACGACTTGGGCGGCGGTACGTTTGACGTGTCGGTTCTCGAAATCGGCGACGGCGTGTTTGAAGTCAAATCCACCAACGGCGATACGTTCCTCGGTGGTGAAGACTTCGACATGCGCATTGTTGATTATCTTGCAGACGAATTCAAAAAAGAACAGGCGATTGATCTTCGCAAAGACAAGCTGGCGCTCCAGCGTCTGCGTGAAGCGGCTGAAAAGGCCAAGGTTGAACTCTCGTCTTCGATGCAGACCGAAATCAACCTGCCCTTCATTACCGCTGACGCATCAGGTCCAAAGCATTTGGCCTTGAAGCTGACACGCGCCAAGCTCGAAGCGCTGGTGGATGATCTCATCCAGAAGACGGTTGAGCCTTGCCGCCAGGCCTTGAAGGATGCTGGCGTCACAGCTGGTCAAATCGACGAAGTGGTTTTGGTCGGCGGTATGACCCGCATGCCGAAAGTGATTGAAGTCGTAAAGCAGTTCTTCGGCAAGGAGCCACACAAGGGTGTGAACCCTGATGAAGTAGTGGCCATTGGTGCAGCTATTCAGGGCGGCGTGCTCAAAGGTGAAGTCAAGGACGTGTTGTTGCTTGATGTGACACCACTGTCCCTCGGCATTGAAACCTTGGGCGGCGTGTTCACACGTCTCATCGATCGCAACACCACGATCCCCACGAAGAAGTCTCAAGTGTTTTCCACCGCTGATGACAATCAGACGGCGGTGACCATTCGGGTCTTCCAGGGTGAGCGTGAAATGGCGGCTGACAACAAGTCGCTCGGTCAGTTTGACCTGATGGGTATTCCCCCTGCACCACGCGGTGTGCCGCAGGTCGAAGTTACCTTCGA
>JANOPL010000090.1:0-15238 GCA_031421835.1 Hyphomicrobiales bacterium | reverse complement strand
GCATTGAGCGAGTGATCGTTAAAAAAGGGCGCCTTCGGGCGCCCTTTTTTGTAACTGGAAAGATCCTGAACAATTACCTTAAGCAGGCGGGATAAACGGCTGAGATATCTCAATAAAAATCGGCTGTTTTTCCATTGCTTCGGCATGTCGCGAGAGTGCCGGATAACTCTTGCCCGTGAACAAATCCGGCTGCGCTTCTTTCATGTGCCGCAACATGCAGGTCACCGCGATGTCAGCATGGGTCAGGTGATCACCGAACCAGTACGGCGTTTTCCGTGTCGCTCGATCTGTGTCCAGCGCTTCTAACCCGCCTTCGATTTGAAGGGTCAGGCGCGCCAGTAAATGTTCTGAAACCGTGTCATGCAACTGCTGTTCGTAAAAACGGCTCACGCCTTTGTCCAACACACCCGTCGCCAACGAAATGACCTTTAACGCGTGATGGCGCAACGGTTCTGACTGGGGCAAAAGGGCTTGTGAAGCTCCAACTCTCTGATCCAGATAGTCGATGATTGCGAAGCTATCTAACAGCACATCGCCGTCATCGAGTATCAAGGTCGGCACCCGCACCAAAGGATTATAGGCCTTTAAGCGATCGGCATCGCCAAACACCGACCAGGGCCAATGCTCAAACAGGATATTGTAAAGCTTGAGAGCAACGCCAACCCGCCGCACGAAGCCTGAGTCATACTGACCAATCAGGATCATTTCATTTCCCCTGCGTCAGTGCGATCTTCAATGCAAAAAACGCAAATACGCCTGCAAATGAATAATCAATTCCGCGCAATACAAGGGGGCGGGCTTTGAGCCAATTTACCAGTTTCTCGGCCCCTAGGATCATCAAAAATGAACCGGGAATATTGATCAGTACAAAGAACAATCCGAGGAACAGCAGTTTGCCCGTCACGTGCGGGTCGTCAGCTGAAACAAACTGCGGCAGGAAGGTGATGAAGAACAGCACCACTTTCGGATTGGTCAGGTTCACGGTGACGCCCATGACGAAGCTGCTCAACACTGAAGAACCAGCTTTGTCGCTTGCTTTCACATTCAGCGACGAACCGTTGCGAATGGCATCAATGGCCAACCACAACAGGTAAACGGCACCCACGATTTTCAGAATGAAGAACCCGGTTTGCGAAGCGGCGATAAGTGCTGACACACCAAATGCCGCCAGCAGTGTATGGATAATGCAGCCGACGTTTGTGCCCACCATAGACGCCACACCCGCCGTGCGGCCTGAGCCAATCGTGCGCGACAGCCAGAGAGACATATCAGGTCCGGGTGTGATGAAGAGCAGCAACGAAGCGATGATGTAGGCAATGAGAGTGGTCGAGTCAGGTAGAAATGTCATGATGCGCGCATCATTACACCATCGCGTTTAGACTTGCGAATCTCTGCATTCATCCGGCATTCTGCAATCACGGCAGCAGTGATTTGCGTTTGGGTTTGGTCTGAACAGGATGTTTTATCCGAATGAACAAAAGCGAACTGATTGCCAAGGTTGCCACCGATACGCGGCTGACGCGCGGTGAGGCGGAAGAGGTGGTCGACGCCACCATTGAAAACATCGTCAAAGCTTTGATGGACGGGGACGATGTGCGTCTCATGGGCTTTGGCGTGTTCACCGTCACACGGCGCGAGGCGGGCAAAGCCCGCAATCCTAAAACTGGAAAAATCATAAAATTGCCAGCGTCCAACAGGCCGCGGTTCAAACCAGGAAAACAACTGAAGGAGGCCGTCAACAGCTAGGCGACAACTCAAGACGACTGAAAAACATCAGCCCCGCACGCCCTCAGAAACCGTGTGGGGCGTTTTCTTTTTGATCGGTGAAGGGGAATGGCGTGCCATCCGAAGCCCAACGGGCGAAGGATGGTGGGCGATGACGGACTCGAACCGCCGACATCTTCGGTGTAAACGAAGCGCTCTACCAACTGAGCTAATCGCCCATTCCGAGGCGGTGCATAGCGGCCTGCCACCGGAATGGCAAGCCGGAAATTTACGTTTTATGCAGGCTCCGGGATAGCAGAAATATCTTCGCCCTCAATGGCACTTTCGAACAGTCTCAGACGCTTGAAGATCGAGATTAACTCGACAATGGTTGACCACGAGTTGACCAGATATTGGAGTGAGCCTTGCACCTGCCCAAACGCGTTCAAAATTTGGTTCATTACTCCGAGCGAGATTTTGCCTAATACAAGCGTTGGCACAAGGATGAAGTAAGGAAAAAGTGTGTCTGCTTGCAAATAGATGATACGACCAACGTTGAAATACATGTAGTTAAAGTAGAGTTTAAAATAGTTTTTCCGAACTGCTGTGAAAAGCTCGAACAAAGTAGGTGGAGTAGCTCGGTCGGCCATGTCTTCACCATACACAAGCTCTTTACGGAACGCGGCTTCAACGCGCTGATTGTTAAACTCAAGTCCAGGAAGCCGGATGCCAATCAATGCCAGCAGGCTGGTGCCGAAAAGCGCCCAGAATACTGCAATGACAACTAAGCCGTAAGGAGGGATTGAACCTATAATAGGCACTTCAGTTATATTCGTGGATAGAGCAAGCAGCACAGGCAAAAAAGCAATCAATGTCATAACAGAGTCAATTAAGCTTTTGCCCAATCCTTCCATCGTGGAAGCAAACCGCATGGTATCTTCTTGAACACGCTGTGCAGCACCTTCCACTGTTCGCAACTTTGGCCAATGAGTGGTATAGTAGTCGCTCATGGCTGTGCGCCACCTAAAGACATAATGGCTTATAAAAAATCTTGTTAGAACACCAACAACAACCGCAACCATGGCGATGCCCAGAAACGTGATGAATTGGTCAAAAAACTCTTGTGCAGTTACCGTGCGCGTTTTACCGACTGCTGCTTGGATGAGATCATAAAACGGTCCGAACCAATCATTGATCGCAACGCTGACTTGTACCTGAAAATAAGTTGTAAAGATGATAAGCGCCGTGCCGAGAACGGACCAAAAATACCATTTGTTTTGTGACAACTTCCACCAAACGGCAGCAAACACAGCTGTTATTATTGCAAAGTAGACGTAAAACCAAATGAATGGTTTTGATGCGAATACTGAGACTCCGATAGTTTTTGGCGCATCAGCGGCCGGGTTCTCAAGCCCGATAAATTGTCCCCAGTTTTTCGCAGCGAAAAACCACAACAGAACGCAAAAGATTGACCACACCAGCGCCGACCAAAAAAATGGTTTTGGATTCGGAAAAAATGATTTGAACATCAGCTTTGCTTTCTGGTCTTGAGACCTTATTGAGTCGGGTGGACATTAATCCGGCCCTGTGGCCGCAAGCAACTGACAAGATTGTGGGAAAAACGTGAAGTTGCCGGGTGATTTGGATGCTGCTGTTGCTGCATGGATGGCGGCCCATGGCCGTGGTGGTCTGGCGGCTTCGGCGCAACAGCTCAGCGCGTCCTATCGCAAAGGAGAGTCGTCTTCACAAGTCAATCTGGCCGCTTACGTGGCCTCACGGTTGCCCGCAACGTTCAAGGCGAATGTGGATGTGCAACAGGCTTTGGCGGCGGCGTCGCCCGGCTTTGCGCCGCGAACATTGTTGGACATAGGAGCAGGGCCAGGTGTGGCCACATGGGCTGCCGTGCAGGCTTGGGCTACGATTGCGAAAGTCACACAGTGTGAACAAGACAAAAACTTTGCAACGCTTGCAGCAGAATTAAATGCGGCAAGTGGCTTTACAACGTTGATTGAAGCAGAAATCATTCTGAAATCAGAAGCCATTTTGCCGCCCGACATATCAGCAGATTTGGTCACGGTGTCTTACATGTTGGCCGAAATGCCGTTGGAACACATGGCGCAGATTGCGACGCGACTGTGGGCGAGGGCACGCCAAGTGTTGGTTGTCATTGAACCTGGCACTCCGGAAGGTTTTTCACGGTTGCGAACTGTGCGTGAAGCGCTGTTGAAGCAGGGTGCTTTTGTCGTGGCACCATGCACCCATCCGAACACTTGCCCGATGATCGCCAAGGACTGGTGCCACTTTAAAACCCGCGTGCAGCGTTCGCGCGAGCATATGCATGCCAAGCAAGCCACAGTGCCATTTGAGGATGAAGCGTTTTCTTACCTCGTGCTGTCGCGAAACCCCGCCATCCAAACAGGTGCGCGTATGGTGGCACCAGTCATTGTTTCAAAACCGGGTGTTTCTCTTCGCCTGTGTGACGCATCCGGCCTGCGTGATGTAACGGTTGCCAGTCGCGACAAGCCCACATACAAAAGAGCCAAGAAAACAGCATGGGGGCATGTGTGGGAGTGACAACGTGAACCTTGAATCGCTGCAGACCCGTGCCTTCGAATATCTGAACTTGTTGAAAGGCTGGCTGGCCAGCCCGCAGTTTTATGCGCAGGTCATCGCCGTCATCGCACTCTGGATTGTTGCAAAAATATTGGCCAGGCAAATCTTGGCCCGTGTGGCGCTGCTGCGCGAAGAACCAACGGAAGGCCGCTTCTTGCGGTATCAAAAGCTGCTGCATTCCTGCCGCAACCTGGTTGAACCGTTGTTGTTCGTGTTGGCCATGGCGGGAGCCGCTGCTGTCGCCGACCAGGCCTTGGGCGCAAGTTGGCTCATTCGCATCGCCCAAAGTCTGGCATTGGTGCGCCTGTTGCATGCGGTGATTATGCGTTTCATCACCCATCCCGTGTTGAACACGGCTGCGCGATGGATCGGGCTTCCCATCGCTGCCATTTATGCACTGGGCTATTTCGCGCAATTCACCGCAACATTGGACAACATCGCTTTTCAAGCTGGCAACATTCGCATTTCGCTGCTGGCGCTCTCCAAGGCAGCACTTTTTGGCGGTTTGTTATTTTGGTTGGGGCGCACCTCATCGACAGCAGGGCAGAAAGTAATCCGGGATCAAAATTCGATTGATCTGCAAACGCGAGAATTGGCCGCAAAGGCGCTCGAAATTCTGGTGTTCGCCATTGTCGGTTTGCTGCTGCTGAATATTTTGGGCATGGACCTGACGACGCTTGCCGTGTTCGGCGGGGCTCTGGGTGTGGGGCTTGGTTTTGGCCTGCAACAAATCGCCTCCAACTTTATCTCGGGCATTATTCTGTTGCTCGAACGCTCGATCAAAATCGGTGACTATATTGAAATGGAAGATGGCAAGTCTGGCACTTTGAAAACCATGAACATGCGCTCATCGGTGCTGTCCACATTTGACGGCAAAGACATCATGGTGCCGAATGATCGTTTCATCACCACGCAATTTACCAACTGGACACACGAAGATCCACGTCAGCGCTATGAGGTGGAATTCGGCGTGGCTTATGATACGGACCTGCACAAGGTGCCGCCTTTAATCGTCAAGGCTGTCTCAACCCATGAACAGGTTTTGCTTGAGCCGGAAGAACCTGATGTCGAACTGCGAAGCTTTGGCGACAATGGCATTAATTTTGCGGTAGAATTTTGGGTTTCGGGCATCGATGACGGCAAGAACAAATTTACCTCGGAGGTACGATTTCTGATCTGGGACGCTTTGAAAAAAGCGGGTATCGCCATGCCATTTCCGCAGAGAGAAATTCGCATTTTGAGTGATATGCCAGTCGCGAAAAAGGGAAGCAAAGCATGACGCGAAAATTGATTTCGTCGGGGTCGAAGTTTGAAAGAGAAATAGGTTATTCCCGCGCGGTGGTACAGGGCCCTTGGTGCTTCGTGGCCGGAACGACAGGTTTTGACTATGCCACCATGACGATTTCTGATGACGTCGCCGACCAGGCCGAGCAGACATTCAAAAACATTGACGCGGCCCTAAGCCAGGCTGGTTTTGAGATGGCTGATGTGGTGCGCGTGCATTACCTGATGCCACGCACAGCAGATTTTGAGGCAACATGGCCCGTTCTGCAAAAGTGGTTCGGCAAAATACGCCCCGCTGCGACAATGTTTGAAGCCGGCCTTGCTGATGCGCGCATGAAAATTGAAATCGAAGTGACGGCTTTAAAGAAGTGATGGCCTCCTCAGCGCTTCGGGCAGCTCCCCCAGCGAAGCTGAGGGAGCGAGGTAACGACACTGAGAGGTCATCCGCAAATCAAAAAAGGCGGATACGTTTCCGCATCCGCCTTTAAAGTTTTCAAGTGGCGCGTCGACCAAACCGGCCATTCGCAGCGCACCCTCCCCAGACCTGGGTCACGAAGCCCGTGTACACTTGGTCTTGTTATTCTTGGACAGAAGCTGCCGGAATTTTTGACAATTGCCAAGTTAAAAATGGCAGGTTTGTGACAGTTTTACGTTTTCTATTTTGGGTTGTGTCGCTGTGTGGCTTGAGTTCAAGCTGTAAATCCTTAAAAGGGCCGAGATTCTTTTGCATTCAGGGATTCTCATGCGTCTTTCCCAATATTTTCTGCCCGTTCTCCGCGATGACCCCAAAGAGGCGGAAATTGTGTCACACCGGCTGATGCTGCGGGCGGGCATGATCCGGCAGGAGGCGGCTGGCAGCTATTCCTGGTTGCCCATGGGCTTCAAGGTTTTGAAAAAGATCGAACAGATTGTAAGGGAAGAGCAGAATCGCGCGGGTGCCATCGAAGTGTTGATGCCGACCCTGCAGTCGGCAGACCTCTGGAAAAAGTCTGGTCGTTACGACGCCTATGGCAAGGAAATGCTGCGCGTCAAAGACCGTCACGACCGCGACATGCTGTATGGGCCGACCAACGAGGAAATGATCACCGATATTTTCCGCTCGGGCATCCAGAGCTACAAAGATGTGCCGCGCAATCTCTACCACATCCAATGGAAGTTTCGCGATGAGGTGCGCCCGCGGTTTGGCGTGATGCGCGGCCGAGAATTTCTGATGAAGGACGCCTATTCGTTTGACCTGACGTTCGAAGCGGGCATGCATTCTTATAACAAGATGTTTGTGAGCTATCTGAAGACCTTCGCGAGGCTTGGCATCAAAGCCGTCCCGATGCGCGCTGATACAGGCCCCATCGGTGGCGATGCCAGCCATGAGTTTCTGGTTCTTGCTGACACAGGTGAAAGTGGCGTGTTTTTTGATGGCACCTTGCATGACATGGATTGGTCATCTGTCGACATTGATTTCGACAATGTCGAAGCGGTGGCGAAGCTCGTATCAGATTATACCTCTCGATACGCCGCAACCGATGAAAAGCACTCGCAGTCTGAGTTTGAGTCGCGCGTGCCTGAAGCCAAGCGCATGAGTGGACGTGGCATCGAAGTTGGACACATTTTCTTCTTTGGCACCAAATACTCAGAACCCCTCGGTTGCGACGTGCAGGGCGCTGATGGCAAGAAGGTGACGTTGCAATCGGGATCTTACGGTATCGGCGTGTCGCGCCTCGTTGCAGGGATCATTGAAGCCTCCCACGACAAAGACGGAATTATCTGGCCTGAAACCGTGGCACCCTTCGACATTGGTGTAATCAACATCAAGACCGGGGATGCGGACGCCGATGCAGCGAGCGAAAAAATCTACAACGGTCTCACGGCCAAGGGCAAAGACGTGTTGTACGATGACCGCAATGCTCCCGGTGGGGCCAAGTTCGCAAGCATGGATTTGATCGGCTTGCCGTGGCAAGTCATCATCGGTCCACGCGGATTGAAAGAGGGCGTTGCAGAAATCAAAAACCGCAAGACCGGTGCACGTGAAAATGTAGCGCTGGATAAGGTTGTGGAGCGCATGACCGCCTGATGGCTGACACACTCCCCGATACGAGACCCTTCTCCAACTTCGAATGGAAGCTTGCACTTCGCTATCTCCGCGCCCGCCGCAAGGAAGGAATGGTGTCAGTGATTTCGTTGTTTTCATTTCTGGGCATCATGTTGGGAGTGGCCACGTTGATTGTGGTGATGTCGGTGTTCAATGGATTCCATAAGGAGCTTTTGGACAAGGTGTTGGGCTTTTCAGGCCACGCCACGATTTATCACCCGCAATTTGATCCTGTCCCGGATTCAGCCGACATGATCAAAAGGCTTGAATTGGCACCCCATGTGAAACAGGCCATTGCCCTTGTCGAAGGGCAAGTCATGATTTCTTCGACAAAGAACGCAACCGGAGCACTGGTGCGTGGCGTAGCAGAAACAGACATTTTCAAAGTTGCAGGCCTCAATAACGAAAATCTGCGCACTGCAATTCGCACTCCCGAAGGCTTGGATACTGTGCCCGGCTTCAAAGGTTGGGACGCTGCAGCGGGGATTGCCATTGGTGAGCGCATGGCCTGGAAGCATCAGGTCGGGCTCGGTTCCACCATAACGATGATTTCACCCAACGGGCCGGAAACAGTCATGGGCTCAACACCGCGCATTCGCGATTACAAGGTGGTGGCGATTTTCAAAATGGGCATGTCCGAGTATGACGAGAATGTTGTGTTTGTGCCCTTGGCCGAAGCGCAAGACTATTTTGCGTCCGAAGAGGGTGTGACCGGTGTTGAATTGCTGGTTGATGACCCTGACGATATTCAGTCAATGCTGGGTGATATCAAAGCAGCTGCTGGACCAGGCCTGATGATTCAAACATGGAAGGACCGGAACCAGGCCTTCTTCAATGCGCTGATTGTGGAGCGTAACGTGCTCTTCATGGTGGTCACCATGGTGGTGTTGGTGGCCGCGCTGAACATTATCTCAAGTCTCATCATGCTGGTGAAAGAAAAGAGCAGGGACATCGCCATACTTCGCACGATGGGAGCCACTGCAGCCTCGATGCAACGTGTATTTTTCATGACGGGAGCAGCAATTGGCGTGACGGGCACGATAGCTGGCGTTTTGTTGGGCTTGTTGATAGCGCTCAATGCTGAGAATATCCGCAAAATCATTCAGTGGTTTTCGGGCGTTGACCCCTTCAATGCCGAACTTTATTATCTCGCACAATTGCCTGCACGTGTGGATCCGGGACAAGTTCTCGTCATCACCCTGATGACGCTTGCACTTTCGTTTTTGGCCACACTCTATCCGTCATGGCGGGCGGCCAAGCTCGATCCCGTCGAGGCTTTGCGGTACGAATGAATTTGAAACCTGCATTGGAACTAGCAAACGTCACGCGCGTGTTCGGCAAGGGAGAGGCTGAATTACATGTGTTCGACGGACTCTCATTGACTGTTCATGCAGGTGAGGTCGTGGCATTGGTTGGTCAGTCCGGGTCGGGCAAGTCTTCGTTGTTACACATCGCAGGCCTGCTCGAGAAACCCACGTCGGGGGAAGTGTTCATCGCAGGGCAGGAGTGCACGAAGCTCGATGACAAAGCCCGCACCCGCATCCGCCGTATCGGTGTTGGATTTGTCTATCAGTTCCACCATCTCTTGCCGGAATTCTCGGCACTGGAGAATGTCGTCATGCCGCAACTGATTGCCGGCGCCTCGACAGCTGATGCTGAAAAGCGCGCCAAGGATTTACTGGGTCGTTTAAAGCTGACCCACCGGTTAGAACACCGCCCCGCCGAAATGTCTGGCGGAGAGCAGCAACGCGTGGCTATCGCCCGCGCCATTGCCAATCGTCCGTTGCTGCTCTTGGCGGATGAGCCGACAGGCAATCTCGACCCCGATACCGCAGCGCTGGTACATCAGGAGTTCATGCGCTTGATCCATGAAGAAGGTTTAGGCGCGTTGATAGCGACGCATAACTTCGAACTCGCCCGCAACATGACGCGCACGAAGGTGTTACAGCATGGCAAACTGGTGGACGCTTAAAGTCTTTATATTGAGTTTGCTGTTTGCCGGTCCTGTGCAAGCAGCGAAAGCCCCTGATCGCAAGGCTTTTGCCACGACGGTATGTGCCGCTGTTGACAAAGCCGCCGCGACTTACAATTTGGACCGCGTCTTCTTTGCCCGTCTGCTATGGAAAGAAAGCTTGTTTGACCCCAACGCCATCAGCCCGGCGGGTGCGCAAGGTATCGCGCAGTTTATGCCGGGCACGGCAGAACGACGCAAACTGGAAGATCCCTTTGAGCCACTCGCTGCCATTTCAGCCTCAGCGTCGTTTTTGGCTGATCTCAAAAAAGAGTTTGGAAACGTGGGCTTAGCGGCAGCTGCTTACAATGCAGGTGAAGGTCGTATTGTCCGTTGGTTGGCGGGCAGCAGTATTTTGCCCGATGAAACCGAAGACTACGTGGCATTTATCACTGGCAAAGTGGCTGATGATTGGAAAGACAAATCCGCCGACCATGCCATGCCCGCATTGGGAAAATCCGGCGACTTCACCAATCAATGCATCGCGTTGGCATCTCGGCAAGTGAACCCGACGGGCGGCGTTCGGCGAGGCAAATCCCAACCCTGGGGCGCGTTGCTGGCTGCTGACTTTAACGAAGGTCGCGCCATGTCCATGTTCAAACGCCTGAAACTCCGCTTCCCGCAAGTTTTAGATGGGGCCCAGCCCTTTGTGGTGCGCAAAGCGAACCTTTCTCGCGGACGCAAGAAAATGGCCTTCGTCATGATGGGGGCTAAATCGCAACCAGAAGCGCAGGCATTGTGCGCCAAGTACACCAAAGCCGGATTGCCATGCCTGGTGCGGAAAAACGGGTGATAATGCGGAAATAGTCGACGGCATCTTTTGCCAACCTGCTATCACTTCCAACCATGCCCCAACTACAATTCATTCATCTCCGCGTCCACTCCGCTTACTCACTCTCTGAGGGGGCAGTGCAAGTAAAGCAGATGGCTGTGTTGGCGGCGAAGAATGACATGCCAGCCGTTGCCATTACCGACACAGGCAATCTGTTTGGCGCACTCGAATTCTCCGATGCCATGATGGAGAAGGGCATTCAACCCATCGTCGGCACGGCGTTGAAAGTGGATTTGTCACAGGTCGATGGGGCACCTCAGAAGCAGCATATCGGCATTAAACACTTTCACACACTTGTGCTGCTGGCCCAGAATGAAAAGGGTTACTCCAATCTGATGAGGATGGTGAGCCGCAGTTTCCTGGACGTGTCTGCGCAAGACCAACCCCATGTGCCCTTCGCCTTGTTCGAGGAATGCAGTGAAGGTTTGATCTGTTTGTCTGGGGGGCCATCCGGCCCGTTGAACGCGGCCCTTTTGCAAGGACAGGTTCCTCTTGCGCGAGATGTTGCGTCACGTTTACGCGCGTTGTTAGGGGACCGCTTTTACATTGAGTTGCAGCGCCATAGCCTTGATACGGAACGCGCCGCAGAAACCGGCCTTGTTGAGTTGGCTTATGACCTGGGCATTCCATTGGTTGCTACCAATGAAGTATTCTTTGCCGCCCCTGATGATTTTGCAGCCCATGACGCCTTGGTGTGCATCGCTGAGGGAGAAGTTGTAGCCGCTGATGAACGTCGCCGCCTGACGCCGGAGCACTATTTCAAATCGCAAAAGGAAATGGCAACACTTTTTGCCGATATTCCCGAGGCGATTGAAAACACCGTCGAGATTGCGCAACGCTGTGCTTACCGAGTGGAGGGTAAGAAGCCCATTCTGCCGCGCTTTGCCGACGATGAAGAACGCATGCTGGAACAAGAAGCCATGTCGGGGCTGGACACGCGACTTGCAGCAACGGGTTTTGCAAAGGGCATGGCGCGGGAAGACTATGACAAGCGCCTGGCGTTTGAACTCTCGGTTATTCTCAAAATGAAATACGCCGGTTACTTCCTGATCGTGTCGGACTTCATCAAATGGGCGAAAGCACAGGACATTCCAGTGGGGCCGGGGCGAGGTTCGGGGGCGGGTTCGCTTGTTGCTTACGCGTTGATGATCACCGACCTTGATCCCTTGCAATTCAATCTGCTGTTTGAGCGCTTCCTCAACCCCGACCGCGTTTCAATGCCCGACTTCGATATCGATTTCTGCCAGGATCGACGTGATGAAGTGATCAACTATGTGCAGCAGCGCTACGGCAAGGAAAGCGTCGCGCAGATCATCACTTTTGGAAAGCTGCAAGCCCGCATGGTCACGCGTGACGTGGGCCGCGTGTTGCAATTGCCCTACGGGCAAGTGGATCGGCTTTCAAAAATGATCCCGATGAATCCGGCCAATCCCTTGACGCTGAAGCAGGCAATTGATTCTGAGCCTCGCCTGCAGGAAGAGCGTGATCGTGATCCTGTTGTCAAAGCGCTGTTTGACATCGCGCTGAAACTCGAAGGTCTTTATCGCAACGCATCCACGCACGCCGCTGGCATCGTTATCGGTGATCGCCCATTGGAACAATTGGTGCCACTGTACCGCGATCCGCGCTCCACAATTCCAGCCACACAATACAACATGAAATACGCCGAGAAAGCCGGACTGGTGAAGTTCGACTTCCTGGGCCTCAAAACATTGACGGTCATTGACAAAGCGCAACGCTTGATCCGACGCCGTGTTCCTGATTTCAATGCCAGCAAAATCCCGCTGGATGATGGGCCGACTTATGCCATGTTGGCGCAAGGCGAAACCATGGGTGTGTTTCAGCTTGAAAGTGCCGGCATGCGCGATGCTGTGCGCGCCATGCGGGCCGACCGCTTTGAAGATTTGATTGCATTGGTGGCGCTTTACCGTCCAGGCCCGATGGCCAACATACCGGCCTATTGCGCCCGTAAACTTGGCAAGGAACCAGTGGTGTACCTGCACCCGATGTTGGAGCCGATCCTCAAGGAAACCTTCGGCATCATTACCTACCAGGAACAAGTGCAGCAGGTGGCGCGCGACATGGCGGGTTACACTTTGGCCCAGGCCGACCTGTTGCGTCGCGCCATGGGTAAGAAAATCAAATCTGAAATGGATGCCCAACGAGAGGTGTTCATCAAAGGTGCGCTTGCCAACAATGTTGAAGAAGAATTGGCCAATGCGGTGTTCGATGCTTGCGCCAAATTTGCTGAGTACGGATTCAACAAATCCCATTCCGCGCCATATGCTTACATCTCCTACCAAACCGCTTACTTGAAGGCGAATTACCCCGTCGAATTCCTTGCTGCGTCGATGACGTTGGACTTGGGCAACACAGACAAGTTGATGTTGTTCAAACAGGAAATACAGCGACTTAAAATTCCGCTGGTGCAACCCTCGGTGAACACGTCGGGTGTTGAGTTTGGTGTCAAAGATGGCGCTGTTGTTTATTCACTTGCGGCATTGAAAAACGTTGGCGGCGGGGCTGTGCAGCAAATGGTTGATAATCGCGAAGAGGGTGGGCCATTCAAGTCACTTGCCGAATTTGCCCGTCGCGTGGACCCCAAAGCCATGAACCGCCGGGCCATGGAAAGCATGATCAAGGCTGGCGCATTTGACAGTCTGGCACCCAATAGAGCGCAGGTTTTCGATGCAATCGATCAAATTATCGGGCTCTCCAACCGCGCCAGCAACGAACAGGCAGCCGGGCAGAATGATATGTTTGCAGGCGGCGTCGTGTCGGCACCCGAACTGATGTTGCCAAAGCGCGACAACTGGTTGCCGATGGAAAAACTGGCATATGAATTTGAAGCCGTGGGCTTTTACCTTACAGGACACCCGCTGGATGAATATGCCGCCTCGCTCCGCCGCATGCGCGTTGAAAGTTATGCTGAGTTTGCGCAAAAGGCGCTTTCAGGCGGCGTGAAAGCCGCACGGTTGGCTGCAACTGTGACACATCGTCAAGAGCGCAGGTCAAAAGCCGGAAACCGCTTTGCGTTCATCGGCTTTTCGGATCCTACAGGTCAGTTCGAGGCGATTTGTTTCTCTGACACGTTGAGTGCGGCGCGTGACATGCTGGAGCCCGGTACCTCAGTCATCGTCAGTGTTGAAGCAGATGTGGAAGGAGAAGAAGTCAAACTGCGGCTGCAAGGCGTTGAGGCACTCGACAAGGCCGCGGCAGCCGTCGTTCAAGGTGTTCAAATATTTGTGCGCGACGCGGCCCCTTTGGAGTCAATCGCCAAGCGCTTGGAACGCAAAGGCAAGGCACCGGTTGTAATCACGCTGATGACCGAACAAGGCCGTGAGGTTGATATTGAACTTGGCAAGAATTTTGTGATGGACCCACGCATCAAGGGCGCACTCAAAGCCGTTAATGGTGTGGTGGAAGTTTTGGACTTGTAGAAATCTCAAAGCGTGGCCGGGATGGCCAGTTGCTTTACAAATTCAATCGCAAATCCCGAATCAAGATAGCGCACAACGCGCCCCTTCATTTTTCCAACCATCAAATAGGTTCCCATGGCAGGCATGACGTCGGCCTTGATGCCCGCACCGGAAACTGAAATATCGATCACTTCGCAGGTGTAGGCGCGGCCATCCGGCAGGGTGATGGAAGAGTGTTTGTCTTTGGGTTCAAAACGCGGGTGTCGCCGTTGGTCGGGCGCACCTGATGCACGTTCCGCAAGATATTGAATGCGTTGCTGCAGTTTCTCCAGGCGGGTGCCTGTCGCTGCATATTTTATCTTGAATCCGCCCGGTACAGGTTCACCGGAAATCACCTCGACGCGGCCTAAATCTTCCAGATAGGCCACGATGGCGAGACCTATATTTGGCACATCGCTGGTGATGAATGTTGCACCCTGTTCGGTCAGGTCCAGAACTTGGCAGGCATGTTCAGACATATCGGGCAGCATGAAGCGGCCAAAAACCACACTCGTTGCGGGTTGTTTGTCGAGTTGACTATCGGCATTTAGAGCAAGCGCACTCACGGTGTGACCTCAAAATCCATTAATAGCTCGCACTCCCCAGGGCGTCTGCCCGGATGAACATCATCCGTTATGCGTGAAATGTACCTATGTTCGGGTAAAGGGCGGGTTAACCGGATTGAGCGAGTGCAATCAAAAGTGGATGAGTCTCAGTCCTACTGCGACATGTGAAATAATCAAATTTTGCCACCTGCAATGAGCGTGAAACTCTTGCCGGCGGTGGAAACGGGCGGCAAGACATGGGCTGCAGCCGGTTCAGCCACGTGTTCGGTCCAAATCACCCGGGCAGATACCAATTCTTGAGACGTAATGGCGTCATGCCCCAAGCTTTGGGCGGCGCGAAAAGGGAACATCCCCCCGATAATCTGCATTCGACTGGACCCACGCATCATCACCGGTAATGCAATCAATTCTGCTGCAACAATGCAATCACGATCAGTGGTCAACCGCATGCGGATGACTGCTGGCTGCTTTTGGTTCAAAACTGTATTAAGGTGCCGGGTGATGACATCGGTTTCAAAGCGGCCCCAACCAATCATGACGTCAGTGTTTGTCAAGTTGCGATTGAACAACGCACACGCGCGGGAGCCCGCCAGTCTGAACTTGAAACTGTTGCGCAGGAAATCCCGATCAATGACGATCATGTCGGGCATCTGGTGCTTAACTGGAGCAAATTCGAAGTCTTCG
>JANOPL010000089.1:0-28870 GCA_031421835.1 Hyphomicrobiales bacterium | reverse complement strand
CGCGCATGACAAGTTGCGTGAGATCGACCGACACGGTGGTGCGCCTCGGGGGTGACGAATTCGTCATTCTCCTTCTCAATCAACCGAAGAGCGCGAGTGTCATCTCGCAAACTTTGCAAAAAATAAGAACTGCGATTGCTGAAACTGTCCACCTGGAGGGGCATGATCTCAAAGTGACCAGCAGCATAGGCATTGCAAACTATCCAAACGACGGAACCGATGCCGATACATTGCTGGCCAACGCCGATGCCGCGATGTACCGCGCCAAGGAAACTGGCCGGGATAATTTCCAATTCTACACACCGGAAATGAACGTCAAGGTACATGAAAAATTCAAGCTGCAGGAGGAATTGCGCAGCGCAGTGGCCCGTACCGAGTTCTTCCTCTTGTATCAGCCACAGGTTGACCTCCGCACAGGGCAGATTTTCGCCGTCGAAGCGTTGATACGTTGGATGCACCCAACACAAGGCGTGATATCACCGCTCAAGTTTATCCCGGTTGCTGAGGAAACCGGTCTGATTGTGCCGATCGGTGACTGGGCGTTGCATGAAGCCTGCCGGCAAAACAAGGCCTGGCAGGACGCGGGCCTACCGCACATGAGCGTTTGTGTGAACGTATCGGCGCGGCAATTCAGGGAGAAGAACTTGATCGGCCGGGTCGTTCACGCCCTGCACGAAAGCGGCTTGGAGGCAAGATATCTCGAACTTGAGATCACCGAAAGCCTTATCATGCAGGATATCGAACGGGCCGTGGCGACCATGGAGGAATTGGAACGTTTGGGCGTTCAAATATCAATTGACGACTTTGGTACCGGCTATTCCAGCCTTAGCGCACTGAAGACCTTCCCGGTTGCCCGCTTGAAGATTGACAAGTCGTTCATCAACAATCTGCCCAGCAACGAGAGTGACAAGGCCGTCGCCAGTGCTGTCATTTCATTGGGGCAGAAGTTAAACCTGAGAGTGATCGCCGAAGGTGTTGAAACGGCCGAGCAGGTTGCATTTTTGCGCGACAATAATTGTGACGAAATTCAAGGCTATCATTTCAGCAGGCCAATCGAACCCGGCGCAATTGAGGATCTGTTCAAGCGTCGGCTGGCCGAGAACCCTAAACCTCCAGGAACTCAATAGCAGAGTGGTGGGTGGTACAGGGATCGAACCTGTGACCCCTACCATGTCAAGGTAGTGCTCTACCGCTGAGCTAACCACCCACTGTTGACGCGGATGGGCGCTGTATAGGGGGAGAAAATCCGCAAAGCAAGAAGCATAAATTGGGCCTCTCTCACTCGACCTTGTCGAATATTTTTACAGGGCGAGTTGCATATTTTCAGCGCAATAGGATTTGCCTTTCAAGACTGGAATTTTGCGACGTCGATGCTCGCTGATTGAAAGTCGGGGGAATTTCTTGTTCAGAATTGCAAGATCATCACTGTCAAAACGATCCCGCGTTTCTGCAACATAGACAAGCCATTCGAATTCATCCCATACTCAGGTTGGATAGTTTGCTGCCATAGGAGAGGTCATTGCGGCTGTTGTTGCATGTGGATTTGCGCTTGCTGATGATCTTGCGAACCATTGTTGAGCACAAGGGTTTGGCCAGCGCACAGGCTGTCTTGAATATGAGCCAGTCCAGCGTTTCAGCAAGCTTGAGCGAGCTGGAGGACCGGATGGGCTTGAGGCTTTGTAACCGCGGGCGGTCTGGCTTTGCACTGACGGAGGCTGGGCGCATCGTCTACGAGGCGTCTCATGATTTGTTCGATGCGGTGGGCCGGTTCAGTGCGACTACTGCCGCAATTTCAGACGCCACACGTGGAATCTTGCGCATCGGCGCGGTTGACGCGGTGGCGACCAATCCCAATTTGCCGTTGGCTTCTGCACTGCGGCGCTTCAAATCAATAGCAAAAAATGTACTTGTCGATTTCCTGAATGCGGGGCCGGATGACCTAGAGGCACAAGTCTTGCAGGGCAAGCGCGATGTGGTGATTGGACCCTACTCCGAACGCTATGCCACACTGGCCTACGTGCCGCTGCACCGCGAAATGCAATCACTTTACGTGTCACGGCAACACAAGCTCTTCAAAGTCGCACATGCATCAGCTGGCAAGGACATGCTTGATGGCCATGCATTTGTGTCGCGACGCTATCTGCATAGTTCTGACATTGTGCGGGTGGGTCTGTCTGATCCCCATGCCGTTGTAGATACGATGGAAGCGCAACTCATCCTGATCCAGAGTGGCGAATACTTCGGATATCTGCCGGAGCATTACGCCCAACAATGGGTGGCAAGTGGCGAACTGCGCGCACTTCTGCCCGGCGTTTGCAGTTATGAATCGCAGTTTTTCGCTGTGTCCATCAAACAGCGCATCCCCAACCCATTGATCAAGAAGTTTGTTGAACTGTTGCAGACCACGAGCGGTGATCGCTGATACATCTGGATTTCCGATCCATACAGCAGAAGTTTTGTGTTTTCTTGCGGCATGAATCCACCGAGCATCTGGTTATGAACAATTATGACCGTGGGCGGCTTGATTTGCCTTTTGTGGGCATTTGCAGCTTTGGCAAACGACCGATCTGCACAGATTGGGACAATATCCAAGCTGATGTCGCAGTTCTGGGCGCGCCGCTTGATATGGGAACGCAGTTTCGAGCTGGCGCACGTTTTGGACCCCGCGCCGTCCGTGAAGCGTCCACTCTGTTTGCCTTCGGCCATGGTGGCTCTTACGATCACGAAGATGATGTTGTTTACCTGCCGGGTGACCAAGTGCGGATCGTTGACATGGGAGATGCCGATATCGTTCATACTGACCATGCAAAGAGCCTTGCCAACATTGAGTTTGCAGTTCGAAAAGCCCTGAAAGCAGGGGCCATGCCTGTCGTTATCGGTGGGGACCATTCCATCAATATTCCTTGCATCAATGCATTTTCTAATGAAGCGCCAATCCATATCGTGCAGATTGACGCACACTTGGACTTCGTTGACGAGCGTCATGGTGTGCGCAATGGCCATGGCAGCCCGATGCGGCGTGCGGCTGATCACGATCATGTCACGGGCCTTTCGCAAATCGGGATTCGCAATGTGTCGTCTACGGCGCGTGAAGGCTATGTCACAGCGCGGCAGATGGGATCGGACATCTTGTCAGTGCGCCAGTTCCGCAAGCTGGGTGTCGACGCGGTGTTGGACCGTATTCCGGCTGGCAAGCGCTATTATCTCACGATTGATATCGACGGCTTTGATCCGTCCATAGCACCTGGCACTGGCACACCAAGCCACGGTGGCTTTTTATACTACGAAGGACTTGAACTGATCGCCGGGTTGGCAAAACGCGGTCAGATCGTGGGCCTCGACCTTGTTGAAGTGGCGCCGGACTATGACCATTCTGGCTCAACAGCCATTCTTGCCGCACAGCTCTTATTGAATACACTTGGACGAATTTTTCACGCCCGCGCCTCCGCCTGACAGCGATTGCGCTTAACCTTGGAGGACACGACATGATAAAAAAATTGCTCGCTGCTGTCGCTATCACTTGCGTGATGGGATTTGGCACATTGGCCGCAGCAGGAACGTTGAAAGTGGGCCACTCAACCTGGGTCGGGTATGGTCCATTTTACATTGCCTTGGACAAGGGTTTCTTCAAAGAAGAAGGTGTGGATGTTGAATTCACCATCATGGAAGATACAGCTATCAAAATGGGTGCCATGTTTGCCGGCCAAATTGATATTGCAGCTTCAACATCTGACGAATTTCCGAGTTATCTGCAACCCGGAAAATCCGTGCGCTACTTCATGGCCGTCGACTACAGCAATGGTGGCGACGGCATCGTGGCAAAAAAAGACATTACATCCATCGCAGGTTTGAAAGGCAAAAAGATCGCTTTCGAACAGGGCTCAATTTCGCAGTTTTTCCTGAATGTCCTGCTCAAGAAAAATGGTCTTTCACAGGCAGACGTTGAGGCCGTGAACATGACAGCGGCTGACGCCGGCACAGCCTTTGTGGCTGGACAAGTGGACGCGGCGGTCACATGGGAACCGGCTCTCAGCCTTGGTGCAACATCTGCCAACGGTCATTTGCTCGCTTCGAGTGCCGAGTTGCCGGGCGTTATTGTTGATGTACTTGCAACAACTGGTGAGACGGCAAAGGCGAAAGATGCGGATCTTCGGGCATTTGCGCGCGCGTGGTATCGCGCTCTCGATTTCCTGAAAGCAAACCCGGACGAAGGCTATGCCATCATGGCGAAGGGCGTTGGCGGCTGGATTGAAAAGCCTGAAGATTTCAAAGCCGCAGCCGGCGGCATCCAGTACCTTGATAAAGTAGCCAATGCCGCCTTGTTTGGAAAACCCGGCAGCGACGGCACGCTTCACAAGACTGTTGCTGATGCTATCGAAATCTGGAAGGGTTTCCAGAAAGTGCAAGTTGACGTGACACCGCAGGATTTGATCGAACAAAACGTCAATGGCGGCTGATTGATGACATGGCTGAGCAACTTCAATGACCGTTACCTGACGCCGCGGGGAGAAATCTCCGTCGGCGCTGGCATGTTTGCGGCATTCATCGGTGTTGCGGTGGTGAGCCTTGTGTGGGTGGTGCTATCCTATGGCGGCTTGGCCGATCCTGTATTTTTCCCAAGCCCCGGAGCGGTACTTTCTGCATTCTGGGGAACACTTTCCGATGGGCGGCTTGGCAAACACATCTGGGCCAGCCTCGTTGTCATCAATATTGGATTTTTAATTTCAACAGTTTTGGCCGTGCCTGTCGGTTTAATGATGGGCACATTTCGTGTTGTGCAAGCAGGGCTGGAGCCCATCATCAATTTCATTCGCTACTTGCCTGTAACGGCCATGATCCCATTACTGATTCTCTGGGTTGGCATCGGCATTGAACAGAAAATCACTGTCATCATCATCGGCACGTTTTTTCAGCAGGTGGTGATGGTTATTGACATCGTCAACCGTGTGCCGAATGAACTGTTGAATGCAGCCTACACACTGGGTGCCGGGCGGCGACAAATACTGTCGCGGGTTTTGGTACCAGCGATGTTGCCCGGGTTGATGGATATGTTTCGCGTCACCATGGGTTGGGCGTGGACGTATCTCGTGGTCGCTGAGCTTGTAGGTTCATCAGCAGGCCTTGGCTACATGAGTATGCAAGCCATGCGCGGCCTCCATGCCGATGTCATTTTTGTGGCCATTCTTGTGATCGGTATTCTCGGAATGATTACTGATCAACTGTTTCGCCTCTTGAAGCGCGTGCTTTTGCCGTGGGCTGAGGTGCGCTAATTGGGAAACGTTGCAATTCGAAACATTCGGCTTGAATTCGGCGTGCACAGCCGAAAGATCGTTGCCCTGGAAGACGTGAGCCTGACCGTGCCTGACAAACAATTCGCCGTTATTGTTGGCCCCTCCGGCTGCGGGAAATCGAGCCTGCTCGATATTGTTGCCGGGCTGCGCCAACCAAGTGCAGGGCAATGTCTGGTGGATGATGTTCCCGTGTCAAAGCCCGGGCGGCAACGCGGCATGGTGTTTCAGAATTATTCGCTGTTTCCATGGCTGACCGTTCAGAAGAATGTCGAGTTTGGCCTGCGATTGCGCAATGTGCCGATGAAGCAGCGAGAAGAAACCGCGCGATCGTATCTCGAATCTGTTGGACTTGCAGGATTTGAAAACAGTTACCCTGCGCAACTGTCAGGCGGTATGAAACAGCGCGTCGCCATTGCGCGCGCCTTGGCCAATGATCCGGATGTATTGTTGATGGATGAACCCTTTGGCGCACTCGACAGTCAAACGCGCACGGTGATGCAGCAATTGCTTCTCAAGGTCTGGGAGAAGGATAGCAAGACTGTGATGTTCGTGACCCATGACATTGAAGAGGCACTTTTTCTGGGCGACATCATCTATGTCATGTCCGCAAGGCCCGGGCGATTTGTTGACAGGATTGCCGTGCCGCTTCCGCGCCCGCGACGTTATGAATTGTTCTCAACGCCGGAATTTCTCAACCTGAAGGGGCGCATTCACCAGCGTTTGCATCCGGAGTCAGCAAGTGGACTCGTTGATGATCTTACTCCTGAATTTCCGGAGCAACAGACGTAACTCCGCAGTTATTCGATCAAGTCAAATATGTGAGTATTCCGATTTTCAAGGGAGATTAAGTATGGAACAAACGGTTGTTCAAACCGGCAAGGTATTCAAAGTATTCCCCGATGGGCCTCCGGGACACGGCTTGAAACCCATTTCCGTCATGGATCAATCCAATATCATTTCGGGTGTGGGCACAGAAATCGGGACATTTGATTATGTCGACCCCACGCGTCAATTCATGGTCGGAATTTGGGAAAGCACGCCGTGCGTTGAATATATTCCGTTTTACCCGTGCGACGAATTTTGCCTGATCCTTAAAGGTGGCATTCGCATTACACAGAAAGATGGCACCGAAAATTATTTTGGTGAAGGTGAAGGTTTCATGGTGCTGCGTGGCACGGAATGTCACTACGCCATGACGGAAACCACCAAAAAATATTCGATCATGTTTGAAAACAAATTGCTGGCGAAATGACGCCGAAGGTTATCATTACCGCGGCGATCACGGGTGCGGGAGACACCGTGGGGAAGCATCCCGCCATCCCCGTTACGCCCGAGCAGATTGCCACTTCAGCGCTTGAGGCAGCGCGTGCGGGAGCGGCAGTGGTACATTGTCATGTGCGTGATCCCAAAACCGGCAAGAGTTCGCGGGCCGTTTCACTGTATCGGGAGGTGGTGGAACGCATTCGCGCTCAAAACCGAGAGGTGGTGATCAATCTCACCGCCGGCATGGGCAGTGATCTCGAAATCGGTGATGGTGAACATCCACTGCCCATTGTCAAAGAGAAAAGCGATCTCGTTGGGCCAATCGAACGGCTGTTGCACATCGCAGAACTCAGGCCGGAAATTTGTACGATCGATTGTGGGTCACTTAACTTTGGTGACGGCAACTTTCTGTTGGTGCAAACACCATCGCAGCTCAGAGCCCAGGCAAAACTGATCCAGAGTTACGGTGTAAAGCCGGAACTCGAATGCTTCGACTCAGGTAATGTCTGGTTTGCCAAACAACTTTGTGATGAGGGCCTGATCAGCGGCAAACCGCTTTTTCAACTCTGCCTTGGCATTGCGTGGGGCGCGCCCTTTGACGCACAAACGATGGCCTATCAGAAATCACTGCTGCCACCTGATGCGATCTGGGCAGCATTTGGAATTGGTCGCAACGAATTTCCGGCAGTGGCGCAAGCCGTGTTGCTCGGTGGCCACGTCCGTGTGGGTCTTGAAGACAATCTTTGGCTTGAAAAAGGTGTTTATGCGTCAAACGGCACATTGGTCGAAAAAGCATCAAGGATCATCCGGTTGCTCGGTGCCGACGTTGCATCATGCCATGAAGCTCGGGCTCTCCTTTCCCTGCCCGCACCCCCGTGAACTTTGATTTCATCATAATTGGAGGAGGATCTGCTGGCTGCGTGCTGGCCGCACGGCTGAGTGAAAATGGACGCAATCAGGTCTTACTCTTGGAAGCCGGCCCATGGGATTGGCACCCGCTGATACATTTGCCCACCGGCGAAGTGTTTACCGTTGGCAGTGGGATAGATTGGCAGTTCAAGACGGAGCCAGAGGCCAGGCTTGGAGGCTATCAAGTGCCCTTGCCCCGAGGTCGCGTTCTGGGTGGCAGTTCGTCAATCAATGGCCAGATTTATGTGCGCGGTCACCGTCTTGATTATGATGAGTGGCGGCAGTTGGGGAACGAAGGTTGGGACTGGGACAGTGTGTTGCCTTACTTCAAGAAAGCTGAGAATTGGAATGGCAACGCGAATGAAAGACGTGGAACCAATGGTCCACTGCGCACGGCTTTTGGTCGTTACAAGATGCCGCTGTTCGATGCCTTCCTCAAAGCTGGCCAGCAAGCGGGATACCGTTTCAATCCTGATTACAATGGCGCGGAGCAGGAAGGCTTTGTCTGGACCCAATATACGCATACCCATGCTTTTCCGATGCGCTGCTCGGCGGCGCGCGCCTACATCTGGCCAGCGCGCAAACGCCGAAATCTGGAAATTTGGACGCATGCGCGGGTGCGCCGGGTGATTGTTGACGGGAAGCGGGTTACGGGTGTTGAAGTTGATCACAAGGGCACTACAATTACCATCACTGCCAATCGTGAAGTCATCCTTTCAGCGGGCGCTTATCACTCGCCGCAACTCTTGATGCTTTCCGGTATCGGCGATCCGATAGAACTGTCGAAACATGGCATTGCATGCCAACATACACTTCCCGGTGTTGGAAAAAACTTGCAGGATCATATCGGCTCTTTCGTTCAGCACCGCTGCACGCAACCCATCACCTACTATAATATGACAAAGCCTTTGCAGCTGACGCTTGCTGCCTTGCAGTACGTCTTTACCCGCAGCGGTCCCCTCTCCATTTTCCCCATGAATACCATGGCATTTCTGAAAAGTGATCCGGCGCTTGAACGGCCTGACATCCAATACTACTTGTTGCCAGCAGCGATGAACCCCAACGGTTCACCTGATCATTTACCTAAATTTCACGGCTACAACATTCATTGGTGTGGTTTGCGCCCACAGAGCTCAGGGCATGTTGGGTTGCGCTCATCCCGCCATCTTGATGCGCCGGTGATTGCGCACAACTATCTTAAGGCACCAGCAGACCAGGCTTTGAACCGTTATGCGCTTCGGCTGGCGCGTAAACTTCACGCACAATCTGCCTTCGATGCATTCCGAGGTGAGGAGCTCGACCCCGGACCTTCCTGCCAATCGGACGACGAGATTGATGACTACGCCAGCCGTTTCATATCTTCACACTATCATCCTGTCGGAACGTGTAAAATGGGCACAGACCCCATGGCCGTGGTTGATCCACAACTGCGCGTCCATGGTCTCACGGGCTTACGCGTCATTGACGCTTCAATCATGCCGCGTCTGGTTGGTGCGAACACAAATGCGCCCACAATCATGATTGGCGAAAAAGGTGCTGATTTGATTTTGAAGACATAATTATCCTGTTTGACAATTCACTTTTCCATGATGATCAAGTTGCAGTCGGACTTCAATCAGATGGTTCTCGCAAGCATAAATGGCTGCGAAAAAACGTAGATATGTTGAACACTAAACCCAAAAAGTCGGATGTCTCGAACAATTCGCCAAATAGTTTCGAACCATACTACTTACTGGAGATTGTTGACCTGCCAAACTGGTTTGTCAGCTTCCATTCCTACTTAGTGTTTGTGGGTGAACGTCGTCGGTTACTGACAGCTTCAATCTCCGCAATCATTTCGTCGGTCGTCCGGGTGCGGCAATAGTGGCCGCGCATCTGTTCAAGCGAAACAGTGTGACGCGCTACGTCGTTGGCGGCACACGCATCTTCAATTTGCGTGACAAGAAAGCCGCGATCAGCCGCGTCCCTGATCGCACATTCAACGCATTGATCGGTGCAGATACCGTAGATCACCAGATATTCAATGCCGAGGTTGCGCAGCACGTATTCAATATTGGTGGAATTGAAAATGCCTGACGCTGTCTTCGGGATGACGATGTCATTGGGCTCGGGCCCGACGTCTTGGATCACCTTGGAGTCCCATGACCCCTTGGCGCAGAAGAGGTTCGAGATCTTGTGGTCAAGACTGCGGTCGCGGCCGTCCAGTGTGTAACTTTCAATGGTGGTGTAAATCACCTCAATGCCAGCCTTGCGGGCTGCGGCCTGTAACCGTTGTTGATTGGGGATCAGCTGTCGCTCGATGCGTTCCATGATGTCGAGATAGGGTGCTTCTTTTGACCCGGGCATGCGTGCTTTTGCAATGCGTTCCGGACTCCATTCGGAGTTTTGCATATCAACTGAAAGCAGCGCCGTCTTCAGAGGTTCAATCGAGCGTTCACGGTAGGCACCATCAGGCGCGTCAATGGCAGGGATTGGGGACAGTTTCATTCTACACTCTTTCAATGGAGGTTGGGATCACTTGCTTTGCGGCGCAACGTTTCGAGCATGGCCATTCGCTTCGAGGCTTGCGCGCCGAGGGTTTTGACGAGACGTGTCAGGAGCGCATCTGTAGCAGCAATGGCGACAGCCAATGTGTCCATGGGTGTCGTGGTTTCGACAGTCACTGGAATGACGACATCGGCGACCTCTGCGATGGGTGACAGTTCCAAGTCCGTAAACAGCACGATACGCACACCACACTCTTTGGCTGTTTGGCAGAACGCTATTGTTTCAGGCTGATAGCGGCGGAAGTCGTAGGCCAACAATACGTCCTTCCGGGTGAAATCAGCGATCCGGTCTTCACGAACACCAGACGCTTGCAGAGACAAAACATGCACTTCGCCGCGCAGAGTGATAAGCTGATACGCGGCATATTGCGCGATAATCGAGCTCCAACGTCCACCCATCAGATAAATCCGCGCTTTGTTGTCGCTGATCAGGCCTGCCGCCTTGTCGAGAGAACGCTGGGTTGAGGTATCGAGCAACTTCTGCATGGCAACAGCGAGATGGTCCATCATGCCGCGGTCAGTCTGAAATGTTTTGGCGGGCTTTTGCTGGTGCTTCTGAAGCAAAGCCAAGGGCGAAACCTCAGTGTCCTGAACTTCAAGCCGGATGGCGCGCTGGAAATCAGTAAACTTTCTGAAGCCAAGGCGTTTCACGAACCTCGTCACTGTTGGCGCGCTCACCTCTGACTGGCGGGCGAGGTCTTCAATGCCTCCCAAGGCGCTGATGGGATAGCGTTCGAGGATAAGCCTCGCAACACGCGTGTCGCTGGCACTGAAATCCGGAAGGTGTTGTTCAATGAGCGAACGGACCGTCACGGCATCAACTCCGGTTCACATTTTGCGCGGGCAGCAGACCATCCGGACGCAAGACAAGAATTGCGATGATAATCGAGAGTGAGATCGCTTCGCGGTAGGGGGCAACGCTGTCTGGCAGATAACCTTGCAGAAACACTTCGACAATACCCACAGCAAATCCGCCCAAGACTGCTCCCGACAGCGAACCGAGGCCACCAAGTACTGTGGCGATGAAGGCTTTCAGAACAGGAGCAGCCCCCATCAGCGGATCGACGGAGCCCCGTTGCGCCACCCACAACACGGCTGAAACGCCAGCCAATACACCTGAAATGGCGAAGGCCAACGCCACGACATGATTGGCCTTGATGCCAACCAGCCGCACGACCGGAAAGTCTTCAGCCGCGGCGCGCATGGCCACGCCCAATGTTGTGCGCGTGAGGATGAAGGTCAACACGATCAATGCCAGTATCACAACCGTGATGGAGATGACTGACATGACACTGATTGTGAGAAAGCCGAAATTGATGCTGCCGGACATCCACTGGGGCAGCACGATCGGCACGGGGCGTGCACTGATGCCGTTCTGGAACAGCACTTTGATAATTTCACTCACGGCAAAGGACGTGATGAGGAGCGACGTGACATTTGCGCCGCGCATGGCGCGAAAGGCAACGCGCTCCATGGCGACAGAGGCCAACATGGCCACGATCACTCCCAACAAAATCGCCGCAGCAACCGGAACCGAAGACACCAAGGCAAGCCAGATGGCGTAGCCAGCCACAGTCATCACTTCACCGTGGGCAAAATTGATCAGGCGAACGATGGAAAAAACAACGGCAAGACCAAGTGCAAGCAACGCATAAATGCCGCCGAGGCTTATGGCGTTGACGCATTGCTGGAGAAATACATCCATTGATCAGGCCGCCAAATAGGTTTCAGTAATTTTGCTGTTGCGCGCTAGTTCAACACCTGTGCCTGCCATGGCAACGCGACCGTTGGCCAGAACAACGCCATGGTCGGCGATGGCGAGAGACATGGGTACGTTTTGCTCGACCAGCAAAATGGTGATGCCCTCGTCGCGCAGTGTCGTGATGAGATCGAATACGCGCTCGACCATTTGAGGTGCCAGGCCCAGCGACGGTTCATCCAGCAGCAACAATTTTGGCTTCGACATCAATGCCCGGGCAATGGCCAGCATCTGTTGTTCACCGCCAGAGAGCAGACCCGCCTTTTGGCGCGTTCGTTCGCGCAGAATCGGAAAGCGTTCTTCCAGTTGATTTTGCCGGACACGCCGTTCCTCGGCTGTGGCGTGGCTGGCACCTCCGAGCCAGAGATTTTCGGCAACCGAAAGACTTGCAAAGATGCGCCGCCCTTCGGGCACCAAACTTATGCCTTGGCGCGAAAGTGTTTCAGGTGGCAGGCCGGAAACCGGCCTGCCATGATATGTCACGGTGCCCGAGGTGGGCTTGAGAAGGCCCGCAATGGCCGCCAGTGTGGTTGACTTGCCAGCGCCGTTGGCTCCCAGCACGGCGACAATCTCGCCCTGCCGGACGTTGAAGCTGATGCCGCGCAACGCTTCAACCGGACCATATCGCATCACAAGATTTTCAACCGCCAACATGGGTTACAATCCGTTCACGGTTTCGGCATGGTCGCGGGATCTGCCATTTCACGGCGGATAAAGACCTTTTGGCCATTGTCGATTTTCGACAGCACAACAGCCCGCATCGGCATGCGGTCCGTGCCTGCAAACGTGTAGTTGCTCATGATGCCCGGCGCATCTTTGAGATTTGCGAGCGCGTCACGAACGGCTTTTGGATCAGTCGATCCAGCAGCTGTAACTGCTGCATCAATCATGCCTGCCACATCGCAACCATTCACAATGTAATTCGTGTCGACCTCCTTGCCTGTTGCTGCTTTGTAGCGCGCATTAAACTCTGCCTGCTTGGGATTTTCTTCTGTTTGTCCACCAGACGTGTGAACAATGCCATTTACGACCTCACCCAGGCCGCGCACCGTTGGTGTATCGAGCACATCAGCTCCCATCACGGGCAATGTGACGCCTGCTCCCCGCAGGGCCTTGATGAACGCCGGGAAATCAGGCTCCCACGCCGATGTCATGATGACATCGGGTTGCGGGTTGAGTGCTTTGACCGTCGTGACGATTGCCGAGAAGTCAGGCTGATTGAGGGTGAAAGACCCTTCACCAATCACCTTGCCGCCCTTTGATTCGAAAACCTGGCCAAAGTATTCCGGACCCTTCAAAAGATAAGCAGCGTCCGGCGATTTCAGGAGCCAAGCTGTCTTGTAGCCAAGTTCAGCGGCATAGGCCCCCAGCACAGCCGCCTGCTGGTTATCAGCGGGGTAAGCGCCGAAAACAAATTCCCCCACGGAGGTCAGAATGGGTGCCGTGCCACCCGGTGTCAGGGTGGGAATGCCTGCGGGGCTGGTAATCTGGCCCATGGCCATGGTCGGGTCACCGTCAGAAGGTGCAATGATGAAGTTCACTTTTTTGTCGACAAATTCCTGGGCAATCTTCACGGTTTCAGCAGTGTCTGAACGGGTGTCACGCACATCTATAACCACCTTGTGTTTGCCTGCGAGGCCGCCCTTGGCATTGATTTCATCGATGCAGAATTTGAAGCCTGCATAGGCGGGCTGGTCATAGCTCGCAAGCCAGCCCGATTGCGCTGCCGTGAAACCGACAACGTAGTCTTCTGCCAATGCGGGCAGTGTGGCCAGCATCGTTGCGCCACACAGAGCGGCGAGTTTAAGCGATCGGTTTGACATCTGGTTTCTCCCTTGTGTTGGTTGACTGACTTTCCTCCAGTTTTGAATTTCGCGGCGCACGGGAGGCGCGTGTACCGATGTAGGCTTCGATGACATCAGGGTTTTTCTGAATGTTTGCGGGTTCATCGTCTGCAATGAGCCGTCCCCGATTGAGGACGACGATACGATCACACAGCGACATCACGAACTTAAGGTCATGATCAATCAACAGCAGGCCCAGACCCCGCTGTTCCGGCAAGACTTTCAGGCGGGTTGCGAGATCAGCGGTTTCGTCCGGATTCATGCCTGCAGCCGGTTCATCAAGAAGCAAGTAGCGGGGTTTGGTTGCAAGCGCCCGCGCAATTTCGAGCCGCCGCCTTGCACCGTAGGGCAAGGCGTCAGATGGATGGTCAGCGATCCCTGGAAGTCCTACAAAAGCAAGTTCACTTTCTGCAATATTTTTGGCATCGGCAAGGTTCGAACCATTGGCGATGGCCGCGACAGCAACATTCTCTCCTGCTGTCAATCCGGTGAACAACCGGATGTTTTGAAAGGTGCGTGAAATGCCCGCAGCGGCGATCATATGGGCCGCAAGACCACTGATGGTCTTTGCACCAATTTGAACAGTGCCTGTTGTGAGCGGGTAAAGCGATGTCATGGTATTGACCAGTGTGGATTTTCCAGCCCCGTTAGGACCGATCAGTCCGGTAACGCGGCCTGGCGCAACATCAAAACTCACGGCATCTACCGCCGTAAGGCCAGCAAAAGATTTTGTTGCATTTTTCACATGCAAGACGTCCGAATGAGGAGTGGTGATATGGGTGGTGTCACTTCGTATATGTTCAGACTTGCTCATGCGCGCAAACCAACCTTGCGCGAATTCCCTGACACCCATCAGCCCAGAGGGACGCCACCACAGCACAAACAACATGGCAAGGCTCACGCCCACAATTGGCAAACCGAAAATCTCAGGAACGTGAATGGGGCCAAGGTCGAAGCCACGCTCGAATTTCTGCAGCAGTTCCTGCATGAACATGACGAGCCCCACGCCCAGCACTGCCCCCGTCACTGTTCCCATGCCACCAACAATCAACATCGCAACATAAGTGAAAGCCAGATGGAAATAGAAATCTTTAGGCGTAAAAGCCCCAAGCATATGGCCGTACAATGCACCGGCAACTGCGGCCAAGCCACCCGAAATGATCCACGCAATGTGGCGCATGCGTTGCGGGTTCACACCGACAGCGACGGCTGCGGTTTCGTTGTCTCGTGCGGCACGCATCATCAAGCCTTGGCGGCTTTCGCGATAAAGCCGCGCAGCAACAATGAAAAGGCAAGCAAAAATCAGTGAAACAAAAATATCAGTTACGCGTGGCACGCCGTAAAAGGCCTGGTTGCCGCGTGTGTAGTCGCGCGCCGCGGCGAGAATGGAATAAATGATAATCAGAAATCCAAGCGTGGCGATGGATGCTGAGGCACCACCCAGCCGCGCAATTGCAAAGCCAGAAATGCCTGCCAACGCAAAGCCCACACATAATACCAGCAGCAACGAAACAGGAAGTGCGAGTTCATGACCCGCGAGCCATGCTGGCAAATTGGGCAATGCGGTTTTCAGGATTGTTGCAGGCATTGTGAGCCACGCTGAGACATAGGCACCAACCCCCATGAACGCAGTGTGACCGAATGAGACGACGCCTGAATTTCCACTGAAAATCTGAAACGCGATGACACCACACAGGTTCACGCAGAACAGCGTCATCAGCCGTTGACCGGAGAGCCCAAACATGAGCCATGCTGCCAAGGTGACTGCACACAAAAGTGCTGCAAGCGCTGCCGCTTCCAGACCGGGCTTGAACAATGGCAACTCCCTGCGCCTATTCACACACCATATCCTGAGGGTTTACTCATGAACTGAAGTTTCAATACTCAGGGGAATGTATTGTGATGTCAATACAGTTTCTATATGCTGATTAAAATCTAATCTGTGAAAACAAAAATTCATCAGTAAAGTGATGCACAGTGGAGTGAAATGTGTCCGACACGCATAGCCTGTTACAGGCATCAGACCCGCAACCCGTTGGCGTAGAGCGTCTCGATAGACGAAGCCGCTTCCTTTTGATTGCAGACCATGCAGGCAATGCTGTGCCCAAGCGCTTGGGCGATCTTGGCATTTCATCAGTTGATCTCAATCGCCATATCGGCATCGACATCGGCATCAATGGTGTTGCACAGCGGCTGTCTGCACTGCTTGATGCGCCATATGTTTTCCAACGCTATTCCCGACTGGTGATTGATTGCAACCGGCAGCCTGGAAACCCCACGTCGATTGCGCCTGTCAGTGACAGCATACACATTACAGCCAATCGAGATCTATCACCAGAAGCCGTGCAGCAGCGACAAGATGAAATATTCTGGCCCTATCAAACTGCGATTGCCCGTCAGATCGAGACGATGCGCAAGGTTCTCAGCCCTCCCGTCGTTATTGCCATGCACAGTTTCACGCCTGAACATGGAGACTACCCAGGTCCGCGCCCGTGGCACATTGGCGTGCTTTTCAATCGTGATGATCGCTTGGCCCGAAGCTTGATTAGGCTGCTTGAAAATGAAGTCGATGTGACTGTCGGTGTCAATCAGCCCTATGCAGTGGAGGATCATGTTGACTATGCTGTTCCCGTGCATTGCGAGCGGGGTGGACTAATTCACGTGGAACTTGAAATACGGCAGGACTTGATTGCATCGGCTGATGGCCAAGCGGCATGGGCTGTGAGACTCGCGCGACTGTTACCATTGGCGCTGGATGCCGTGGAGCATCAACTCAGCAAAAAGGCCGTTTAAACCATGGCTAAACAACATTTCCTGTTTCTTGGTCATCAGGACCTTTCAGGTCTTGTGCGGGGGCGGTCAGTGCCAAAAGAGAGGCGCAGGCAAGCCCTCTCGGGAGGATTGCCATGGGTGCCTGCAAATTTTTCCATTGGCCCCACAAACATTTTGCCACCCGACAATCCGTTCGGACCCATGGGTGAAATCCGGTTGTTCCCCGATCAAGACGCGATGGCTACGCTGCCGTCCTACGATAACAAACCCGCATTTGATCTCGTATTGTGTGACGCCCGCATGCCTGATGGCGCAGCATGGCCCTGTTGCCCTCGAACAGCTTTGAAGAATGCGGTTGCGCGACTTCAGTCAGAAGCAGGTCTCACGATGAAGGTTGCATTTGAACACGAGTTTTTGGTGAAGGGGTTGAACCAGCAGTCGCACCCCGCATTTTCGCTATCTTCAGGCCGCAATGTTTCGCATCTTGCTGACCTCGTGATGGCCACACTTGCGAAAGCCGACATAAGGCTGGAACAATTTCAGGCCGAATATGGAACGGATCAGTTTGAAGTTTCGTCGGTACCAACCGATCCTTTGAACGCAGCCGACCGTGTTGTGTTGACGCTTGAAGTCATTCGTGACTGTGCACGGCAACTGGGTCTGCACGCCAGCTTCATTCCGAAGCCGGCGCTGAATGTGGCGGGCAATGGGGTTCACATCCATTTCAGTCTGTATCGCAATGGCAAGCCCATCACAGCTGCAAAGGACTGGGTGACGGACACATCAGGTGCGTTTACGCAAGGCATTCTTGATCACGCGGAAAATGCTGTTCCCTTTACATGCTTGTCCACCAACTCTTACCTTCGGCTGAGGCCACATAGCTGGGTCGGTGCCTATACCTGCCTTGGTGTCAAAAACCGCGAGGCCATGATCAGGCTTGTGCCGCGCAAGGCTGATGCAAAGGGCAACAATCCCGATGCCTCATTGGAGTATCGCACCACCGACGCAACTGCAAATGTGTATGTCGCTCTGGCTGCCATTATTGGTGCGGGGCTTGATGGTTTGAAAAGCAAGCGTCGCCCCGTCAATGTCTCCGAAGATCCAGACGGAATCCCTGAGGCGCAGCGCGAAAAAATGGGTCTGCGACACTTGCCCCAGTCACTGCAAGACGCAATGAATAAACTGGATGTTACTGCAGCCAGTCGATGGCTCGGTCATGATCTTGTCACCGCTTACCTGGCCTGCAGGCGGGAAGACTTGCGTCAATTCGGTGGTGGTGATCCAGAGCAAGCCGCTGCAACGCTCATGACTGTGTACTGAAACACCACGCCTAATCAATTGCAAGACTGCAGGAGTGGGGCTGATGTTGGTTGTGTACGAAGCCAATATTGGAGTGGCACGCACTGGCAGCATGCCTGCTTTCTCGCCTGATGGTCGTGTGCCAACGTCATTGATGACGAAAATGCATTAATTCAAGGCGTATTGAACTGTGAGTGGTGTTTTTTCAAGACCAGCGAAGGGCTTGTAGTACCTTTCTGAATTTTGCCACGCCATGATGGCAGGCAACGATAGATCGCCCTCGAGCTTTTTATGAACGTCTTCCAAGACATGCTCTGGAATGGGCCTGCCGAAATGAAATCCCTGGAGTTCTTCACAGCCGGACTCTTTTGCAAACAGCAGTTGCTGCTCAGTTTCAACACCCTCTGCGAGCACAGGAACACTCAAAGCTGCGCCCAGCCCAACCACTGCCTTGAAAATAGCATCTGCGCGCTCGTTGTTTCCGGTCAATTGAATGAAAGACCCATCAACCTTGATGCGATCAAACGGGAATGAGCTCAGCAACGAGAGAGACGAATAACCAATCCCAAAGTCATCCATGGCAATTGAAATGCCAAGCGCCTTGATTTGACGCAAGTTGTGCAACGCTCGGTTCAAGTCATGGATCAAAGCCGTTTCCGTGACTTCCAACTCAAGTCGGTTGGCTGCCACGCCAATTTCAAAAAGCGCCGCCCGCACCTGGGACACAATTTGAGGCTGGCAAATCGCTTTGGCGGAAACATTGACGGCCAAACGCGGCAACCAACTGTACTTGGTCAATAGTTTGCAAGCCTTTGTCAGCACCCACTTGTCGATTTCAATGATCAACCCGTTTTCTTCAGCGACAGGAATGAATTGAGCAGGCGAAACAAGTCCACGCAATGGGCAGCGCCATCGCAACAAGGCTTCAAAACCAACCAGTTCACCTGTACCTGTCATGAACTGCGGTTGCAGGTCGAGGCTTAACTCGTCACCCTGAATAGCGTGTTTCAAGTCATGTGCCAAAGTACGCCGATCTCTGATGAACTGGTCCATGCCGGCATCAAAGATACAAATCGAACGATCAATTTCAGCCTTGCCTCGATACATTGCAAGGTCAGCATTCGCCAACAATTCCTGGCGGTTGTTTCCATGCGCGGGGTAAAGTGCGACACCCAGTGTAACACTGGCTTCAATGACCTTCTCTTCCCACTTCAATGAAACTGTCAAGTTTTCGACAACACGGCGCGACAAGTCCAACGCGTCATCTTCATTGCTATCGCTTTGAATAAGCACAAACTCATCACCACCCAATCGCGCGCAGAATTCCCTGCTTGTCAAGGTGGACTGGATTGCTGTTGCAGCGTGTCGCAGAATATGGTCGCCAGCAGCATGCCCGAACAGATCGTTCACCTCCTTGAACCGATTGAAGTCAAACAGCAAAACAGCAACTTTTGTCTTGTCGCGTTTGGATTTCTCCAAAGCTTCATCCAAAAACAGATTGAAAGACATGCGATTGGGCAGACCTGTCAAGCCGTCTTGCATCGCGATCGCGCGAATGCGCTCTTCCGCCAGTTCGCGTTCACGTAAATCATTCACCCGGTCCGTCACGTCATGAAGCGCCAGGATTGATCCACCATCTGGAAGTTCTGTGATATGTGATTCAAGAACAACAGAACCAACGACAATATCTTTTTGTTCGCACGCAAAAGCCAGCTTGATCAATTGTTGCTTTGCATCGGTGTCATCGCCGAAGGCACGCTTGGCAAAACTTGCCATCTGGCTGTTTGAAAGCGTCTCCTTCTTGTCAGCATCCAATACCGAAATACCTGATTTAGTATTCTTGAGGATACTTTGCAGCACGCGTTGGCGGTTGGCATGAGCCATCGCATAGCGAACCGAGCGGTCAAGCACATCTGCAGTGATAGCGGTTTTTGGGATGAAGTCAGACGAGCCGGCTTCAAGTGCGGCATTGTCGACCATGGCATCGGAAATACCCGTCAAAAGAATGATGGGTGTATCGATTCCGGCAGCACGCACACTGTTGATGAAATCAACACCCGTCACCGCCCCCAGCCGGTAGTCGCTGAATATAACGTCAAAGCCAGATTTTGAAAGCTCAACCATGGCAAGAAGAGACGACGATGCAGTCGTGATCGCATAGCGCGTACGCGTCACCTCACTCAATGCGTCCTTGATGAGGTACAGATCGTCCTCATCATCGTCCACAATGAGCAGTCTTATGGTTGCATCAGGCGTCAATCTTGACTCCATCGTCTTCATTGAAATTAAAATTCATTTTCAAATCAGGCAATCTTTCGCTCGGCTGGAGCTTGATTCAATTGAACGCCTTTTGCCGTGAGCAGCTTTCGAATATCGCCCAGATTGCGCAGTCCTGAAATTTCAGGCATTGTGAACCGCACATGAAATGCGTTTTCCATCGCAAACACCACTTCAATGTGGCGCAGAGAATCCCACTTTGGTGTATTTTGCGCGTTTGACTCTTCAGTCAATTCCGAAGAATCAACACCTAATACTTTTCCGATCAGTTCATAGAGTTGCATTGTCGCTGTCCCTTGTTTTGAAATTAAAATTATGATGCAAAAATGATCTTGCGCACGGCTTCCGGCCACCGTTGTTCGTCGAAACCGTGTTGTGTGAAAGCTGCAAGAACCCAACGCTCAATGCCAAGTCCCACACAGCCAGTTTGTGCTGGCTCTCCATTCTCACAAGTGAAATTGAAGCGTTTGCCGAAAAAGTTGCCATGCAGATTTATGGATCCGCAGGCCAACATTTTCTGGCTGCCATCATTACCAAGGGCCGGAATCTTGATTTCATTTTTGACTTCCTGCGCGGCTTGCCAGAATTTTTTTGCGGCGGACACCGTTGCAAAAAATGGATCAGTGGCAGTTTGCACCTGGCAATCGATGTCCATGAACGACGCCAGTTCCTCAACGATCGGCAGCGCCTTGGCGCGCACACTGCGCACGTAATCTTCGCTGCCCACGAACACCAGTTCGCGCACATTGAATTCATAAAGACGATCAAGCCCGTTGATGTTGCGGGATTCATAACGGAACACCCGACCCAACCAGGAATAGCACTGACCTTGGGTAAAGTTCTGTCCGGTCAAGGTTGGATAGCACGGAAAACAGGCTGCCGGATTGAGACACATGCCATCAATATGGATATGATCCTGATGCGGCATCAGTGCGCCTTCCGAGCAAGAGTTTGCACGGCGGAATTCCTCAATGGCATCGAAGTCTTCGATAACGTTGCCAACAAACGTTACGGCATTGGGGTGCGAGTCAAAATATCCGCATTTGTGCAGAGTATCGGCATCAATCATGGCTGGGAAGTGGGCGTCTTTGGCACCCAGGACCGAACTATAAAGTTCACCGGCCTTGTCATTGATCAACTTGGCGAGCTTCAGCACAGGACCGCTATAGGCCACTTGGCCTTTTCCATAGTCGTGCATCCAACCGCGCTTCACAAGTTCGTCGTTGACCCCTACAAAATAGGGGCCTGTATCCTTACGTTTGGTGTCGACGAAAACCTTGATCTCAAAGCCAGAGACCTGCTTCACCATCACCTCGAGGAAGCGGCTTGCCTTTTCTTTTGTCTCTGCCAAGTCAGCACCGGGACGTGTGACGACGCGCGCTGTGAGACCATCTGAATTCACGAAAATGCGGTCGATGAAGGGGGAGACGAACACTGACTCTTTTTCAATGTCACCCGCAACTTCATGGTCAACTTCGCGCGGTAAGTCGAGAACGAATTCAGCGAAGCTATGATTATGCGTGTTCATACTAATCTCCAGTGTTAAAATTTGTAGTACAGGAACCCAGAACTGGACCCGATTGAGGTTATGGCGATGGTGAAAATACAAGCGGTGACAAAGGCTGTGCCGAACGTCGGACGCCAGGCGACAAGCCCTGCTGCATTGGCGGCCTCTTCAGGCTTGCTATCAATGACAGGCCATTCATGATGCAGAACTTGCTGCGTATTTGGCATCAAAAGTGTAACGGCGCCCATGATCACAATCATTGAAATGGCTTGTGCACTGTCTATTGAAATAGAGGTGGCTTTTGCTGATGCGTCTGCAATACCCCACATGTTACTCAGGAGCGTCAACGCGGTTGGCACATCTGGTGCGCGGAACATCACCAAGCCACACACTACGGTAATCATCGTGATCAGCCAGGCAATAGGTGACGGCAATTTCACATTTGAAAACTCACGCCAGCCGAGGAATATTGCAATGGCAACACCATGCATCACGCCATAGATGACAAAGGTCCAGCCAGAGCCGTGCCAAACACCTGCGATAAGGAAAGTCATGATCGATGGAATGGCCGCCACCAGGAAAAAGCGCCCGACGCGACCCAGTTGCCAGCCCATGCCCTTGCGCATGCCATACATGGCCAAGCCTGAATAAACATATGCTGTGAAGAAGCGTGTCATGGTCATGTGCCAGCGACGCCAGAAATCAGAAATATTTGTTGATTTGAAAGGCGAGTCGAAATTTAACGGCAACTTGATTGCAAAAATTGTCGCAAGACCAATCGCCATGTCGGAATAGCCCGAAAAGTCAAAGTAAAGCTGCAATGTATAGCAAAGCCCACCGATCCAGGCTGTCGCTGTATCCACAGCCAAACCATTCGCAGCGCCGCCGAAAACCGTGTCAGAAAAGGGCGCAATTGAATCAGCCAGAACAACCTTCTTGAACAGGCCCATGGCGAACATGGTCAGGCCAATGGTCACCCGCCGGACATCGAATGCAGGATTTTTGGGATCGGACAACTGTTCCATCATTTCGCGCTGCATCACAAGTGGTCCAGCGGTGACGCATGGGAAGAACGCCGTGAACACGACATATTTGGCGAAATTGTGCTTCAACAGTTGTCCATTGAAAGCTTCAATCAGAAAACCGATTTGCACGAAGGTGAAGAATGAAACGCCAAGTGGAACGGTAATGTCGAAATGCCCGTAGGATGTGCCAACCGTTTGGTTCGCAACGTCAATAAAGAAATTGGTATACTTCAAATATCCCAACATCATAATGTTGGCGGCCACACCACCCAACAACAGATTTCTCGCGACCCGTGGATGACCATTCAGGCAAGCGAGCACGTTTCCAACGGTAAAATTGAAAATCATTGACACCAGCAATACCAACAAAAGCTGGGTGCCGAACATCGCATAGAATACCAATGAAACAAGCGCCAACAGGTTGATCGCTTGTTGAGCTCCGCCAAAACGATGCGCCACGACAAAGCCAGCGTAAGCTAACGGCAGGAAAACGAAGATGAACTGCAACGACGTGAAGGACATTATTGCATTCCCGCCTTTGCATCGATGGCCATGTACTGATCGAAAATCTTCTGCAGGCATTTGTCGTTGGCATGTTCCGCGTCGATATACATTTCGGAAACGCAGCTAAGTTCATGCGGATTGTAACTGCCAAAGACAGGAAGCTTGTGGTCGTTTGCAATTTTCTGAATCAAAGTCTCGATCCGATCAAGTCCTTCGGCATAAGGCGTTCCGCGCAGACGGTCGTAATATGTCGGATTGAAAGGGGGCTTGACCAAATAGACACTGACGCCCTTTTCCTTCAAGAACTTCAACATCACTACAAAGGCTTCAACACCCTTGGGGTCAACGAGTGGAGGACTGTTCTGCCGCTTGTTTGCAAAGTCGATTGACTCGGACAGCGTGCGTTCTTGTGTGAACAGCTTCATCCGTTGGTTGGACCACGTAATTGATCCATCCGGGAGTAGCGTATCCAAAGTTTCAAAGTGTTTCTTGTCGGTTGCACCTGGACGCTCAGATGCATTGTGCCACCGTGTAAAATTCTCAAACAGCATTGGAAGCGAGATCAAGGCGCGACCACGGTCATACGGCAGGGTTTTGATGAAGCTTTCAGTTTCAAGTCCGAGACGCTTGGCCATGGCACGATAAGCTGGAATGCCTGGTTCCCACAGAAAATCCTTGCGGTATTCAACCGGTGTGAATTGATTGTCGCGAACACTGATAATGAGTTTCTTTGGCAAGCGGTTATGCTTTACCAACAGCTCAACCATTCCCAGCGGATCTTCCCAATAGTCCCTGTGAATGTGTGCGTTGAAAAATTCCTGGCCCTTGATCAAACCCTTGTGCGCTTCTTGCCAATGGCTGGCACCCAACAGTATGACGTCAGGTGTTTTTGTCATCCGCTTCAGTTGCTCATCACGAAGAGCGCGGATATTGAGGTTCAAGTCAAAAACTGCGTAGTTGAGTTGCTTGGCATGGGCTTCGGCAGCAGGAACCATGCCACCCGTGCCATACATTTCTGGTCCGTAGGCTTTATTTCCAAACCATATCGAGGCTAGGCCAACCACGGTCGCCAATGCGAATGCGAGGGTGTAGCGTTTAGAACCGGGAGCTTTGACGACTTTGGGAGTGGCTGCATTGATTCTTGTGATGTCAGCAAGCACAGGTGACGTTGCAACGTCTGCAGTGATTGCAACTTTCGGCTTCGTTTGCATGGCAGCACGCAGCGCGCGCACGACTTCGTCGGTGCTTGGATAGCTGCTTTCTGCACTCAGATTTACGCCGCTCACTTTACTCTGCCTTACTCAACTCACTTATGCGTCATGCTTAACACGCAAGCAGCTAAGCAACTGTAAACTGAAGCTTTAGCGCATCCCCACGTTGAAATGATTCAGTTTTGTAGTTAACCAATCATGACCTGAAGTGACGACGTTTCGTCCTCTTTGCTCAGCCCGCAAGTTGCATTTTCGCGGTCAACCGTTGACCCCGAACTATCAAACTCAATACCAAAGGAGCAAGGAAAATTGGAATTTGTGAGACACCCACATATTCCGCCGTGGCTTCTCCAGCCACGCCCGAAAGCAATACAAAGCCAAGCCCGACATTTCGAAAGCCACTGACAATGCTGGCGGTGAGTGAATCATTGATGCCCTGTCTGAACATGACAATTGCTGTAAGATAGGCCATGCCGGCGCCAAGCAAAGTGACAATCAACAGATAAATTATGAATTGCTGTGGATTGTTCCACAGCAGGTCGCGGGCCGGACCTACAATGCCGAGTCCGAAGGCCATGAGCGCAAGTATCGTCGAGCGTCGCGAAAACCCTTCGATGGATTCAACCAAGTTTGATGGCAGGCTGCAGGCAAAGCCCATGTACACCAAAAACAGGCCGAGCGGCAAAACCAAGAAAATCATGCAACGGTAGATGAAGGACATGACGTCAATTTCAATGTCGGAATGCAAGACGACGGAGAAAAAGAAAAAATAGGAAATTGGCATGAGAAAGGTGGAGAGAATCATGCATTGCAAGGCTTTCTGCTTGTTGACTTGCAGCAGTTCGGCAAACGTCGGCGATGCGAATAGCGAGCCAGCTGATGCAGTGGTCACCATCAGAATGGTTATCGAGCTATTAACGCGAGCCAAATGGGCGGCGGCAATGATGATTGCTGGCAGTACCAGAAGTTGCCAAAGAACAATTTCCCAGACTTTGACATCCAAACTGAAAACTTCGTCTCCATCCATTCTTCCCATCGGAATTAACGACATAATAATCAACAATAACAGGCTGATAGAGGTGAATGGTGCCAATTTTTCAGACAGCCCCGGAACAACAAAACCAGCGAAAATTGTTGCGGCAAGCAACCAACACGCAATATTTCTTTCAAAACTCGACAGCATACTCACACTTCCAGTTGGGTGCGGCGCAACGAGCTCGACGCTGCAGCGACGTGCAGCGCTCACCTGTTTCACCATCTTTTTCAGAGTTATCACCGAAAATCGTTAAATATGGAGAAATGCGGCGACTGAAAAATTCGAGCCCGGCTTTCACCGTTCATTCATAGCTTTTGTGTAGTTTTCTCCAGAAATTTGGGGATTGAATGTGCAAATTGAAAACCGCGTAACCGCAATTCAAGTTCAGCAAAAAATCGGGAACAACCAGCCTTCCATGCAACAGAACAATTCTGAAATCGCAGATTTGTTTGCCGGCGCAGACGTGGGACTGGCACTGTTTGACGCACAGCTTTCGCTGCTTGCGTGCAACGACCTTTACAAAACTTTGTGCGGATATTTGAGTTCGGATATCGCAACCGGCGTCCAGTTGCAGGAGTTGATGCGCGTCACGTTTCGACGTTTGAACGTTCCAACGAATGAAATTGACGAAAAAATCGAAAAAATCATTTCACGCCTCGAACCTGGTACGGCGTACACTTTCCGCTACACTGCACCGAGTGGCAGCATCGTCGAAATTCGCCGTAGACGCTTGCCAAATGGAACCGCAGTTGAAACCGCACGCCAGGTCGATGCGCCATCTTCAGGCCTCGATCTCCATACTCAGTATGAAATGATTGCCGAGCAATCGCGATCAAGATTGACACACGCCCTTGATGTCATGGCAGACGGATTTGCGCTATATGATGCCAATGACCGCATCGTACTCTACAACCGAAAATACGTCGATTACAGCCCGCGTGCTGCTGACATTATTATGCCCGGCGCATCGAAAGAGGACATTCTTCGGCATTCCATAAAGGGTGGTGCTTTTATTCTCAACGGAATGACAGAAGACCAGTACTTCAACTGGCGGCTGGAGAGACATCGTAATCCAACCGAGCCGACGGAAGTGCAATTGACTGACGGCCGTTGGCTGTTGATCACTGAAAAGCGAACAAACGACGGTGGAATCGTCGGAACACGTTCTGACATTACTGAACTCAAGCTGCGCGAGATAGAAATGCTACGCATTTCGCAACAGCTGCATGCGCGCAACTTACAGTTTGACACTGCTCTCACGAACATGGTGCAGGGCTTGTGTATGTTTGACAAACATCAAAAATTGATTGTGGTGAACAAACGGTATCTCGATATCTATGGCTTTTCAGCTGAAGTTGTAAAGCCCGGCATCACACTCCGTGAATTGATGCAGTACAGTGTCAGCTTGGGCAACTACACAACAGAAGAAGCAGAGCGCGCACTTGCCGAACGAAATGATCCAAGTCAGTTAAGCCGCCGCAGCATTATCAAGCAGCGATTGAAAGACGGTCGAGTGATTGCAGTCATGAATGAACCTATGTCTGATGGTGGCACCATTGCGACATACCAGGATGTGACCGAGACGGAAAAAAACGCCTCCATGATGTTCCTCTATACGCAGAAACTTGAGCATTCGAACCGTGAGCTTGCTGACTTTGCATACGTGGCATCGCATGATCTGCAAGAACCCTTGCGCAAGATCGAAGCCTTCGGAGAACGTCTCGTCAACAAATACTCAAGCATCCTTCCTGATGATGGAAGAATGTTTGTTGATCGCATGCAGAACGCCGCGGGACGTATGCGCAAACTGATCAACGATCTATTGTCATATTCTCGCGTGACGACAGATGCGAAAGCTTTCCAAAAGACCTCATTGACCAAGGTATTGACGGAAGTCATTTCTGACCTTCAGATCAGAGTGGAAGAGACCGACGCCAAGATTGAGTTTGGCGATCTTCCTTCAATTGAATGTGACCCGATGCAAATGCGTCAACTTCTTCAGAATCTGTTAGGCAATGCATTGAAATTCAGAAAATCTGACGTGGCGCCGATCATTAAAGTGAGCGCTGATATTGTCCCCATACCTGAAGGTGACCCGACCCCAGCACATATTCTGTTGAAGATTGCTGACAACGGTATTGGTTTTGACAATCAATTCAAGGATCAGATCTTCACCATTTTCCAACGTCTGCACAGCCGCAATGAATATGAGGGCACAGGTATTGGCTTGGCTACTGTGCGCAAAATCGTAGAGCGCCACAGCGGCACCATCGACGCAGATGGCCAGTTGAATGTTGGTGCAACGTTCTATGTCACAATTCCACTTGAGCAACGCAGCAAGGATAATCATTATGAATCGTAGTAGTTTTCCAGTCCGTATTGTCGTCGCTGACGACGATATTGACGACCGCATGATGATCGATGATGCCTTTAAAGAATCAAAGCTTGGAAATCCCATAGACTTTGTCGAGGATGGCGTTCAGCTGTTGGAATATTTGCGCCGTGAAGGCGCTTACAAGAAATTCGAAGGTCATCCCTATCCCGGGTTCATTTTACTTGACCTCAATATGCCACGGAAAGATGGGCGCACTGTACTGAAAGAAATCAAAAGCGACCCGATTTTGCATCGCATACCCATCATTATACTGACAACTTCAAAAGCCGAAGAAGATATCATCAAGACTTATAACCTGGGCGTCAATTCGTTCATCTGCAAGCCGGTATCATTCGACAAATTGGTGGATATTGTGAAAACAGTCGGGCACTACTGGATTGAGATTGTAGCGCTGCCACCAGAGTGCCAACGTTCTGCCGCTTGAAAGTTACCACGCGTTTCAAACGAAAAACCCCGGCGCAAGTCGGGGTTTTTCATTTGTGATGGTGGTCGGAGATGCGATGTGTTTGCTACTGTACTGCTGTTGGCAGCATCAACGACGGCAGCCAGGTGGCAAGTCCTGGAAATTCTATCATGACAAAAACCATGATCAACATGATCATGAACATCGGGAATGACCACCGTGCAATCCTGAATATATTGTGCCCCGTCATCGACTGAAGGACAAAGAGATTGAACCCGACAGGTGGTGTAATCTGCGCAAGCTCAACAGCAAGCACAATAAATATGCCAAACCACACCATATCAATTCCAGCTTGACGTACCATCGGCTCAACAATACCGATGGTGAGAACAACACAGGAAATGCCGTCGAGGAAGCAGCCTAGAACAAGATAAAGCAACAGCAGTGCCATGAGCAGTCCCGTTGCTGACAAATTCAGTGTTTGAACCCAATTTGCGAGATCATTTGGCAAACCTGTATAGCCCATCGCCAACGACAGCGCGGCAGAGCCCGCAAGAATGAATGCAATCATCGCCGATGTGCGTGTTGCACCCATTAAGCTTTCCACGAAGTTGTCCCACGTCAGGGTTTTTTGCCACCACGCCAGACCCAAGGCGCCAGCGACACCCATTGCAGCTGACTCTGTTGCTGTCGCGATACCTGCAAACATTGAACCAAGTACGATAAACAACAAAACATGCACGGGCACGAGCAACCAGAGCGCTGCACCTTTTTCACGCCACGTCGTGCTTGCTTCACGCATTGGATTGTAACTCTTGTCGGTTTTTGA